>JAKPPP010000195.1 GCA_029547265.1 Bacteroidota bacterium
CCTGGTATGACTATGAAAGGAAAAATCGCCTCAGGAAAGCGCATGGCGATAGCAGTTCCAAGTGAATCTGTAACGCAACATGGCAACGACTTTTTTGTATTTATTGAAGAAAGTAATTTAAAATACAGGAAAATCCAAGTAACTACCGGCGTCTCAGAAAACGGATATACTGAATTAATGTCCTCAGAGACAATTAAAGAAGGCATAAAAGTAGTTAGCAAAGGTTCTTACGCGCTATTATCAAAGCTTCTAAATAAAACCGAAGAATAAGAAAAAAATGTATGTTTGCACAAATAACATTCATATGTCACTAAGTCAATCTTACCTAGCAGAACTAGATCATGAATATGCTAGTTCAAAAAGAATATTAGAACGAGTTCCGTTTAACGACCCTGCTTATAAACCACATGACAAATCGATGTCGATCGAGCGCCTTGCTCGTCACGTTGCAGAATTATGGGAATGGGCAGCCGTAACTATTAATCAAAATGAATTAGATTTCTCTGTAAACTATGTTCCGACACCTGTTGTTACCAATACAGAAGAACTCTTAGCATTACATGAAAAGATGTATCAAAAGGCTAAAGCTGCATTTAGTGGGGCTTCTGACGAAGAATACGGTAAAATGTGGACATTAAGAAACGGAGAACATGTTATTTTCACACTTCCGAAAGGAGTTGTTTTAAGAAACATGGTATTCAATCATATGATTCATCACCGCGGACAACTTTCGGTTTATTTACGTCTTAATGATGTAGCGGTACCGGGATTATATGGTCCGAGTGCAGACGAAAAATAATCTATAAATACAAAAAAAGAGGTGACTACAAATCACCTCTTTTTTTTGCTCCTGATTCAGGCTTTGGTCCTCTTTTGTAAGTAATGAGTCCGTTTAAAAAATTCCTTAGCAGCTGATCGCCGCAAGGCACATAATTCGGATGATCTTCTTTACGAAACAAAGCATTCAACTCGCTCTTCGTGATTTCGAAATCATTTAATTTTAAAATCTCAATAATATCGTCGTCCCGTAACTCTAAAGCAACACGGATTTTTTTCAGAATATCGTTATTGGTCAGCATAAATAATCTTTTTCCTCTGCAAAGCTATTAAAACACATCCAAAAGCAACGTTTCGCGGTTATTAAAGTTGAATTTGTCAGCCTTTTTAAGCTTTAACATCTTTTGTGCAATAGGTGCTGAAGGAGAAATACTCATAATAGAAAGATCTTCGAAGTCGACTTTTCCTAAATTGATGCAAACAAATGCATTAAATGACGATGTCAACACTACAGCACCATTTTTCACAAATTCTGCCGGATCAGTATCTTTCAAACTCAATAAAAAATCACGTTCTTTTAAAGCCTCGGCTAGAACCGAAGCATTTAAATCACGGGAATTCTGACTAAGAGCCCTAGCGGTCTCATGCTTGTCGCCGGCCGAACTTTTATCCTCATTATTGGCTGAATCTTGGGCATCCTTCACAGCCTCCTCTAACATAGCAACCCTATCATTCAAAATAGCATGGCAATGATCGATAAATCTTTGCTTAAAAACCAACTTTTCATCGGTCGATAAAGCCATCAACTCCTCTCTATTCATAGCGCGAAAATAGCCACAAATCCGAATTCGTAAGGAAGCAGGGTCAAATTAAGTCATTAAAAAAACTTTTCTCTCGTACTGTTGTTAAAACATTTTGTTTTATATTTGATAAGCCAAATCAACACAATGAAAAAAATTTTACTCTCCGTTTCAATCTTGCTAACAGTAAGTTTCGCGTTTGCCCAAACGGCAAATACGATCTATGGAATAGCTCGTCAGAATTATTATTCGTATGTTGTTAATCCTTTTGATTCTTCAATTATCTCTCAGGTCTACGATTCAACTTCTATTCGATTAGGGTTATATAATACCATTACAGGTGTAGTTACTCCTGCCAGTGTAACCGGATTTAACGATGCAATTAATCTCACAGGAGCAGCACTAAATCCTTACGACAATACCTATATTTTCATTGGTGCATCAAAAATGAATACACTTGATTTGAGTACCGGACAATTAATTAATCAAGCCACATTAAGTAATCCGAAGGGTGCAAGTTACTTCGACAATTTCCGCTTCTGTAATTCAGATAGTACTATGTACGGACTTGCCAGAAGAAATTATTTCGATTCAACCTTAATGATGACAGTGGGTTCTCTTTATTTAGCAAAAGCAAATACGAATACAGGAGTTATTACAGAAATCTCGCCTTTATCAGTAGGACAAGGATTTGCCTTAGCAGGAAGTGCAATTGATCCATATCAAATGGTGTATTACTATTCAACAGGATCACATTTGGTGGGATTAGATATGTACAACGGAAGTATTTACAGCAATGCTCCTATTGGAACTGTTACAAACCAATATTTCGACAACTTCACTTACAGTTGCGCCGACACAGCATTATACGGTTTAGTTAGAACAAACTACTTCAGCAATTCACCTAATCCTTGGACCCCTTCTACCCTCGACTCATGCACTATTCGATTAGGCAAAATTGATCCTATAACTGGTATAGTGACCATTATTTCACAATCCCCGGTTTCTTATGGTGGATATACTTTAAATGGAGGTGCGGCTATTGATCCTTTTACCATGATATACTATTACAGCGACGGAATAAATATGATAGGTGTTTCAATGGTAACGGGATTAGTAATAAGTACCCTTCCTTTTATATTCAATGGACCGCAATACTTTGACATGTTTAGAAACTTCGACAATTGCAAAGAAGCAGTTGCTATTCGATCGAATACGTCAACATCGGTTGCAGAAAACAACATCCCTGAAAACAGCATTCGCATCTACCCTAACCCTGCGAAATCAGAAATACAATTAAGTAGCAAATTGAAATTAAATTCAGCAGCTATATTTGATATTACAGGGAAACTTCAGTCTGATTTCACTTTATTGTACAACGAAAAATCAACAATAAACATCAGCAATTTATCAGCGGGAATTTATCTGATTAAAGTAATAGCAAACGATAATTCAACTTACACTCAAAAGCTGATTGTAGAGTAGAAAATCAGAATAACGCCAGTTGTTGTTCTTTCAACTGAAAGCTCTTACGATGGTGTGGAGTTAATCCGTATTTATGGATTGCCTGCACATGTACTTCCGTACCATAAGCTTTATTTCGATCCCATGCATATTGAGGAAATTCACTGTGCAGCTTTTTCATGAGCTCATCACGATGAGTCTTTGCCAGCACCGATGCAGCAGCAATCGAAAGATACTTTCCGTCACCTTTAACGATGGTCACATGATCGATTCCTGCATAACGCTTAAAGCGATTTCCATCAATCAACAATAACTCGGGTTCAACCTTTAGTCCGGCGATTGCAGTATGCATTGCCTTATAAGTTGCATTTAAAATATTGATGCGGTCAATTTCCTCTGGACTAATCATTGCCACCGACCACGACAAAGCATCTTGTTCGATAAGCGTTCTCAAACGGTCACGCATCGACTCAGGTAATTGCTTCGAATCATTCAATGCCTCATACCAATCGAGCTTCTTACCAACAGGCAAAATAACTGCAGCAGCTACTACGGGGCCGGCTAAACAACCTCGTCCCGCTTCGTCGATACCGGCCTCTAAAACCCTGTTATTATAATGAAGATTGAGCATTTGCCATCGATTTCCTACAAATTCTCCTCTAAATTGATGTATTTTTGCGCCCGAATCAAGTGATGCAGAAAAAATTTATCACCAACCTGGCATTTTTGCTACTGTTGAACCTGCTTATCAAGCCCTTTTGGCTTTTGGGCATCGACCGTGCGGTACAAAATACTGTAGGTGCCGAGTCGTACGGTTTATATTCTGCCCTCTTCAACTTCAGCTTTTTGTTCAATATTTTGTTGGATATTGGAATCACGAACTTCAATAACCGCAACATTGCTCAACATAACCACTTGCTTCAGAAGCACTTAAGTGGAATCATAATGCTTCGCTTGGTATTGGCGGGAGTATATGCAATAGTGAGCCTAGGCGTTGCCTTGATACTCGGATATAAAGGATCTCAACTATGGATGTTAGGCATCTTATTATTGAATCAAGGCCTCATTTCCTTTATTCTTTATCTCCGTTCGAATATTGCCGGCCTCCACTTATTCCGTATCGACAGTATGATTTCGGTCCTCGACAGAGCTATAATGATCATCATCTGTTCGATTTTATTATGGGGCAATTGCACCGAGGGACAATTCAGGATTGAGTGGTTTGTATGGGCTCAGACTTTTGCGTACCTAATAACGATATTGGTTACCTTCCTAATTGTAAGTAGCAAGGCGAAACTCAACCGACTACAATGGAATCCGAAGTTCTTCTTGATCATTCTAAAGCAGAGTTATCCCTTTGCGATATTGATTTTGTTGATGACATTCTATAACCGAATTGACTCGGTAATGCTTGAACGACTATTACCCAATGGAGCCGAGCAAGCAGGTATCTACGCACAAAGCTATCGACTGTTAGATGCATCCAATATGATCGCCTACCTCTTCAGCGGGTTATTGTTACCAATGTTTTCGCAAATGATAAAAAAGAAGCAGCCATTGGAGGAATTGGTTGAATTATCTTTCTCCTTTATCGCAATTCCTGCTATCACAGTAATATCATTCTGTTTCTTCTTCAGCCAAGATATAATGGGCTTATTGTATCATGCACATGTAGTAGAATCGGCAGCAGTATTCAGACTCATTATGAGCTGTTTTTTAGCAATTAGCTCTGTTTATATTTTCGGGACGTTATTAACCGCGAACGGAAATCTTAAATACTTGAATTTAGTAGCTATGTCGGGAATGATTATGAACATAGCACTCAACCTTATATTGATTCCTAAAATGCAATCGTTGGGAGCGGCTACTGCCAGTATGACTACCCAATTCATTACTGCAGGATTACAGATCTGGTTAGCGCACCGAGTATTTCACTTTAAATTCCAATGGAATTTAGGATTACGCTACTTATTATTCATCGGATTGAGCTTTGGAATCTTCTATTTCCTGCATTCAACAGAAGGACATTGGATGATGAAAGGAATGCTGGGAGTAGCAGCTTGCTTCATGATATCGCTTCTTTTGTACTTGATCAGACCTCGAGAATTGGTAAAACTGATCAAGTCAGAAAAAGCATAACATTCATTTTCAGCTATTTATATCAATAAAGACAGATTTTCATCTTACGTCTTCAAGTCTTCATTTTCAATAAAATCTATTTTGCATTGTGGACAAGGAATGCAGCCTCTTTTACGTTATTTTTGCCGACCCTTAATATGTAATCTACAGTACCATGAACAAGGCGGCTACAGAAACCGATCAGTTGAATACCATTAAATTACTACGAATCTTGAAGAAGTGGAAAAAGCAACTGCTTCAGATATTCGTTGCCTCAGCGATAGCGGGCTTTATAATTACGCTTCCATTCATTATGAAGCCGATGTATAAATCGTCGGCCGTATTGTATCCTGCCAATTTATCACCGTATTCGAAAGAAACTCCTACGGAACAAATGGTACAGCTATTAAGCTCGGAAGATGTGCGTGATAGCCTAGTAAAAACCTTTCATCTTTATAAGCACTATGGTATTGACTCGGTAAACGGTTATCCTTGGTACGAAATGATGAAACGCATGGATGACAACATCAGCGTAGGAAAAAATCAATATGAAGCTATTGAAGTAGCAGTGTTCGATGAAGATCCTAAAATGGCTCAACAGCTTTGTGCGGGTTTAATTCACTTCATGGATCAAAAAGCAAAATCATTAATTCACATTCGTGCTTTAGAAGCAGCAAGCGTAAATAAAGTAATGATGGATCATGAGAAACTTATCTTGGATTCATTAGATGAGCAAATGACAACTATTCGTAAAGAATATGGCATTACCGATTTCGAACAACAAGTTGGAAGTTTTGCTCGTGAATATTATAGAGTAATGGCAGGAGGCGGAGCTAATGCGAAGATGGCTACTATGCAAAAAAACTTCGAAGAAAAAGGAGCTGAATATATGTTCTTGAAAGAAACACTTTGGAGAGTTCGAGGAACGTATAACGACTATCGTAAGAATTACGAGACTGCAATAAATGATGCACAAAAAGATCTTGATTTCCACAATACGGTTTCTCCTCCACTAGTACCGGAGAAAAAAGATTCACCTAAGCGTGCGTTGATAATGATTATGTTTTCTTTATCAGTAATGTTAGTAGCTGTTATCGTAATTGTTTATCAAGAGCAATATCGCGACCGACTTTTACAACAACTAGAAGCGTAAAAAAACGGTGCAGCCGATTAAATCATCTTTCTATCAACTCGACAAAAATCAGGTTCGCTGGTTTTATGCGATTACAGTACTTATATGTTCTGTGATTGCTTACGGATTGATTAAAGGATATTTATTTTCAGTCGGACTCCCCTTTGCACTTATCCTACTTCTCATGACGATATTTCGTCTTGATTTAGTAGTTTATCTTTCAGTATTCGTAACTCCTTTTTCTATCAACCTTGCTAAAACGAGTATTGGCATTGGCGTAAGTTTACCGAGTGAACCAATTATGTTTGGATTGTTTTTAGTCTTCTGGTTAAAGATTTTATCGGAAGGTGGATTAGACAAACGCATCACCAATCATCCTGTAACATGGATGATATTCTTCCATTTGTTTTGGTACTCGATAACTACAGCAACGAGCTCAATGCCGATGGTATCTTTTAAATCGACGTTAGCTAGATTCTGCTACATATCGGTTTTCTATTTCATGGTATTGTATTTATTCTCGCATTACAAGAACATTAAGAAATTCTTGTGGCTCTATATGATTCCTTTAGGTATAGTTTGTTTGATTACTATGGCTAATCAAGCAGCCGCAGGATTCACCGAGAAAAACGCACATATCGCAATGGTTCCGTTTTACAACGACCATACAGCTTATGCAGCAGTAATTGCATTCTTTATTCCTCTGTTAATCGCATTAATTGTTAATCCCGAAGAGACCAAGAAGGCAAGAACCAATGCAATATTAATGTTCGTGTTATTAGTAACTGCCATTGTACTTTCTTATACGCGAGCGGCATGGGTAGCATTAGCGGGAGGATTAGCTTGTTATTTGGTTTACGTATTTCGCATTAAAGATTGGATGGTTTACACCGGAATTGCGTTAGTAGTAATTACCTATGCGTTATTTCATGTGCAAATCACCATGTACCTTGAAAGAAACGACAAAACATCATCTACCGATTTTTCAGCGCACGTACAATCGATTGGTAATATCTCAACCGACGATTCAAATATTGAACGACTAAACAGATGGTCGTGTGCATTGCGGATGTTTAAAGACAAACCTATTTTCGGATATGGTCCTGGGACATACATGTTCCAATACGGACGCTATCAAAAATACTCTGAACGCTCGGGCATCAGTACCAACTTTGCTGAAGGAGGAGGTTCGCATAGCGAATACTTAGGTCCATTATCGGAGCAAGGAATTTTAGGACCAATCACTTTTATTCTCATAGCCGCAGTCGTTATACAACGATCAGCAAAATTCTTGCGTCGCTGCAACGATAAAAGCACAAGAGGATTAGTAAAGGGACTATTAATGGGATTAGTAACCTATTGGATTCACGGAGGATTAAACTACTTCCTTGATACCGAAAAAGCGGCTGTACCTTTTTGGGGATTCATTGCTGCGTTAGTAGCTTTAGAAATCTACTACGACGACCATACGGCACAAAAGTTAAGCGAGCGATCGGCAGCTTAACAAGGTAACATCATCGATTGCTTCGGTGTTGTTTTTGAATTTCGTAAAGGATTCAATTATTCTATAATGCAAATCTTTCATCGTAAAAGCATCGGCATTTTCTTTAATTAAATCCATCAAAATTTCCATTCCGAAAATATCACCTTTTTCATTTTCTTGCTCCACTACTCCATCGGTATAGCAAAACAATGTTGAGCCGGGTTTTAGATGTACCATTCCCTCGTGGATAAATGGTAATTCTTCAAACATGCCTAGTCCTGTTGTTCCTTTATCGAGTAAAACAAATTCGCCATCGGCATAAATGAACGGAGGATTATGTCCCGCGTTGATGTATTTAACAATATGCGTTTGGGTATTTAACACCGCAATAAAAACGGTTATAAACTTCTCGCCTTTCGCCGATTTATTTACACTACTATTTAAATCGTGAATCAGAGCTTTTAACGAATTCGAATAAAGAGCCTTTGCATTTAAGTTGGCTTGAAAATTCGACATCAACAAAGCCGCTGAAATTCCTTTTCCTGAAACATCAGCAAGACAAATCATCAGTTCATGCTCATTCAATTCGATATAATCGTAGTAATCTCCTCCTACTAATTCGTGGGGAAGATATGTCGCTGCTAAATCGATTTTCTTATTCGAAGGAAGATGAGCAGGGAACAACATGTTTTGCATGCGTGCCGCTAGTTCTAACTCCTTCTCCATTTGAGCTTGTCGGATAGTATCACGTGTCAATCGCTTATTCTCGATTGCAACAACAATAATATTGGTAATGGTATGAATGAAAGGTAAAACTTCTTTTAACCCCGTAATCTCTTCATGCTCGGTGCCACCGATAAATGCATAAGCAAGGGCTTGGTTATTATGAAATACGGGAATAATACTTTCGAATCCGTGCACCCAATCCGGCATTGCCACATTATTGAGTTGCATCTGACTGATTTCATTCAGTCGTTCTTCTACTTGATCAACATGAAAATCTTCATCGAGTCCGTACGACAGCATTTTATGCCATGTCTGCTCATGAATAAACAACAATAATTTTTTAACCTTCAGCTGATCACGCATTACGGTCTCGTAAATTTCAAAAAGCTGAGCCGCCGGCAAATTATAATTAATTGCCTTGGTAATCTGCAAGAGCCAATGCAATTGCAGTTTTTTAACGTTCAATTCTGAATGCGATCCCAATGCCGGTTCTTTTACCAAGGTCATTGTACGAAACTACATACAAGATAAACCTTAGGTGAGGGTTATTACTTTAACTTTTCAACAAGTTCAGGCAAGCGATTCATAAGCGCCAATTCTTTCATTTTTTCGCGAGCTTCCTTCACCGGACTACCAAAGTAAGTTCCTGTTTTAAGCGATTTAGGAACACCACTTTGTCCGAGAACAACCGTGCCTTTACTAATCGTTAAATCTTTCTGAACGCCAACTTGTCCCCAAAGAATAACCTCATCTTCGATATTCACACAACCTGCAATACCTACTTGAGCCGCGAACAAGCAATTCTTACCGATAACAGTATCGTGACCAACATGCACATGATCATCGAGTTTAGAACCTTGTCCGATGATGGTATCTGCAGAAACACCGCGATCAATCGTACACATTGCACCGATTTCAACATCATCGTGAATTACCACGCGACCGCATGAATGCATTTTTTCATAATGCGAAGGGCGACGTTTAAAATAGAAAGCATCGGCACCTAGTACGGCATTCGCATGAATAACCACGTTATCACCAATAACGGAATGATCGTAGATTACTACACCGCTATGGATAAGACAATTTTTCCCGATTTCAGCATTCGGACCAATAGAAACATTCGGTTGAATCACGGTACCCTGGCCAATTTTAGCAGAAGGATGAATAGCCGATGTTGAAGGCACGAAAGGCATAAAATTTTTACAAAGCCAAACGTAATCTCTAAAAGGATCATCCGAAAAAATTAGTGCTTTGCCTGCAGGAGCTTCCACCTCTTTATTAATGATAACAAAAGTAGCGGCAGAATTCAGCGCCTTATCATAATACTTCGGATGATCAACGAAAGTAAGATCACCGGCCTCGACACGATGAATTTCGTTAATACCTGTAACCAACATACTGCCATCGCCAATAACGCGGGCATCAACAAGAGCAGCTAATTCGCTCAGCGGATAAGATTTCTGGAGTTTCATATAAGAGAGCACAAAGATACAAGAACCCAATCAAAATATTGCATAAAGTTAACCGCATAAAAAAAGGGAGAATGACAATTAAGCCATCCCCCCTTAACCTACCTATAAGAACTCTAATTGTTAACGATGATATTAGCCGATAAAGCTTGACTACCTACTCCACCTAAAAATCCGCCAGCATAAACTGTATAGATTTTACCAGCTGTTAAAGTTATCGGGTCAAGATCTAGTGCCACGGTAGAAGTACCTGCCACACGAACTTCTAAATTGTAAGTACCTGCATCTAACGGAGTGAAATCAGTTGCTTGCTTAAACGATTTATTAGCAAAAACTACTGCTCCGCCTGTTACAGCGACATCAACTGCAGGAGCATTCGGAGAAAGGTGAACGAAACGAACATGAGCTTTTCCTGCTGCTGGAGCCGTAAGATCGTCGGTTAAACGTACAGTAGATAATTTAGAAACGCTGTCAACAGCAAATAATGTGTAATTCACATTTTTAGTGAAAGGCAAATCGGCATTAATAACCGTAGTTGATGTGCCTGCCACATTCACTTTTACGTTTCTAGTTCCTTCTGTTACAGATAAATAACCTGTAGCATCTAAGAATTCTACCGGATCGGTATTAACCTTAGAGCCGGCTACATAAAGATCTACTCCGGGAGCATCAGGAGAAGCATGTACTACCATCATTTTTGCAGTACCTGTTGTTGGTGTAGCTGTATCATCATCATCATCCTTGCAAGATGAAAATGAAGTCATAATTACAGCAGCTGCAAGCGCTAAAGTTGAAAATTTTAAAATTGATTGTTTCATAATGAATTGATTTGTGGGGTTTAAATTGTTTGTTTTTAGGTTTGTTTAACTTTTTACTTGAAATATTAAACAAAACTTAATCCATAAAAGTTTTCGAGTTTTGTCAAAGAAATGTCAATTCAATTTCACTGATTTGTATCAGGTGCCAAGGAAAAGCCGTACCTTTGCAGTCCTAAAAGGCATGAAGTACATAGCCGTCTGAAATTCAGCTTATTGTAATTATTGAGGATTAGTCAATAAGCGATAAAAGAATAGCAAACCGGCAAAAACTTCGAGTTTTAGGGAATAAAACAATAAAAAATCAATACTGCATCGCAGATCGCCCATGCAATCAATTCGCAACATCGCCATTATCGCCCACGTTGACCACGGCAAAACTACATTGGTCGACAAAATTTTACATCAAACTCAATTATTCCGTGACAATGAAAAAACGGGAGATTTGATTCTTGATAACAACGACCTTGAACGTGAGCGTGGAATTACCATTGTCGCTAAAAACGTTTCTGTTAACTACAAAGGACATAAAATCAACATCATTGATACACCGGGCCACGCCGACTTCGGAGGTGAGGTTGAGCGTGTAATGAACATGGCTGACGGAGTAATTTTGTTAGTAGATGCCTTTGAAGGTCCGATGCCGCAAACGCGTTTCGTACTTACAAAAGCAATTGAAATGGGCAAGCGTGCCGTGTTGGTTATCAACAAGGTAGATAAAGAAAATTGTCGCCCTGAAGAGGTACATGAAAAAGTATTCGACTTATTCTTCCACCTTGATGCAACTGAAGATCAGTTAGGATTCCCTACTGTTTACGGTTCATCGAAACAAGGTTGGATGAGTTACGATTATAAAAATCCTACTACCGACGTAACAGCTTTATTAGATACAATCATTGATTACATCCCTAAACCGGAAATCGTTGAAGGAACGCCTCAGATGTTAATTACATCATTAGACTTCTCTTCATATGTTGGTCGTATTGCTATCGGACGTATTAGCCGTGGATCATTAAAAGAAAACCAACCGGTTACTTTGATGAAGCGCGACGGAACCATGAAGAAATCACGTATTAAAGAAATCTTTGTTTTCGAAGGCTTAGGTCGTCGTAAGGCAGAAATCGTAACGTGTGGTGATTTATGTGCCGTAACAGGAATCGAAGATTTCGATATCGGTGATACTATTGCTGACTTTGAAAATCCGGAGGCCCTTACTCCTATCTCTGTTGATGAGCCTACAATGTGTATGCTTTTCACCATCAACAACAGTCCTTTCTTCGGAAAAGAAGGTCGTTTTGTAACATCTCGTCACGTTCGTGATCGTTTATACAAAGAGTTAGAGAAGAACTTAGCGATGCGTGTTGTTGAGACTGAATCACCTGATTCATACTTAGTATACGGACGTGGAGTACTTCACTTATCGATCTTGATTGAAACGATGCGTCGCGAAGGTTATGAATTACAAGTAGGACAACCTCAGGTAATCATAAAAGAAATCGACGGACAACGTCATGAGCCTGTTGAACATTTAACAGTTGATACTCCTGAAGAAGTTGCAGGTAAAGTAATTGAATTAGTAACGCAGAAGAAAGGTGAATTAAAAATCATGGAGCCAAAGGGTGACCTTCAGCATCTTGAATTTGAAATTCCTGCTCGCGGATTAATCGGATTACGTAGTAACGTACTTACTGCTACAGCGGGACGTGCAACGATGGCTCACCGTTTCAAAAGCTACGAACCTTGGAAAGGCCCAATCGCGGGACGTATTTCAGGAGTATTGTTAGCGAAAGAAACAGGAACTGCCACTCCTTACTCTATTGATCGTATGCAAGATCGCGGATTCTTCTTTACTGATCCGGGTGAGGCTGTTTATGCAGGACAAGTTATCGGACAACATATTCGTCCCGATGATTTAGTAATCAACGTTTGCGAAGCGAAGAAACTCACTAACATGCGTGCTTCCGGTAGCGACGACAACGTTCGTATTGCACCGGCTGTTAAGTTTTCATTGGAAGAATCGATGGAGTATATCGAGAAAGATGAGTACTTAGAAATCACTCCGAAATCATTGAGAATGCGTAAAGTTCACCTCGATGAAAATACGAGAAAGAGAATGTCGAAGAAAGAAGAAACGGTTTAATCACCATTCTATAAATACTAAAAAGGGAGCTCATTGCTCCCTTTTTTATTTAGTATAAGTCACAAAAAAAGCGGGATAAATTATCCCGCTTAAATAAGAACTTGGTACGTTTTATTTGCAATAAACTATTACCAGATTTTAGCTCTGTCTTTATCGTTACGATACATTCCGTTTCCTTCTTTCACATCAAATGCCTTATAAAATTCCGGCATATTTGATAATGTACCTAATACTCGGAAGTTAGCAGGAGAGTGAACATCAGTAAGAATACGTTTACGTAACATTTCTTCTTTAATATTTTGTTTCCAAACTTGACCAAACGCTAGGAAGAAGCGTTGTTCTTCATTATATCCATTGATCAATAATGGAGCAATACCTTCGCGTGAATTTTGAAGCGCTTGATATGCTGTACTTAATCCACCTAAGTCAGCAATATTCTCACCGATTGTCAACTCACCATTGACAAATACACCTGGCAGTGCTTCGAATTTATTAAAGCATTCAATTAACACTTTCGATTTCTCTTCAAATAGTTTGCGATCATTTTCTGTCCACCAATCTATCATATTACCATTTCCGTCATATTTAGATCCTTGATCATCGAAACCGTGAGTAATTTCATGTCCGATAACAGCACCTAAAGACCCATAATTTGTTGCATCATCGGCCTCAGGATAATAGAATGGAGGTTGCATAATTGCTGCCGGGAAGACGATCTCATTTAAAGTAGGTTCATAATATGCATTTACTTGATGAGGTAACATTTGCCATTCAGATTTATCTACAGGTTTACCTAATTTATTAATCATGAACCTGAAAGAAAACTCTTCGGCACGCATAACATTTAACACGAATGCATCGGCTTTAACATCAAGTTTTGAATAATCTTTCCATTTATCAGGATACCCTAATTTAGTATTAAAATGGCTTAATTTTTCAAGTGCTTTCTTTTTAGTTTCATCGCTCATCCAATCCAAGCGATTAATTCTATTCTTATACGCAACAAGAATGTTTTTAACCATTGCTTGAACTCGACCTTTAAGTTCAGGACTAAAATACTTCTCAACATAAATTTGGCCAACTATTTCACCAATTGATCCGTCGCAAGCACTTAATGCCCGCTTCCAACGCGGACGCATCACTTGAGTTCCATTTAATGTTTTACCGTAGAAATTAAAATTCTCGTTAACAAATTCGCTATTCAATTGATTGGCATAGGTAGTAATATAATGCCATGTTAAGTAAGCTTTCCAAGTATCAACAGAAACTGATTCATATATAGTTGAAAAACTCTTTATGTACTCAGGTTGATTCACAATGATTTTTCCACCGGTAGGAATACCACAAGCTTTAGTGTACACATTCCAATCAAATGATGGCGACATTTTAGTTAATTCATCATAAGTACGAGGATTATAAGTTTTCTCTTCATCGCGCATTTCCACACGAGACATAGAGATCTTTGCTAAATCCGTTTCTAATGAAAGAATAGACTCTGCAGTTTGCTTTGGATTAGCATAATTGATCATCGACAACATTTTTGTCATATGATCAACATATGCAATACGATAATTAGCATTACGCTCGTCTTCTTTTAAATAATAATCGCGATCAGGTAATCCAAGTCCACTTTGCGAAATATACAATACATAAGAACTGCTATTCTTTAAATCACGACCCACATAAAACCCAAATGCATTGTCAACACCCTTTACAGAAAGAT
Source organism: Bacteroidota bacterium (assembly GCA_029547265.1). GTDB lineage: Bacteria > Bacteroidota > Bacteroidia > AKYH767-A > OLB10 > CAINEC01. Next base: position 14,651 of record JAKPPP010000195.1, read on the forward strand.
CGGCCATACATGTAGCTACGTCTTTTTTAGATTTAAGTGAAGCGATTTTCTCTAAATCGGGTTTTATCAAGCTTATTCCTTGAAGTTCAGCTTTAGCTGAATCCATTGCCAACAAATAAAAGTCACGCAATTTTTGATGCAATGATCCTTGCGGTGCTTTTGTATCTTTAGCAACACTTTCAACTGCCTTGCGAATCTTCTTGTTGTTTTCTTCAGAAAGTACATCGAAGCTCCCCCATCGGCTTTGATCGGCCGGTATTGGATTATTTTTCAACCAATTACCATTTGCATAATGGTAAAAATCATCTTTAGGGCTCATAGTAGTATCAATTGAACTGATATCAATTCCTTTGATAGGTTTTTGATCTGCCATAAAAGCAAAAGCCAAAGCCGTACCGGTAGTAACAGCTAGCACTGCTAACATTTTCATTTTATTCATCGATCCATTTTATTTGTGGCTCGAAGTAATAAAACAATCTAATAGAAAGCAAAACATTTAGACCATTCACCACATTTTCCTGATAAAACACTCAAAATGACCTTAAAAACTGTCTTGTCGAATAAATAATCGGTTTGATCGGAATGAATATCAATTTGAGCGAAATTCGCGCTTTTTAATTGCACTTAAAGCTATCTTTGAATTGATGATAGACCGATTATTAGATCACTATAACCGACAATTGCCTAATCCGAAATTGAGAAGTATCCTACTCCACTCTCTATTTTGGTTTGTTTGGCTTTCGCGTACTATGTACGATATTAAAGATTTGTGGGGATGGAATTGGAGTTTAATTTATATCGGTGTTATTTTTATTTGTCAAGCCCCATTAGTTTATATCCATCTTTACCTATTAGTGCCTAAACTTTTAAATAAAAGGCATTATGTTGCTCATTTTATTAGCATAGGCTCATTAATTTACCTCTATTCATTTTGCAATTACAGCATATTAATGGCATTGCCTAGAGAAGGCATGCCAGATATTATGTTGAGATTCTTAGGTAGAATTCAGCCCAATTTCGATTTATTAGAAGGAATGATAGTGGTGATACTTACATATGCTTTGAAGTATACTTTAATTGCCTTTATCACTCAAACAGAACTGTTGAAGTTGCAAAAAGAAAAACTTCAGCTTGAATTAAATGCTTTAAAAGCACAAATACATCCGCATTTTTTATTCAACACCTTAAACAATCTTTATTCGTTAACGCTTAAAAATTCTGAGAAAGCATCTGAAGTAGTTCTGAAACTATCAGACATTATGCGTTATGTTTTGTATCAAGCGAACGAGCAACAAGTCGACTTAAAAAAAGAAATAGAATTCGCTAAAAACTATGTCGATTTACAACGCATCCGTTATCAAGATAAATACAGCATTACATTTGAAACTAGTGGCGATTTCGGAGAATTAAAAGTGGCACCTCTTTTGTTTATCGACTTCATTGAAAACGCATTTAAACATGGGCTTGAAAGAAGATTTAACGACGGATTTGTCTCAGTAAAATTCAAAATTGAAAAAGACTTGGTATCGTTAAACGTAATTAATTCAAAAGGACAAAACGACGAAGATTTACCTGCCGGAAATACTAAACGAAAAGGCATCGGACTACAAAACGTTCAGCGACGATTAGACTTGATTTATGGCGAATCGCATCAACTAAAAATTGCGGAAACGGATGAAACATTTGAAATTCACTTATTACTTCAACTATCATGATTAAGCTAAAATGTATTATCGTTGATGATGAACCATTAGCGCAAGAAGTATTAGAAAGATATCTCGAAAATATCAGAGAAATTGAATTGGTAAAAAAATGCTCGAATGCGCTTGAAGCATTTGAAGTTCTTCATACAGAACATATCGATTTAATGTTTTTAGATATATCTATGCCGGTGATTTCGGGAATTGATTTCTTACGTTCACTGAGAAAAGCACCTGCAGTAATTATCACCACCGCTTATCCTGATTATGCTTTACAGGGTTACGAACTCGATGTAGTTGACTACCTTGTAAAGCCAGTATCACTTGAACGATTCATGAAAGGAGTTAACAAAGCGGTTGAACGTATTAAAGCAATTAATCCTTTACCGGCCCAAGAAGTGAAGCCAACCAAAGTGGATTATATGTTTGTTAAGAGCGATCAGAAACTAATCAAAATTCGTTTTAGTGATATCGATTATATCGAAGGCATGAAGGACTATGTAAAAATCTATACAACAGAGAAGATGATTGTTACTCTTCACACTATGAAATATTTCGAGAGCAATCTTCCTTCAGGTAACTTCATGCGTATTCATAAATCTTATATTGTAAATCTGGATGCCATAAAATCGATAAGCGGAAATGAGCTTGAATTGAAGACTGTTCGCTTACCTATCGGTAGCTCATACAAGGAAGTTTTGATGAAGAAAATTTCATCTTAAGCACATTTTCTGCCATTGCACCCCTATACACAAGCGTTTTACCGAAAAGTACAAACTGCAATTTGCCATGTTGAGGGATTTCAGCTAATTTTGAGAGACCAAAACTACCCATTCACCCCTCACTAACCATGAAGAAAATTTACTCATTGGTCATCTTAATGATGATCAGCATGATTTCATTTGGACAGTTAAATGTCACTTTGAGATCGCACTTACCATTTTCGGTAGCATTATCGAATATTGGAGGATACGTTGACAGTTCAGGCAACGAGTATGCCTTAGTAGGCACTTATAACGGATTGTCAATTGTTGACGTAACAGATCCTGCTAACCCCGTTATTAAATTTAACATCCCCGGAACAAATAGCGATTGGAGAGAAGTGAAAACATGGCAAAACTATGCTTATGTTACTACTGAGGGATGCTGCAACGGATTGCAAATTTTGAATTTAGGTTATCTTCCTGACTCGGTTCCAATGAAATATTACAAAGGAAACGGCGCAATTAACAATCAAATAAACAGAATACATGCTTTACATATAGATGCCGGATTTGCTTATTTATACGGAAGCGATTTATTTAGTGGTGCGGCAATAATTCTCGATTTAAGTAATCCTTGGTCGCCAAATTACATGGGACATACACCTGGAACTTATATCCATGACGGATATGTTCGTAATGATACATTATTTGGATGTCATATCTACGATGGGTATTTCTCCGTGATTGACGTAACAAACAAAGCTAATCCTGTTACAATTACAACACAAAATACTCCGAATTTATTTACTCATAATTCATGGTTAAATGATGCAGGGAATGTGCTATTTACTACAGATGAAGTGAGTGATTCTTATTTAACTTCATACGACATTTCCGATCTTAACAACATCACCGAACTTAATCGAATTCAACTTACGCCCGGATCAGGGTCGATTGTTCATAATACTCATACATTAAACGACTTTGAAGTTGTTAGTTGGTACAAAGACGGAATAGCAATTGTAGATGCAAGTCACCCCGATAATATGATTGTTACTGGAAGTTATGATACATATTCTCAAGGTTCGGGAGATGGATTTAACGGATGTTGGGGAGTTTATCCGTATCTTCCTTCTGGAAATTTAGTTGTGTCGGATATCGATAATGGACTTTATGTACTAACGCCTACGTATGTACGAGGATGTTATTTAGAAGGTAATGTTACAGATTCTGTAAGTGGTTCCCCATTAAACGGAGTTACTGTAACAATCTTAACAACATCAATTAGCAAGCAAACAAAAATAACAGGAGATTATAAAACCGGATTAGCAACTGCAGGAACATACGATGTTCAGTTTTCGAAGGCAGGTTATGTTACTAAAACTATTACAGGTGTATCGTTACAAAATGGTGTTTTAACGAATTTAAATGTGCAGCTTACAAGCTTTGCAACAATTACGGCTACGGGTACCGTTATAAATTCTAATACAGGTGCTCCAATTGCTAATGCAACTATCCACTTCAGCAATTCGCAATTCGATGTTACAGCCACTACTAATGCGTCTGGACAATATACTTTAAATAGTTTCTATGGTGGAACGTACGATATTACCGCCGGTAAATGGGGATTCCGTAACGATTGCAGCAACCAATCAGTAACAGCTACTCCTCTTACCATTTATTTAACTCCGGGATATTATGACGATTTCGCTCTTGATTTCGGATGGGCAATATCAGGTCCTTCGGGCAACACATGGGAACGTGCCATTCCTGTCGCAACAATGAATAATTCAGCAATGGCTAATCCGGGAAGTGATGTTACAGGTGATTGTGGTGATATGGCATTTGTTACTGATAACGGTGGTGGCGGTCCATGGGATAACGACGTTGATAATGGAGCTACAATCCTTACTTCACCTTCATTTGATGGTACATTATATACTGCTCCGCGATTGTCTTATGCTCGATGGTTCTATAATGGAGGAACTACAAACGGACAACCGGATGATACTATGAGCGTTTATATTTCAAACGGAACAAGCACTGTTCTTTTAGAACGTACATATGCAGGTCAACCTTTACAAAGTCAATGGGTAAATCAGAATTTCCTATTAAGCAACTTTATCGCCTTATCGAACAATATGCACTTGATAGTGAATATTAGTGATCCTGGTCCGGTATTCAACATTGTTGAAGGCGGGTTAGATAACTTCAAAATAGACGAAACAGTTGGTCTCTCGACAGTTAAGGGTGCTGATGGCATTCTAAATGCTTACCCTAATCCTTTTATCAACAGCATTACCTTTACCTTAGCGGGCAACGATAAACTTGCATCGACTTTGGTTATTACCGATATTACCGGACGTGTTTTAGAGCAAATTCAAGTGACAGGAACTAATCAGAAGGTGGAGATGGGCAAAACATTACCGGCAGGATTATACATCGCAAGATTGATGAAATCGGACGGAACAAGCACTGATATTAAAATTACTAAGCAATAATTAGCATTAGTTCATTGAAAAGGCTCCTAAATCAGGAGCCTTTTTTTATACACCTCTACCTGTTGAAAGACTTTATGAAGAAACAGGAAAGAGCGCGCGATTAGTCTCAATATTTGTAGTTCATTTACGTTAGAGCTACATGTTTAAGGTTATAGGCAGTTTCATCGCATTATTCATTTTTGTTTCGACACCCGTTTCAGCCCAAAACAAGGCTAGGTGTCCTGAATCGACCGTTAAAAAATCGAATAAATATTACGATGATGCCAAAGACGCGAAGAAATCACGAGATCCTTATAAGAAGATTAAAGAACTTGTATTAAAATCGCTTGAAGAAGATTCGTTGAATGGAAATGCATGGTTGCTTTACGGCGATGTTGCTTTCACTAACCATGACGATGAAAACATGGCTAAAGCTTATGCAAAGGTTATTGAAATTTGTCCCGATGCCAGCGCAGAAGCATATTATCGTTTAGGAAATTATCAATACCAAAAAAAGGACTATAAAGCAGCGATCGATAATCTTCAATCCTTTCTCGACTTCAACAAAGTAAAAGAAGAAAATGGATTAGATGCAGCTCAAAAAATTCAACGAGCTAAAATCATGTCGAATCCTGTGCCATTTAATCCCGTGCCATTGAAGAATGTCTCAGGTGGTGATCCCGAATACTTGGCGGTGATATCACCCGATCAAGAGATTTGTTTTTTCACAAGACGATTTGATGAAGTAAAAAAAGGGTCACTATATCCGAGTAACGTTGAAAAATTTATGATGGCGACTCGTATCAATGGCGAATTCAGCAAAGGTGAACCCATGCCACCACCGTTCAATAAAGCGGTAAACGGAAACGAGGGTGGTGCGTCCGTAACAATTGATAACAAACATTTATTTTTCACTGTAAACAAAGCGGGTAACTTCGATATTTATACAAGTGATGAAGTAAAAGGAAAATGGACAGAGCCGGCAAGTATCGGCAGTAATGTTAATGATCCGAAATTATGGGATAGTCAACCAAGTGTTGCACCAGATGGAAGAACGCTTTACTTTGCAAGCTTCCGTGACTCTATAAACATGACAAGTGATATTTATCTCACAAAAAAAGATGAAAAAGGGAATTGGGGTAAGCCACAACCGTTACCTGCACCGATAAACACAAAGGGAAATGAAAAAACTCCTTTCATGCACCCTGACAACAAAACATTTTATTTCAGTTCCGATGCTTTACCTGGAATGGGGGGCTATGATATTTACATGAGTAAGTTAAAAGATGATGGCAGTTGGTCTACACCAATAAATGTTGGGTATCCAATTAATACGGAAGCAGATGAAGTGGGATTCTTTGTAAGTACTGATGGTAAAAAAGGATATTATGCTTCAAATAGCCTTAAAGGAATCGGAGGATATGATATTTATGAATTCGACTTGCCCGAAAAAGTAAGGCCAGAGAAAGTATTATTCATTAAAGGAGAAGTTGAAGGTGATAAAGAAGCTATTGCTACAGCTAAAATTGAATTAAAGAAAGCAATTGGCAAAGAAAATTATGATGTTACTTATGATACCATCACCGGAAAATATGCATCGGTAGTAGCATTTAATGACGACTTTATGCTGACTGTAAAAAAGCAAGGTTATGCATATAATTCGGCTTACTTCTCTAAGGAAGATAGCACCTTGGAAGCTCCGAAGAAAGTGAATCTGCAATTAAAGAAAACAGAAGTTGGTCAAAGCTATAAACTTAATAATATTCTATTCTCGACAAATTCATCGGAGTTAAATCCTCAAGACAAAAATATCCTTACCGATTTCAGTGATTATTTAAAATTAAATCCAGGGTTAAAAGTTACTATCCAGGGGCACACCGATAACTCGGGTAGCCCCACTGATAATATGAAATTATCGGAAGATCGAGCTAAATCAGTTTATGATTTTTTATCACAATGTGGAATAGTAAAAACGCGATTATCATATAAAGGATTTGGAGAAACGAAGCCAGTATCTAGCAATGAAAATGAAGATGGAAAAGCACAAAATCGACGAACGGAATTTGTGATTTTAAGCAAATAAAACAGATAATAATAAGGTCAACGCTAAAACAGAATCGACCTTTTCTTTTTATTATTTCAAATTACTTACTAAGCCAACTTGAAAAGTTCTTTTTAGCTGATTCACTCGCTTTATCAGCATCAGTAATTAGATATTCGACAAATGGAGATTTCGTTAATTTCACTTCAATAGTCCGAAGGAGTCCTCCCCTATTCACCAATACTTTCATCATATCTCCCGGCTTAAAAGCAGCTACATATTTAGAGATATCGTCAGTAAAGCGATATTGGTCTATACCCAAAATTTCATCATTCACATTTAATCCTCCAACCCAAGCGGGTGAATTGCGATCAACAGAAGTGATGGAATTTTTTGTATTAACAGCAATGCCTAAATACGTTTTTTGAGAATTGGAATTAGCATTAGTGATTTCACAACCTACAGTTTTTAGTGCTGCTGCAAATGGCATCATTTCAACTCCGTAAACATACTTATCGAAGAATGATTTCATATCACTACCCGCATACTTCGATACCATTTCGATAAATTCTTTGTCTGTATAGCCTCTATTGAGTTTTACGGCATACATATCATACATGGCTTTCATCACATCATCGAGTGAAGATTTACCGTTAGAACCGCCCCTAATCATCATATCAAGTACGGCACCAACAGCGGCTCCCTTTGTATAGTAACTTACCGTGCTATTATTCGAATTCTCATTAGGACGATAGAATTTAATCCATGCATCAAAACTCGATTCGCTAACCGGTTGCAAAGTCGCACCCAATTGATTCATGCAATATGAAAATCCCGATGCTACCTTCTCTAAATACTGTGCATCGCTATAAAATCCGCAACGACGAGTAATCAAATCATCATAGTATGCCGTAAATCCTTCAGAGACATAAAGCATGTTGGTATAATTCTCGTTATCATAGTCGAATGGACCCAATGCTGAAGGGCGCAATCGTTTCACATTCCATAAATGAAAATATTCGTGAGCTACCAAGTTCATAAAGCTTGTATACCCCGACTCAGAACCATAGCCTGTTCGAGAAGTTTGAAGAGTTGTTGAGTTTTTATGTTCTAGTCCACCACCGCCCGAACTTAAATTATGTACTATGAATAAATAACGCTTACAAGGATGTGATCCGAAAACTTTGGCACATTCACTGGTAACACGAGCCATATCGGCTGTTAATTTCTCTGAATTATAGTTTGCATTACCAAACATGGCTACTTCATGAGGCACTCCTGATGAAGTGAATTTTAGTACTTTATGATTCCCGATTTCAAATGGAGCATCAACCAAATCATCGTAATTATTAGCTTTTACTTTCCATTGATTAGATGCGTCAACTGGATCTAATGCAACAGACATGGTTCGCCAATTAGAAAAAGGAATGACTTCAACGGTACATGGTACTTGCTTTTGGTTTTTTACAAACATGAAAATACTAGTGCCATTTAAGTAAGCATGGTCTTCATCAATAAAACTAGTTCTTACCGATAACTCATATGCATAAACTTTGTAAGAAATTGAAATTTTTCCTTTTGCAGATTTAATTAACCATGAGTTTTTCCTATTACGTACAACATCTAAAGATTTGCCACTTTCCCCTTTAGCAGAAAAGGCTTCTACATTCTTAGAAAATTCTCTCACCAAATAAGAACCCGGAGCCCATACAGGCATATGCAATTCCAAATCTCCACCTTTACTGTCAACAGTCATCTGAACTGTTACATAATGAGTTTGAGGCTCATCAAAAACAAGCTTAAAGTCTTGAGCAAGACTAGTGAATGAATAGAAAACAACAAGTAAGCAGATAAACGATTTTTTTAGCATCTGATATAATTTAGAATGCTAAAAATAAAACAATTATCTAATATGAAAGTGAAAATCTAATTATTAGGTCGTCTTTTCCCGTCTTTAAAAAACAATTTAGACAATCGGTTCTCTGTTAAAAAATAAGTAATTAAAATTGAAATAACTATACTTAAAACAAGTAGTATAAATATTCTTGTTGGATGAGTTGGTAAATAGGTTTCAGTTACTACGAGTAAAATAATTTGAAGAGGAGAAGACAACATTAAACATTGTCCGGCATAACCATTCGCATCCATCCATGTTTGTTCACTTCTCATACTATTCTTAGAGCGGTACCCGAAAAAACTACCCATTTCGTTCGGATATACACTAATTTTCACTCCTAAACTAAACACAATTAGCACAATGAAAATACAAATCAGCAAAACAATATTCATGATATATAAATTGTATAATATTACTTATTAAATAAAGTTTCTTTTATTTCTTTCTCTGTCATTTCTTTATACCCTTCAGGGATTACGAACAAGTTATCGTTAATTTTTTCTTCTTTCACAGAAATAGCAGACATTTTAAAGTTTATCCCTCCATTATTCATGGAAAATTCCATAGGAGCTCCTTCAATTTTATCAAATGTTCCACCCCAATTTCCGCCACCGGTAATACTTTTGGTAACCCACATAATTATCTTATCATCAGCGCCATTTGATATAATTGCCTTTTGACAATTATATCCTGCAATATTTTTTTTCTCTGAAGTTATTTCAACTTTACTCGGTTTTGTTTCTTCACTAACATCTTTTCTAACAGCCGACTTATTGCCCATCACATCAATTAACATGATAATTTCTTTATCGGTACTTATAGTAATCGTTTTCATACCCATAAGACCTTCGGACTCACTTCTGCTTTTCCCGTTTTTAAAATAGGTTATCGACTCCGTTGGTAAAAATGCCTTCTGTGCTGCGGGTAGGTCTAAGTCAGGAAAAGATAACGAATACGTAATTTTCCCTTCATTAATTTGAGAGAATAAGTTATGACTTACAGTTATAACAAAAAGAAACACTAAAAAACAAAAACGACTCATGAATTAAAAACTAATTTTTTGCTAAGTTAAAAATTATTCGGAGTACTGCAAAAATCAATATAAAATTTGTAGGTTTATCCCCATAAAATACATGATATTATGAATATATCTAATTTAAGAAACCTTTGTGGAATAATATTGCTTTCCATATCTACTGTACAGGCTCAGCAAGGGGCAATTCAATTGGAGGACATTTGGGGTAGTCCGAAATTATTTGCCAAAACAGAAGGCGGCTTTAGTTCGATGAAAAACGGAGATTTCTATACCAACACCGCAATTGGATCGACAGGTACATATATTGTTAAATACTCATTTGCTACCGGAAAGGCTATTGACACCCTGGTAAAACCTAACCAATTGATCAGCGGTAAAGATACCGTCGACTTCGTAAATTACACCTTTAGTCCCGATGAAAACTTGGTTTTACTATCGGCCAATACCGAAGCCATTTACCGTCATTCAAGCCGTTCCGACTACTATGTTTTAAACAGAACGACGGGAAATATTCGCAAGATCTCTCAAAATGGCAAAATGATGTATTGCACATTTTCGCCTAAAAACGACAAATTGGCATATGTGAGAGATAATAACCTGTATTACTTCACTTTGTCAGATGGTAAGGAAACTGCGATCACAAACGATGGTAAGAAGAATGAGATTATTAATGGTGCAACTGACTGGGTGTATGAAGAAGAATTTAGTATGGATGTAGCCTTTCAATGGTCGCCCGACGGACAAAAAATTGCTTTTTACAAATTCGATGAAAGCAAAGTAAAAGAATTCAATTTGACATACTATGGAGATCTTTATCCACGTGAAGAAAAATATAAATACCCGAAAGCCGGTGAAGATAATTCTAAGGTAGATATCTATATTACAAATTTAGCTTCAGGCAAAACGATTAAAGCTGAGACAGGTTCGGAGCGTGAATATATTCCTCGTATTCAATGGACAAAAGACGCCAACACTTTAAGCATTCAGCGAAGTAATCGCCACCAAAATGTTTTGGAATTATTACTCTGCAATGCAACTAACGGTTCATCGAAAGTAGTCTTGAAAGAAGAAAATAAATCATTCATTGAAATCACTGATGATCTAACATTTTTATCGAATGGCAAGCAATTTATATGGACCTCAGCGCGCGATGGATACAACCATATTTACTTATACAATCTCGATGGAACGCAAGTAAAACAAATTACATCAGGTAAATTCGAGATAACACATTACTACGGATTTGATGAAGGTTCAGGAACGTTTTACTATCAAAGTACCGAGATGAGTCCGACTGAAAAAAATATCTATTCAATCACTTTAACAGGAAAGAAAACTAATTTAACACCTTCGAGAGGGGTTCACAATGCAGAATTCAGTGAAGGATGCAAATATTTTGTTGACACATATTCATCCTTCGGGAATCCGTTTACATGTACTGTTGTAAGTAACAAAGGAAAAACGTTAAGGACATTAGAAGACAACCGCGATATGCGCGCAGAAATGCAAAAATTCCGCTTCGGGAAATATCGTTTCTTCTCCTTTAAAACATCTGATCAAACAGAATTATTGGGTTGGATGATTTTACCTCCTGATTTCGACAGCACAAAAACTTATCCGGTTTTATTCAATGTTTATGGTGGTCCGGGAGTACAAACTGTTACAAACGATTGGGACGGCCCTAACTATTTATGGCATCAATTATTGGCACAAAGAGGATATATCATCGTAAGTGTAGACAATAGAGGAACACCGGGACGTGGTATTGATTTTGCTAACTGCATTTACAAAGACATGGGTAAATTAGAAGTAGAAGACCAAGTTTCTGCTGCGAACTACCTAAAGAGTTTGCCATACGTGAACAAAGACCGAGTTGGAGTTTGGGGATGGAGCTTCGGAGGATATATGACCTCATTATTGATGACCAAAGTAAATACGGTCTATAAAACAGGTATCGCTGTAGCACCGGTAATCAACTGGAGATATTACGACAATATTTATACCGAGCGATATTTGCAGACTCCTCAAGAAAATGCAGATGGATATGACAAGAACTCCCCTATTACCTACGCAAAACAACTTAAAGGAAACTTCATGTTGATTCACGGTTCGGCTGATGATAATGTACACATGCAAAACTCGATGGACTTCGTGAATGCCCTTGTGAAGAACAACAAACAATTCGATTACTTCATCTACCCTAACCGTAACCACGGAATTAGTGGAGGAGGTGCACGATTACATCTTTATACAAAAATGACTAACTTTATCCTCAATAATTTATAATAACAAAGAATAATATGTCACAAGAATTCACCGAACAACAATTAGCCATAGCTACGGCACAGACCCGTTTCATGGCAAAAGTATTCAGCTGGATGACGCTTGCACTAATCATTACAGGCGGAATATCATTCCTAATATCAGGAAATATTGAAATCATGAATTTGATTTTCAGTAACTCAATGGTTGTAATTGGATTATTTATTGCTCAAATTCTATCTGTAGGATCATTAGCTATTTTCGTTAATAAGCTTTCAGCTGCTGTTGCGACGTTCATATTTGTTCTTTATGCTACTTTAACAGGAATAACACTTTCTACAATATTCATCGTTTACACCTCCGCTTCTATCGCATCAACCTTCTTTATTACCGGTGCAACTTTTGGAGTAATGGCTGTTTTAGGATTTGTTACAGGACGCGACTTAAGTAAACTCGGATCAATTTTAATGATGGCTTTAATCGGAATGGTAATCGCATCAATTGCTAATTGGTTCATGAAAAGCGAAACTATCTATTGGATCACGACTTATGCAGGAATTTTAATCTTCACCGGATTAATTGCATATGACACTCAAAAAATCAAAGGATACGCAGTAATTTCACCAGATGATGAAGAGAACTACCAAAAAGCATCGATTATGGGAGCACTTTCTTTATACCTTGACTTCATCAACATTTTCTTATTATTGTTGAGATTATTCGGTAGAAGGAAATAATTACTTTATCAATAAAAAAAACACCGCTGAAGAATCATATCAGCGGTGTTTTTTATTTATCCTCAACCCACAGTGGATTAGGCAAGCGTATACCTAAATAAATCGATACTAAGCGAAGAACAACAATAAATGTGGCACCTAATACAAAACCGATAAATGCGGCCTTGAAAAGCATCCAAATAGCCAAAAACAACCAACAGCCGGCGAACGAAGCTACCGCATATAATCCACCTGAAGGGCGAAAAATCACCGGCATCTCGTTGTTCACGATATCTCGAAATACTCCTCCTGCTACTCCGGTAATTACTCCCATTAAAGATGCAGGGAAAATTGGCAATCCCGAATTCAATGCAGCTACCAATCCCGCCATTGAAAATAATCCTAGACCGATTGCTTCAACAGTATTGGTTCGGCGATGCATCTTCTTAGCTAATCGATGAAACAACGGAATATAAACAAACGCAATTGTAATAACTAATACCACTATCAGGTATTCTTCGTGTTCAACCCAGAAAAAAGGTCGACGGTTGAGTAAAACATCTCGCAAGGTTCCTCCTCCAAAGGCTACAATTAAGGCCAAACTATACGCACCAACGATATCCATTTTCTTCTCAGCTGCATTGATCATTCCTGACAAAGCTGAAACCACAACCGCAGCTGCTTCAATATAACTTACCAGCATAGCAACAAAATTTAAACGCAAAGTTAGGTTAATAATGAATCTATTTTCAAAGGAATATGGAGATAGGCTATCAATTAACTACTTTCGCATTATCTAAGATATCAATTTCATGAAAAAAACAAATTTGTATATCGCTATCTTGCTCTGTTTAATTTATCATAGCGGATTTGCTCAAAATCAAATTCCGGCAGGATTGAAAAAAATTGAGGGCAGCTGGGTAGGAATAAGTGGTCAAACAAAAGTACTCGAAAGTTGGATGTTTGTAAATCCTCATTTAATGTATGGCAGCGGTGCAATAATAAATGAAAAAGGAGATACAATACAAACTGAATCTCTTAAGATATCAATTGTTCGAGGAATGACATTTTACATTCCTTCATTAAGGGTAAATGGTAAAATAAAATCAACACCTTTTATGCTTGAAAAGGAAGAAGATTCATATTGGAGGTTTACCAATAACACTCACGATTTCCCGAAAACTATAGAATATTGGCTTACCGATATAAATCATATGAAAGCGAGTGTCAGTGGGCCGGATGAAAACGGAGGAACAAAAACTATTGAATTCATTTTTGAGCGATTCAAAAAGCAATAAAAAAAGGTCTCGTAAATATTTAACGAGACCTTTTCATTTGATTAAAATTTTTCTAGAATATTCCTTTCAACGAAACAAATACATTTCTTCCCGGTGCATTAATTCCGCTGGCAAATGTACGATATTGGATATCGAAAATATTATCGACTCCTGCTTGAATAGAGATGCCTTTGTAAATTTGATATCCCGCTCTCAAGTTCATAGTAAACCAAGCTGGCATTCCCATGTCAGTAGCATATTGCTCATTATCTTCCCCTCCTAAAGAGTAATTCTTCAACAATTTTGCTCCGCTGAAATTGACAAAGAAATCAGCATTGAATTTATTGTTTGTATAACTGAACGAAGTGCGGGCCATGAACGGAGGAATATGATCGAGTGGCGAATCAGATGAATCTGTTTTCACTCTTCCATACGTGTAACTTAACCCCAACGTCATCATAAAATGATCATCAAGTTTACTAATGAAGTTCGATGAGAATCCGAAAACATACGCATTGTCCTTATTCTGATTCGCATATACTCTACTCATTGTTCCGTCATACATCAATGAATCACTTCCGTTATATGTGAATGTATCAACAACTGTAATATCTTTAAATGTGGTATAGTAAACTGTGTTTTCCCAACGTGAATTACCATTAAATATTTTTGTAATTCCTAACTCATAGTTGATAGTTTTCTCAGGTTTCAAATCGACATTCGGAACGATTACTACACCGGGTGAAGAACCAAATATTTTCGACATATCATCGACATTCGGCACTCTGAATCCTGTTGATAATAATAACGATAATTTGAGGTCGTCAGAAGGTGAATGAATCAACCCTATACTACCTGAAACAACTGGTGTTTTTTGATCGATTTCAGTGTAAGGCAAATGGAATAACAATGCAGTGTCAACTAAAGTTGAGTGTAATGTTGAATAGCCCCCACGAATTCCGTCGGTTAAAGTTAATTGATCATTGATCGTCCATGTATGAGAGAAATAAAGAGCATAGTTATTCATGTTATTCTTCCCGTCAGGATAACGTGTATCTAAATTAACCGTTGATCCATCTTCGATATTCTCTTTGTTCGCTGCTGACTTCAAATTATTAAACTGAGCATCGAGCCCAAAACGAATTACATGGTTTTTAGTTGATCGCTGTAAATCAAGATTTGCTCCAACTACACCGACTTTTTCGATTCTGTTGCTACGGTTTTTACTTCCGAATCCTCTGCTATGTCGGCTTTCTTCCAACGCTTGGTAATTTAATCCAAAATGAATTTGCTGAAACAACGAAGCTTCATTTTTAATATTAAGATCATATGCGGTTAACAAACGACTTTGTGGACCATAATACCATTCAGCTGAATTTAATCCGGTTCCCTTTGGATCCGTCAAACGATCATAACGAGGAACATCAGTAGAATTAGAATACTGAATATTTAGTCCGTGGCTGATATGTTCATTCTGTTGAAACAATAACTTCTCTACTAAATCATATTGAGAATATCCGCTTCCAACCTGGAGATAACGATCGCTATTTTTAATTAATGAATCAACGCCATTAATATGTTCAACATAATACGGACGTTCGCCATAAGAACCATTGTAAAAAGGATTTTGGTTTTTACCTCCCATCAAATCATCGAAAGTTGAATATGTAAACGAAGTCATCGATGCGAGTTTTTTCCCTCCATAATTGAAATCAATATGTGAAGTAGATTCATTATTCACTGAACCGTAACGCGTAAATACGTTTAATTTCAAATTTGGTTTTCCATCAACACCGGCTAACATTGGCTTTTTAGTGTAAAAATGAATCACACCACCCAATGCATCACTCCCATATATAGTAGACGATGGGCCATAAAGTATTTCGACACGATCTAACGAATTATTATCGGTTTTAATAATATCTTGTAAGTGACCTGCGCGATAGATTAAATTATTCAAACGAACTCCATCAATTACCAATCCGATTCGACTGGCTTCGAATCCGCGTAAAGTTGGACTACCTCCACCCAGTTGACTCATTTGCACTTGCAGGCCTTGCTTAGATAGCAAATCGGCAGTAGATTGTGCATGCGAATTTTCAATATCAGAAGAAGTTAAAACCTTTACTTCCTGAGCAACAGTTTTACGAGACTCTTCGGTTTTATTCACTGAAATAATGACCTCTTTTAAAGAGACTTTTTTCGACACAGCAGTATCGATATTTAAAGATTGTGCATAAGAAGCACAAGCTATAGAACTAAGTAATATAGAACTTAAGAATGTATTTTTTTTCATAGTGATTTTTTAATCAGACATAATAGACCATCACTTCGTTTACACGAAGTGAGCAAAGCAGTATATTAAGCGATTAACTGAGGAGGAGGAGTAAAAACCTCAGAAGAGGGACAAGAGAAAAATATTTCACTTCGCAATTCATATAATTCACATGAAAATGAATTAAAAATATAACTAGCATAAGAAGCGCCAATAAAACTTAAAGAAAACAAATGCACGCTAGTATCGGGAAGAGACTTATTACTTCGGCAATTCCGTCGAATGAAGTTTTTAATTTCATTAACCACATTATCTTCCTTCTCATCAAAAACAACACTTAGAACAACTTTATTATGAATAATGGCTTCACTTTGAATATCAAATAATTTTCCGTCAATAAGAATCTCTCCTTTTTCGATCAAAGCTTCTTGATAATCGGCTTTTGATAAAATTATCTGCTCATAAGCTACTTCCCCCCGATTCATTTGCGCATGAATTTCCGATTTAAGAGCTTGCTGCTGAAAAAGTAATAATAGCATAAATCCGCCTCCTTGTAGAAGGAGAATCACCAATAAGATGCCGGACAATGACTTTTTCAAATACTTTGACTGTTAATAAGTAATATGGCTATAAATGAATAAACTAATATCATTAACTGTTGGAATGCGAAAATAAACAGCAGTACAAATCTAAAAAAAGAAATCGAATCTTACTTTTGCATTATGCAATCTACTGCTTACATTTTATCGGGAAGTAATCTTGGCGACAGGATGAAAATGCTGTTAGATGCAGAAGACTTAATTGAGAAGTATGCCGGCATAATTTCAGCTGAATCAAAAGTTTATGAAACCGCAGCTTGGGGAAACACCAACCAATCATCTTTTCTGAACAAAGTAATTAGAATTTCTACCCCCCACTCGCCAGAAGCATTGTTAAATATATTATTGGAAGCAGAGTTAAAATTGGGGAGAATTAGGGACGAGAAATGGGGCCCTAGAACAATAGATCTCGATATCCTGTATTACAACAATGAAATCATTAAATCCGCCATCCTAACTATTCCACATCCAGAAATCGGTAATCGACGATTTACATTAGTGCCATTATGTGATATTGCTGCCGAATATATTCATCCGATAGTAAAGAAAAACAATAATGAATTATTAAATCAATGCAGCGATCAGAGTGAAGTAAAGCTATTTAGTCAACCGTAACCATGAACACCTCTTTACCTTATTCGTACATTGCCATAGAAGGAAATATTGGAGCAGGAAAAACTTCATTGGCTAAAATCATGTCAACAAAATTCAATGCTGATTTAGCACTGGAAGAGTTCGCCGACAATACTTTTCTTCCTCAATTTTATGAAAACCCCGAACGATTTGCATTCCCGCTAGAAATGTCTTTTCTAGCGGAACGTTATCAGCAATTGAAATCGCAGCAAGAACTCAGCACTGCACAAAATAATTTATTAATTAGTGATTATATTTTCGAGAAATCGATGTTGTTTGCTCAAGTGAACTTGAGTAATCATGAATTGGATTTATTTAGACGATTTTTTATGATGATAAATCAGTCGTTGAAAAAACCTGAATTGATACTTTATTTACACAAATCGACACCTGCTTTACTCAATAATATTGCTAAACGTGGAAGAGATTACGAAAAATCGATTCCAGGTGAGTATCTCGACAAGGTTACCGGACAATATCTTCATCACCTAAAACATAATCCATCAAATACAGTTATTATTGTTGATAGCGATGAATTGGATTTTGTTGAGGACCCTGCTCATTTGAGGTATCTACTCGAACTTGTTCAAAATTCCCATCCGAAAGGTATACAAAGAATAAAGCCGGATTTAAGGTAAAAATGCATAATTTAGCTACATAAAGCGCTGAAATCTGGTCATTTATCCAACTTTTAATTATTATTGCACTATCAAATCACCAAAAAACACAATATTAATGAAAATCAAGCACTTACCACTTGTCCTGTTAGTATGTATCGGCGGACAGTTGTTTGCGCAGTCGAGCAACACGAATTACGGACTTCCAAAAACGAAAGAATACGACCGTTTATCGGCAGGAGTAACAGTTGGCGTTAGTCATTTGTTAGGCGACCTTTTGAAAGGTAAACAAAACAATAATCGCTTCCTTGAGCAAGCAGAAATGAAGCCTGCTTTTGGTGCACAGTTACACTATCAATTAACTCACTCTATCGGATTACGTGCTCGAGGAATCGTATCGAAATTTGCAGGTAGAGATGCTGATTACCTTGATACATTAACAAATCAGCCAGTTACTTTAGGAGGTTCAAATCACTCATCTTCTTATCCTATCAGTGAAGTATTGGAAAGCAAAATGTTTGAAAGCTCATTAGAGATGACGTATAACTTCGGAAATATCAGTTTCTTAGATAGAAATAAGAATTTCCATATGGTCGCAACTTTGGGGATCGGATTATTAAATTTCGATGCAACCGTTAAAGAAGATTCAGTGGGTAGCCGTTTACTTCGTAAATCAGGTAATATCACTGAATTAATGGTTCCTGTTTCATTAGGCTTCAAATACAAAATCAACAAAGTTGATGTAGGTATGGCTTTCGAATACAGAAGAACTTTCACAGATAACGTTGACGCAACAGTTAAAACGTTCTCGGAATACGATAACTACTTAATGCTAACAGCAGGTGTTAACTATACTTTCGGAAAGAAAAACAAGCCGATGGAATGGGTTAACCCTATGGAAGTTGTTTACAACGACCTTGCTGACATGAAAGAAAAAATCGATATCCTTTCAGGAGATAAAGATAAAGATGGAGTATCTGACTTATTCGACAAAGACAATAACACACCTGAAGGTGCTAAAGTTTATGGCGACGGGACTGCAGTTGACACTGATGGTGATGGTGTAATTGACAGTAAAGATGCTGATCCGTTTACAGCTAAAGGTGCTAAAGTTGATGCAAATGGTGCTGAAACTGATACTGATGGCGACGGAGTAGCTGATAGCCGTGACTTAGAACCCGGTACTCCTCAAGGTTCATTAGTGAACTTCCAAGGTATTACTTTAGCTAAACCGGGTGAATTTGGTAAAGATGGCCTTTCAGGATCTGGCTCTAACGGTAAAAACGGAACAGGATTCTTGCCTAGCGTATTCTTCGATTTAGGAAGTGCAGGTGTGAAATCAATCTACCACGATCGTATCTTAGTTATTGCTAAAGTAATGAAGGCTAACCCGGATATTAAAGTTACTATTACAGGTAATTGCGATGTAAAAGGTGGAGATAACGAAAACCAAAAATTAGGACAACGTCGCGCAGATAACGTAAAGAAAATTCTTGTTAGCGAATTCGGTATCGATGCAGCACGTTTAACAACAGAAAGCAAAGGAGAAAAAGATCCTATGGCAAGCAAGTTGAATGCGATGAATCGTCGTGTTGATTTTGCTGTAGATCAAAAATAATTCAATAATAAGCTGAATAGTAATTTTAAAATCCCGGAACAATTAAATGTTTCGGGATTTTTTATTTCAAACGATTTCAATTTCATTTGAAATAAATAATTATTATTCAATGTTGTTTGATATGTTGAACTTAGTTTATTACATTTGTTATAGGGCAATTACTTTATGAGCAAAATATCTTTCTTCTACGACTCAAACTCTGTCTATAAGGTGAGTTTGAAAGCGCTGGTAAAGCGCGACTTTATTATTGAAGAAATGGACCAAAATACCGGGATCATAAAGGCGAGTACCAAGAAAAAACTTTTAAAACCATCGATTAAAATCGAACTTGAAATTAAGCCTGTTTCTGATACTCAAACTTCGCTCGACATAAAATCCATTTCCGATAAATCTTGGATTACACCTGATGAGTATGAAGCTAAAGCAGAACAGAAATTCATCAACACACTTTATAAGTGTTTCGATGCAATGTGATTTTTTAAGAGCTTAATCTACTTGATATAAACTCAAGCTTTTTTCATCTGATTTCACTACAAACATCATTTCACTATCCGATACAACTATCGGCGTGCTGATACCTGCTTGAGGAAAACCCTCGTATACAGTTCCGTCTCTGTTTAAGAGATAAAAACGGTTGTCTGTTACTCCGCGGAAAGTAATTAACGACTTGCCTTGTAATGTTAAAACAGATGCATCGGTTAACTCTCCTGCATCGGTTTTATATTTAAAAATCACTACACCATCTGCTGTAGTTGCTTGAATTTCACCAGGCTTAAAAACAACAAAATCATTTTCATTATCACCATTAACATCTATCGGTAATATAGAAGAAATATCTGTTTGCTGAGAACTGAATAAATCGGCTGTTATGCCATCGGCTTTTGCGACCTTCACTGCTCCATTTTGCGAAAACATGAATAAACTTAATGTATCGGCAGGGGCAAAAATTGCACTCTCTTTTATGTCTACTAACTTTTCTTTAAGCGTGAACTTACGATCACCTTTTTTATCGGCGAAGAAGCATGTTCCCGATTTATCGTTTATGGTTAAATAACTAATGCCATTTAGCTTTGAAAGCCAAACCGGCATCGGTACTACATCCTGTAATTTGATTGTGCTAAAGCCATCTAAAGGCTTTCCGGTAAACGAATATCCATATAAACGCATGTTGGAACATGGAATAAAGAATTGTCCGTTTACGGAAGGATTTAACGGCAATAACGACATCCCGGCTGAAGCACCTGCAGGCAATCGAATAGGATAATTACCCACATTAGCTCCGGTTGAGTCTAATAAGTAAATAAACGAACCGGTATTGAAGAGGTATTGATGATTACCGGTACCGTACATATCAATGGCATTTACCTTTCCCTTAATATCACTTTCCAATGTTTTCTTCCACTTCACTACTCCATCCCTTCCCAAAGCATATAATTGCAAACGCTCGTCTTGTGCAAATATCAAATCTCCATCTTTCACAGGAATAAATGGTCCCGCAGAAATGATTGTATCCAACTTTGTATTCCATACTAAATGAGGACCTTTTACTCCATCATCATAATATCCCATGCAACCATTAGTATTAAATACTCCGTCTTTGCTCGCAATATTTAATACGAGTCCGTTCCAACTCTTCAATTTCTCACTGTACTTAGCTAACCAGCTTACCCATTGAGGTGCAGCAACGCTTCTGAATATCTTTTCGCTTTGAGGAATGCTTCCATAGAAAAATAAACTTCCTTGTTGTGGCACTGCACTAACTAATGAAGAAAAACGAGGATCAGTATTCAAAAGGTTGTTTGTCTTGATATCATTAATGTATCCTCTTAACGACGAAACTTGATTCGATGCAAGGAAGTATCCATTAATGATGGTATAATAACAACGATTCATGCGACCGAATAAAGGCCCGAATACTGCAGGAAGTACATCGGGAACAGGAATATAACGTATAGCATAGCCGTTATATGATTCTTCAGCATTTGAACTGCCGGCTACTGTTGCCGATAAATCACTCAATTGTTTCTTACATGCGGCTTCATTTTTTACATTAATAGCAGTAAAGTAATGATTGTCATTTCCTGTTGATACCGGCTGAGTTACGATGAGAGAAATCTCATTACCTATCCATCCGGAGAAATATTTACGATAGCCCGCATTGCGTATTATTTCATCAGGTCCTGAAGCATTGCGATTTAAATACGATTCTAAATTCGTCAACCATAATTGAGGATCACTTATTCCCCACACAACTGCAGCTGCCGTGCGCGATGGCATAATTGAAGTTACCTTAATCGCTACACTCTTTTGCTCACTAAATAATGATAAAAATTGAGTACTGTCGTTAACAATGGTGGTACCTTGAAAGGTAATTTGGTTAGGATGCAAATCCATTTTAGCAATCGACCAATCCCCTACTCGCTGCAAGGCATCCATTTTAATGCCTGCCTGGACATTCAATTGCGAACTCACCCATTTGTAAAATCCTGAGTAACGAATCGCCACCAATAAACTCTTTTCTTTTCCTTCTGTGAATGGAAGCAAACGTAATGCAGGAGAAGGACTCTTAGCCGAGCGCTGCTGACGAATGGCATCTTCTACTAAATATGGCGTAAAGCTTCCTATAAACATCCCTTTTGATACCGTCCACGAAAATGTTTGACGATCGCTGGTAGTCATTTCACGGATATCAACTCCGTTATAATTCCTTAACTGAATGTCATCAGTTGAGTGAAGCAATGCTTTCACTAATTCATCGGCTTCACCATCGGGATTAGTTCCAACTAGGCGGATATAGAACAACTCGCTAAAGCTATTGGGACCGGTAACATGTCCTGAGATGATCAAAGGACTGTCCTTAAAAATATCCTTCATCACAGTATTGTTCACCATCACTGAATCGAGACGAATTAAGCTCTTGTACCATGAATCAAGAACGGGAACGGAATCATGCTCCTTAAAAAATCCGGTGCGTGCTAACTGTTGTAAGTTCCCCGATGAAGGATCAACGGAGATCAACCAAGCTACATCGGATGGTACGGCATCGAAAGCTTTCGACGACTCTCCACGGTAATATTGATAGTATAGAAACCCTCCTGCCACCAACAAAAGGATGACAACAGAAATAATCGATGAGCTTACAACGCGTTTCATTTACCGTAGTTTCTCAAAGCTACGTCAGAAGACTTCGTTAATGCACACCGTGAGTAACGCACTTATCTACATATCAATGTTAATAGCATACGCTAAATTATTAACAACTTTAATAATGCATTTTATTGATATATATAATAACTTCTAGAGAATATAAATTAAAAGAACTCAATTAACTTGTTGAATATATTTTAATTTTAAACTACAATAACCCAAGTATTTGCCAATAAATCACAAATGCGATTGAACTTTATAGCCACTAAATAAAATGAAAAACTCTTAGTTTTGTATATGGTCGAATGAAAACATATCAGCATAATTATTCGAGATACTTACTGCCGTTGTTCCACTCGCTGTGACTATAGGATTATCAACAATTGAGAGATCATAAGGGTTTTTGAAAAATTCAAGAATATCCGTTTTGATGTTAAGTTGAGGTAAGGTTGTAGTTGTAATAACAAGAGGTTGGCTGCCAAAGGAGATATCTGCCCAATGCAAAGCATAGGTATTATTAGAAGTTTTATATCCACTGATATGGTATTGAAAAGCACTATCGATAGTTCCTGCAACAGGTGAATTTCCTTCTAATTTAACAAAGATATATCCGGTATTCCAGTCCCACACCATGCCGTTTGATGGGTCTAAATCGCCTGTTTGAACCCCTTGAACGGTTTTAGCACTATCCACTCCAATTAGGAATCGTACACCTTTATATGAGCCTACAGGGAGTCCGCTGATAGTTCTTTTGAAGCCTGTCTTGCCCGACTGATCAATCAAATAATAATCGGCTGGTAGAGTAATAACCGTACCGTCATCCTTTATAAAGGAGAAATTCGATACATAATAACGTAAAGCCGTAACAGTAAAAGTCTCTCCCGATGAATTTGTATAAACCGAATCTCCGGCAACATTCAAAGGAACACCTCCGGCAGTATTATTAAAAATAATTTTTGCTGACCCTGTTGCTGTACTGTTTCCTGTTCCTCCGGTTTGTTCATCGTCTTTCTTGCATGCCGAAAAGGCTATCAATAATACGCTAATGAATAGAAACAGGGAGTTTTGCTTTTTCATGGTTGGGCTTTGTGTATTGCAATATTACGGAATAAAGCCGGCTCATCAAACTGTTTCGACCACCATAAAATAAAAAGGCAGGAAACCTACTAGCCTCCTGCCTGAATTCCATGGAACTATTCCTAATCTTTCTTTTTGAAGATAAAACTGTCTTGCGAGAAGTTATACGTCAACCCTATTACTGATCGCAACGTAGTAAACATCGTATTGCTCGATTTTGGCTCATTTATGGCTTTTTGAGCCATAATATCAAGTGCAAATTTTCTGTAGGATACTTGAACCCCAACACCACCTAAAAGCGTTTGCATTCCTGTGCGGTTCTGCAATACATCATTCAGATATTCTCCTTTGGTTTTTTCGTAATTCACCACAAGGGATGGAAGGATTTGAAATCCGCACCCGATATCAATCTTATAGAACAAACAAGATGAAGCTGAAATACTATTTCCGATTCGCTCGTTAAAGGCATTGGTTCCATTCAGCTTACCCATTCCATTTAACATGATGCCCCATTGCTTGTAGCCCATCAGATAGGTGGCCATTATTATTGCATCATTTGAGCCTGTTCCGGGTTGATTAAGAATGGTGATGCGCTGCCCATTTCCATTATCACGATCGTCGCCGGTAGCTAACTTCACACCTGCCCCAACAATTAAGCGATGTTTTAAATCTGCCGTAATGGTATCATCTATTAAATGATATCCCGCAGTAATGGTAATGTCACCCAAACCTTCCGCAACCGTTGAAGAAGTCCCTACAACTTCTTTGTTGTTTGCATAAGGAAGTACCATGTTCAATTCGATTCGAGGATGCAGGAAATAGCGCCCACGGATTTCAGTTACCCTGAAAACTTCATATGTAGTAACTCCTGCAGTACTATGCCCCGCATGCTCGGTTTTGAAATACGAACCATCGGGGAATAATTCGTTAGAACCTGTAAAATAATCACCTTTAAAGGCTCTATAACGATTATAAACGGCAATAAAACTATTCTTTTCATTAGGCATTATGCCCATATATGCTCCACATACATCACACGCAGTTACTGTGGTTTCTGAGAATACAAAAACCATCAATAACATCATTATTTTTTTCATTTTTATTGTGCTGAGAATCTTTTATCTGTGATAAAAGTTTGATCAGTTAAAGTGTTTAAGAAAGCAATAAGTTGTGCTTTTTCTGCATCAGAAATAGCCATATTACCGCTTGAAAGCAGAGGATCTATAGTTGAACTTTGAACGATTGTTGAACGATAATGATCGATCACTTTACTTAAAGAACCTAATCTACCGTCGTGCATATAAGGATACGACAAAACTATATTTCTTAAAGTAGGCACTTTGAATTTTCCTGAGTCGGCTGCAAGCGTTGTAATTCTTGCTCTTCCGGGATCAGTAAAATGTGCGTCAAGTCCATTATTTCGGTACGACAGATCCGTTAGTAAAGGTTCTTTATGACAAGATTCGCATTTGCTTTTGAAAATAGTATATCCACTATCTTCAGTTGCTGTAAATGTTGCTTGTCCGTTTCGAACCTGATCATATTTTGAATTTGCAGAAATCAAGCACGACATAAACTGTGAAAGAGCTCTTAAAATTCCTTGAGAAGTAATTGTATCAGTCCCATAAGCCGAACGAAACATAGAGGGATAAAACGTTGAACGATTTAATTTAGCAATTACGCCATTCAACGTTTCATCCATTTCTACAGGATTAGTTATCGGCCCGATAGGCTGAACTTCTATATGATTTGAACCACCATCCCAAAAGAATTCACTATGCCATGCTAAATTGATGAGCGTAGGTGAATTCCTGGTTCCTAACAAATTATTAATACCGTGACTTACTTTATGATCTACTTGTGCAAATGCTCCAAACTGTTGATGACATGTACCACAATTCACCGTACTATCCTTAGAAAGAATCGGATCATAAAATAACTTACGACCTAATGCAAAACCTGCAGTTGTCACAGGATTATTTTGCAGTTGGCCGGAAGGAGCAGGAAAACCATCCGGTACGTAAAACAAAGGCTTTGGCGTTTCCGTTGTTTCATCATCAGATTTTTTACATGACGATAAAAAAGCAAATGCTAAGACAATTGTAAGACAGAAGTAGAGGTTTTTCGACATACGTCAAAGATATTAAAGAATGCAGAATGATTAAATCTCAAATGACATCAATCACTTTACATCATTATGAATATGATCTAGACTAAACATGTCTACATAATTATCGGCTAGTGTCATTGCTGCTGCACCTGGCGACATAATCATTCCATTCGTTGCAATTGAATAATTAGTCGGGTTTTTAAAGAACTCTAATACATCTACCAACATATGAACTTCTGTTTCTCGCTTATTTCCGTCAACAATTAAAGTAGAAGGATCAAAGTCGATGTGAACGCGACGTTGAGCATTGGTATTGTTAGAGTTTTTATATCCCCCGATATGATACATAAAATCTCCACCCATACCGGCTGCAGGAGAAGTGCCTTCTAATTTCAAGAAAATATATCCCGCATTCCAATCCCAAAACATTCCGTTTGCCGGATCTAATGCTCCTTGTTGCGCCCCTGAAACATTACGAGTACTGTCGATTCCTATAGTGTATTCAACACCTTTGTATTTTCCTCCCGGTATATTTTCAAGAACAGCTTCCAAAGAAGTTGAATCCGCTTCATCAATCAAGAAAACTTGATCAGGGACATTATAAACAGAACCATCTTCTTTAATTAAAGAAACATTCGAAACATAATACTTAAACTTAGTAACTGTAAAAGTTTCGCCGGCTCCATTGGTATAATTTGTACCTCCTGTAATATCAATATGTGTTGATCCAGCAATATTGTCGAAAGCTAAAGTAACTTCTCCTGTAGCGTACGTGGTAGAAGTAGGAGTTGTAGTATCATCATCTTTTTTACATGATGATATAAATAAGATTGTAAAGAGTGTAATTATTGATAGGGAAATTGATTTTTTCATTTTGCGTTTAGTTTAATAGTAAATAGTAAATGAATGAACTCATCAACGAACAATCAATATGAAATTGATTTCGTAAGCTCGAATTCATAAATTAATAACATGGGATTAGAATACAATCCCGAAGAAAATACTATTAACCTAATGGTGGCCTAAAAAGTGTATCGGCAAAACCGTCTTCAATTTTCATTACAACGATTTTGTTCTTAACTATCGATGCGTTGGGATAGAATTGAAAACTAAAATTATCTTGAATAAAGTAAACGATTTCGCTTTTTACCGAAAACCCGGCAGCAGGCGACTTCTCACGCTCGTCTTCTTGCTTTAATTCTTTCTTTAATGCACAAGAACCTTTACAACAGTTATCTGGTATGTCCTTCTTAACACATAGCTCTTTAGCGAAATAATCACGGTTTAATTCAAAGTCAATTACAATAATCGATCTACTTACCGATTCTGTTAAAATGGCAAGGATCAGAAAAAGTGCAACGATGAATTGTGATTTCACGATGCTAAAGTATGAAAAACATTTCCGTTAATTTATGACAATAGCCATAAAAATCTTACAACTAATTAATTATCTAACACTTAAGTTGTATTTTCAAGTGCGTTTTCTTGAAAAATGCTGATTTCGTGCTTTCATTTTACCCCGATTTTGCATGATTTTTATCATTATTATTCAATCACTTATAATCTTATTTGGAATTATTCTAATTAATTTACTTTCTTCGCAGTCTTAATTAGAATCATTCTAAACAGTATCGCTTTTAAAGTCAAATGAAAAAAATTACTACGCTAGTACCTTTATTACTAGTCATTTACACTAATATCGCGTTTTCTCAAACCGATTCAGTCACTACCAAATCACAGCGTTGGGATTACAGCGTTTACGGCAATTTGAACTATTATAAGTTCAATTGGGATACATGGACTGATAAAAGAGCTGCAATCGATGGTGAGCGCTTTATTATTGAAGGCAATTATAAATGGACTCCTAAAATTAGTTTGAATGCCGAATTAGAAATCGAACATGGCGGTGTAGGGACCGAATTGGAATTCGACAAATTTGAAGAGTTCGGTGAGTTCGAATACGAAATTTCAAAAGGTGGTGAAATATGGATGGAAGAAATGAATTTAAGTTTCAAGCCTACCAATCGCTTAGAAATTCAAGCCGGAAGAATTAAAGTTCCTTTTGCATTGCAGTATACCCTCGATGAACCTACCGATTTTTTAACGGCTATGTTACCGGAAACGGAGGCGACCTTACTTCCTACTAACTGGACAGAATATGGAATCTCAGCTCATTATACTTTAGGCGAATTACACCGATGGAAAATCCATGCCGCTTATATCAATGGTTTAGATGGAACCGCATTTTCGTCTGCTAATTTTATTAAACGCGGAAACCAACGTAGATTCGAACAGGTGAATGCAGAGAATTGGGCTTTCTCAGGTAGAATCGATTATAACTGGGGATATGATTGCGTTGCAGGTGTATCATTTTATAGAGGCGACACGCGTGATAATCGCCCAAAACCCGATTTCAAAAAACATGCAGTTGTTCAATTGCTCGACGCACACGTAGGCTTCAAAGAAAAATCATTGTATGTAAGAGCAGGTGTTGTTTACGGAACAATACAAAACTCTGAAGCTTTATCAGAAGCTAACAGAAATCTCTCGAATAATTTAAATGTAAAAAGAACTCCCGTTGGTGCATCTGCTCTCGGTTACTATGGCGAAGTTGGTTATGATTTCTTGAGCTTTATTCCTTATTTCCAAAAGCAAAATAAAGGAGCGGATTTCGTAGTCTACGGACGATATGACTTTTACGATTCAATGTACAGCACGCAAGGACAGATTTACAATAATCCCCGTTGGGAACGATCAGCAATTAGCGGAGGAATAAAATGCAGTGTACATCGCGACATCCAATTAAAACTGCAATACTCTACAAGAGAAGTTGGAGCCGCAGCTGCTGCTACACCTGATAGCGGAACAACAGAAGAAACAATAGTCGCAGGCTTAGCCTTTATCATCAATTAAAATATTAAAATCCCAATAACCTAAAAAATTACTTTTTATCATGAAAACATCTATTAAATTTTTATTGTTAGCTTCATTCGTATTCGTTGCTTCTTCCTGCAATAAAGACGATGATAATGCTACATCAACACCAACAGCCGACTACCAACCGGAGCTGAAAAATATTTCGCAGCTAGTGATAACGGCGACGTATTTAAATTTAAATAATGAAGCCGGTGATTTAGTTTCTGCTGTAACTAATTTAAAAAACAATCCGACTACAGTTAATTTAGAAGCAGCTCGTCAAGCTTGGCGCGAAACACGATTACCATGGGAACAAAGTGAAGCCTTTTTATTCGGGCCCGTAGAGCAACAAGGAATAGATCCTTCCATCGACAGCTGGCCCGTGAATGTTACCGACTTGCAGAATGTTTTAGCAGGTACAGGCAATTTGACAAAAACTTATATCGATGGACTCGATGGCACGTTGAAAGGATTTCATACAATTGAGTTTTTATTGTGGGGAACCAATAGCAATAAGCTAATTGGTGATTTTACGAATCGCGAATTTGAATATATAATTGGATGTACCGAAAGTTTACAAGGAGCAACATTACAACTGTACAATGCATGGCAAGCAAACGGACAAAATTTCGAGCAAATTTTATATGATGCTAATTCTTCCAACCCTTACTACCCATCACAAAAAGCATCCTTGCAAGAAGTCGTAAATGGTATGATTGCAATTTGCAATGAAGTGGCAAACGGAAAGTTATTTGAACCATTTTCTCAACAAGATATCACCTTAGAAGAATCACGCTTCAGTGTAAATTCTAAACAAGATTTTGCCGACAATATCAGAAGTGTAGAAAACCTTTATTTAGGAACTTTTAACAGTGGTGGGAACGGAAAAGGTATCAGCACAATCATCGCATCGAAAAATGCAAATCTTGACGCGCAAGTGAAAGCAAAAATAACTTCTTCCATTAATGCTATTATGGCAATTCAAGGAACTTTTACAAGCGCAATTACAAGCGATCCGCAAGGAGTTCAAAATGCAATCGATGAAGTAACCGAATTGCAAACTTTATTACAGCAAAATGTTTTAACAACTGTTATTAATTTATAATTTTATGAAAAATTTTATTTATATCATTCTTGCTTCTGCTTTTTTATCTTCTTGTACAAAAGACGATAACGAAGCTGAATCGAATACATCATCTATTGATATAAACAGTGGCGGAGCAACCACTACATTAAATTCAACAAGCTTAGCATTTGAAGATCCTTCTGCGAATTTAAATGCTATTGAATCTGATCTACATGTCCGGGGAAACCTAGCCTTTGAAGCCACTTTCATTACGGCGCCTGCTACTAATAACCCCGGCTTAGGTCCTTTGTTTAATAATACAGGTTGTGCAGCTTGCCATGTAAAAAATGGAAGAGCTTCCTACCCTACTTCTTCGAGTGATCTCGGTGGATTACTGATCCGTGTCAGCATGAATGGAACCGATCCACATGGCGGTCCTTTGGCATATCCCGGTTACGGCGGACAATTGCAAAACCGAGCAGTCTTTGGCAAAGCGCCGGAGGCTGACGTTACGTTAACAGAAGCACTACAAATAAAGCAATTCCTTGACGGAACTTCTTATGAATTGAGAGAACCGATTATCAACTTGAGTAATCATTATACTCCTTTAACATCGGGACCAATGCTTATCTCTCCTCGTATTGCGCCTCCTATAATTGGATTAGGATTATTAGAAGCAATAAGTGAACAAACTCTTTTAGCAATGGCCGATGAAGCTGATACAAATAGTGATGGTATAAGCGGCAAATTAAATTATGTATGGGATGTGCAAGCAAATAGTATGAAGCCCGGAAAATTCGGATGGAAAGCAGGACAACCAAACCTTACTCAGCAAGCCGCTGCAGCTTATGTAAACGATATGGGAATTACGAATCCTTTATTCACACACGAAAACAGTGTTGGTCAGCCACAGGATGATTTAACAGGCGATGATCCCGAAATCAATGCACAGACTCTTGAAGAAGCTTCGTTCTATACTAAGTCGGTTGCTGTTCCTGCTCGTAGAAATACAACGAACAGCGTTGTTATGGCAGGAGAAAATATTTTCAGAGCTGCGAAATGTAATGCTTGTCATCGCGAAACAATAACTACTTCTACCCTTTCCGGAGTTCCTTCTGTCAGCAATCAAACTATCCATCCATACACTGATCTTTTATTGCATGATATGGGACCAGGTCTTGCTGATAATCGTCCGGAATTTTTAGCAACAGGAACAGAATGGAGAACTGCACCTTTATGGG
This sequence comes from Bacteroidota bacterium, assembly GCA_029547265.1. Taxonomy (GTDB): domain Bacteria; phylum Bacteroidota; class Bacteroidia; order AKYH767-A; family OLB10; genus CAINEC01. The sequence continues at coordinate 46,063 of JAKPPP010000195.1, forward strand.
GAATCGGTTTAACCAGAGTGGTAAACGGACATAGCAATTTCTTGCATGATGGCAGAGCCAGAAATCTGATGGAAGCTATAATGTGGCACGGAGGTGAAGCAACTAATTCAGTGAACTATGTAAAAGCACTTTCATCGACACAACGTGAATCGCTGATTAAATTTCTTGAATCATTGTAAAGTTGTATCTTCATATTCCCAAACCTTAATAATATGAAGATTGCATTTAAATATGGAATCCTGTTTTCATTGATGACGTTAGCTTGGTTAACGCTCGAATATTTAGCAGGCTTCCATTCTACCCTAATTAACTATCATCCGATAGTTACCAATTTTATTTTAATTCCTGCAATTTTCCTTTTCAGGAGAGCAATGTTGGAAATCAAAGCATCAAGCAGTGACCCATTACCATTCAGGTATTATTTCATTGAAGGATTAAAGATTTCTCTGATTATTACAATTTTATCGCCGGTTGAACAATACATTTTCAGTTACTACATTAATCCCAACTTTTTTCATGCTATGATCGAAAATGCAGTAGCAGGAAACCATGCATCAAGGGAACAAGCCGAAGCATATTTCAATTTCAATAATTATGTTACCGAATCATTAATCGGTGCTGCTTTCATGGGGATTTTATTCTCAGGCATCGGAGCTTGGCGAATGAGCAAAATTAAAGCTTAACGTAGCAATAAAAAGCTACCTCGTTTCACTCCTTTCTCTCCGTTTCGGAAGGTATAACGGCATGTATATCCGTAAACTCCAATCGGAGCATCAGTGCCGTCGAATTTACCATCCCATCCTAAACTGATATTATCAGATTTAAAAATCGGCTGGCCATATCGATTGAAAATATTCATGGTGAACGATGGTACATCTATACCTTCCGCTTTAAAATAATCGTTAACTCCATCTTCGTCGGGGGTAAATGCTTTCGGCAACCAAATATCGGTTCCGCATCCAAGTTCAAAATTGATGGTATCTAAATCGGTACATCCTGCCGAATTTGTAACAGTTACTATATACGATGATGCACTGTCTACATTTATCTCCGCACTTGTTTCTCCCGTATTCCATTGATAGGAATTAAATATTCCGGGCGTTAATTTTATTGATTGACCCGGACAAATAAACTGATCATTGCCCAAATCCGGCAGAGGAAAAGCATCAGGTCCATAGATTACTTCGAAAGGAATTGTTGTCTTACAATCGTTGGTTCCACCGAGAACAGTTAAAGCATAAGTCCCTACAGAAATATTTTTCAGTGTATCAACTTGACTACCTGAAGGCAACCAAATTAATGTAGTACTCGCAGGAGTTAACACTAACGCTGATGCATATCCGTCAGAACCATTATTGCAGGTAACATCACCTACTTGCAATTGCACGTCGGGAAATGAAATTGTTTTTGTAACAACTACTGCTCCTATACACGGGTGAATGGTAGTTAGCTTAACAGTATAACTCCCGGCTGATGAAAAAACATGGTCGGCCGTTATTCCTGTAACATAATTTCCTGATGATGCAGGATCGCCAAAATCCCAAGAGTATTGCGAAGGACATCCATCTGATTCCGCCGAAACCGAAAGCGACAAATCACCATTGCAAATCCTTTTTATATCAATTACGGGCTGGGGCGATTCTCCAATGTACAAACTATCAAAAGCAAAGCCATCATAATCGTTGCAGGCAATGCCGGATCCGAAAGTAAATCGGAATTTAACGGAAGGCTCTCCTGCTAAATCGGTAATGCAATGTGAAGCAGTAAGCCATTGTCCGCTGCCACTGCCGCCTAAACATGCCCCTTGCGTACTTTTCGTATTGCCCGACCAACCGCTTTGAGGGAATGCTAATCCGCCGAGATTACCAATGCTTCCGTTGTTATACCAATTTTTATTTCGGCAGTCTACCGGATCTGTAATACTTCCTACATTTTGCCAAGTCACGCCGTTATCAATAGAATATTGAAGATTAGCTCCATCGTATTGCCTTTCGGTATCCCAAAAAATTTTGAATTCGATATATGGATTTGTTAAATTTGAGAAATCGAAACAAGGACTCGTTAAATACGATTTTTCGCCACCAAAATAATTCGGGAAGGTTAATCCGCCTGTAATCCAGCATTTACTACCGCTTCCGGCCTGAGTGATATTTGTTTTAAGTGGCTCACCCCAAGCCCAGTCAATATTAAATCCACCGGGCAGCCATCCTCCATTATCAACTTCAAAATCCTGCAAATACGGAAAAGCATTGATACACTGCGAATTAGCCTCCTCAATTTTACCTAAAAGGAAAAACAGACAAAGGCACAGCGTTTTTGTATTTAACAGATAATGAATGCGTTTCAACATCGGATATAAAAATACAAATTGAAACCACTCAAAAATTAAATAGTCCTTAAAAATGGCAAGCAAAATCCAAACCATTATTCATTTTTAACCGACAAACGATATTCTGCCTATATTTACAACCAAACACAAAATCAGACCGCATGAAAAAATTGTTACTCAACATTTTTGCGACAGGGTTAGCCTTAGCAAGCATAACCACGGCGCAAGCTCAACGTTATTTAACTCCGGTATTCCCTTCGGCATCAAAAACGGCGAATGTAGTTTACGGAAATAACTATCAAGTATTAACTGGAACTCCTGTTGCTGTTGACTTGAAAATGGACGTATATCAACCATCAGGAGCATCAGATCCAATTACTGAGCGTCCACTAGTAATTGTTTTACATACAGGAAGCTTCCTCCCTCCGGTGGTTAATGGACAACCAACAGGAACAAAAGGGGATTCAACAATTGTACAAGCTTGTACGGACTTTGCTCGCAGAGGATATGTAGCAGCAGCAGTTGATTATCGATTAGGATGGAATCCGGCTGCAACTGGAGCCGCAGGACAAGATATTCGCACAGGAACATTACTGAATGCTGTGTATCGTGCTATTCTTGATGCAAAAGCTTGTGTACGTTACTTCAGAAAAGATGTAGCTACAAATGGTAATTCTTTCGGAATCGACACTAACAAAATTATTCTTGGTGGATTCGGTACTGGTGGATATATCGCTTTAGCATATGCTACCCTTAACAACCCTGCCGAAATGTCTTTAACTAAATTCTTAGCGAACACTACAAATGCATCATACGGATTTGTAGCAGGACAAAGTTATGTTAATCAAGCAGTATTAGGCGACTTCGAAGGCTACGGTGGAATTGCCGGATATAACAATCCAAACAATAGCGTTGGTTATACTTCAAACGTTCAGTTTGTATTTAACGCAGGTGGTGCTATGGGCGACTCTTCATGGGTTGAGCCGGGAGATGCGCCAATGGTAAACTTCCACGTTGTTGGCGATCCATTTGCTCCTTACGGAATTGGTCCGGTAGTAGTACCTACAACAGGTGATTTCGTTGTTGAAGTATCAGGCAGCCAAAGCGTAGCAACTTTAGCTAACGCAGATGGAAATAACAACTGTATGATTAGCGCAGGCTTTACTGATAACCTTACAACTTATGCAATGGCTAATACAGGAAACTTAGAAGGATTATATCCTTTCTATACTACACCTGCACAACAAGCAGGTCCTTGGGAATGGTATGACTCTACAGTTACTGTTTTAACAGCACAAGCATTAGGATATCCTGCATCTGCAGGTACTTCTGCTTACACAAACTCACTTTTAACTAATCCAGATATGTCGAAAGCAAAAGCAGTAGCTTATATCGATACTATCATGGGATATTTAAATCCACGTGTGGTTTATTGCTTAGGGTTAACTACAGGATTAAACACAGTAAGCAACCTTACAGCTAACGTAAACATTCAACCAAATCCTTCAGCAGATCGCACTGTTATCACAGCAGATAAATTAGCAGGTGATATCCGCACAATTCGTGTTTATGATATTATCGGAAATGAAGTTTATTCTCAAGAAGGAATCAATGCAGATCGTTTTACTTTAGAGCGTAACGGATTACAATCAGGCTTGTACATTGTAAAAATGTCGTTTGATAAAGGTGAAGCTACAGGAAAAGTAGTTTTCAACTAATAAATCGGTTAATAAATAAAAGAAGGCGCTGCAAATTTATTGTAGCGCCTTCTTATTTTTAGGATGCCAAACATATGCCTCTGATGAAAAAATTAGTCTTTCTTTTTCTTATGTTTCCCGTTCAGTTATGGGCGCAATCGCAGCAACTGAAATACGACATCCTCATGAAAGATGAGAAAATAGGCACCATGAAAGTGCTTAAAATAACTCAGAAAGATCATATCAGTTATACTATTGAAAGTACCATCACCGTTAACAAAATAGTATCGATGCTGGTGGAATATAAAAGTACTGCCGAGTTCCATCGAGGCAAATTAATTAAATCGTCGAATAAACAGATGATAAATGGTAAAGTTCAAAATGATACACGCACTACATGGGATGGCAATCAATATGAAGTTTATACATTGACAGGCAGAACGAAACTAAAAGAAAAAAATATCGATTACGATGTTTGCATGTTATACTTCGACGAGCCGGATGCCAGAAAGAAAATTTATTCTGATTCTTATGGCAAATGGATTAGTATAAAATCTTATGGTAATCATCAATATGATTTACTATTGCCCGATAGTAAGCGAAGCAGTTATACCTTTAACTATGGCATTTGCAGCCGAGTGGAAACTGAACAAATGTTCTCAAAAATCACTTTATTGTTAACTAAATAAATCAGGATTATTCAGCAGAATTACCGAACTTTGTAGCAATGCGAAAAATATTTAGTGCACTTATTTTAGTTTGTTTAGTTACCACCAATTTATCGGCGCAAGTAAACACTACTCAATTCGGATTTAGCTTTAAACCTATTTTCCCCAGCAAATATTTACGTACCGGTCCGAAGGAGTTCAGCGATAAAAATATTCAGTATAAACTTTCACAAAATTCGGGTTATAGCGCCGGCGTTATGGTGCGCAGAGGTATTACCAAGAAACTTTCGGGCGAAACGGGAATTCTTTATGTAAAAAGGAATTTCGATATGGTTTTAAGTGATAGCAGTTATTCGGATAATAGCTCTTTTTCTATTATCGGATATGAAGTTCCTTTAAGTGCTCTAGTATTTATTCAACTCGATGAAAAACTTTGGATGAACGTTGCCTTAGGTGGAAGTATTGATATTTTCCCTTCCGATATTTTAACGTTCAAAGACGAATTCCTCCACTACTCTTCTCGAAATACTAAAGTAAATGCGGGAGTATTGGCCAACATCGGACTCGAATACCGAACAGCTAAAAGTGGTACCATTTATTTCGGCACTAGCTATCATCGTTCTGTAAATTCAATTTATAATACATTAATCGAATACTACCCTACTCGTAATTATAACGATCCTTATACTTCATCGGGTAAGACTAAATTACAAGGCGATTATTTCACTTTTGATGTGAGGTATTATTTCCACGAGGATCCTGAGAAGAAGAAAAACAAGAAAAAGTAATTTTGGATTTTGGATTTATCTCCAATTAGTTTGTGGTTATAATTTAGAGATTAAAGTAGAACACGGATACGCCCCGTTGGGACTAAAAGGATTCTTGCGCTGAAGGTGTCTTGCGTGTGACAGCTTCTGTCAGTCAGTCAGTCAGTCATTCTAGAAAAACACCGGATAACCTTTTAATTCCCCGTCTTGGCTAAGGCGGAGTGCAGGTGCCGGAACTTTTATGAATCCGAATACTTTCTTGAGTGCATTTACTGCGCCCCATTTTGTTTTAATGCGCGTGATATCAATATCAGGGCTTAAATAAAAAAATCGTTGACGATAGAAATTCGGTACTGCCTTGCCGTTATATTCGCTTAAATTCGTTTCAGCTCCCACCATCCCCTCTGCGCCTATTCCAACAGCCATGTTCAACCAGGAAGGAAACTTAGATTCTTTATTTAAAAACGATTTAATATTGGCAGACAACCAATACGTTTGTCCGTTGTAATCTTTCAATAATTTCTCTTGAAAATTCGAGCCTAATAAATTCGGATTGTATTGCGGATACTTCGTATCGTGATAAGTGATTTTATAGGTAATCCTTTGCTCTTTCCACATCAATTCTTGAGAGAGATATAATCCGGCTCCAAGGGTATTGGCAGTGATATCGCCCACCGAGAATCCCCATTGTTTGCTAAAGCCATCCATGATCTCAATCGACAATTGAAATCCGTAGCCAACAGCAGTTCCAATTATTGCTGCTTTTTTATCCTTCACTCCCGACCATTTCAAAACATCCCCGCTCCATCTCGAAATATAATATGCAGAGCCAACATGTCCGAGTTTATCCATTTGCATCCACTCTTTCGTGTCGTTAAAGAAGTGAAACGATGATTGCGGATAGTTTTTATACCACAAGCTATACAAGCCATACATCCCACCTGTATAAGCTACCGCCGATGTTACAATAATTACACTTCCTCTCTTCGGATGATAAACATCGGCCTTGTCCCAGAACTTTAATGTATCCGTTTGGGCGTAGGCGGAGGGTATAAAAAAGAGAATCACCGCCACGATGGCAGTGATTCTCACAGTGTATTTATAAATAGCGTGCATCAGTGCTACGCTTTTAGTTCAATAAATCAGCCTTTGCCGCATTTAAGATATCAAACGCAGCTTCTTTTGTACTCGACTCGGCATAGGTACGAAGTACAGGTTCAGTTCCTGAAGCTCGGATCATTAACCAATCACCGTTTTCGAAGAAATATTTGTATCCATCTAAATCTTCTGTACGAGCAATTTTATATTTACCGAAGTGAGTATATTTTCCTCCGATACAGTTTTGAAGAATACGTTGTTTTACTTCTTCTTTCAAATGTAAATCGTTACGCTCGAATGAGAATGGTCCAACAATTTCATACACTTCATTGATAAGATCATCAAGTGTTTTTCCACTCTTCGCCATGAATTCCCAAATGGTTAACCCCATCCAGATTCCGTCGCGCTCAGGGATATGGCCTTTAATAGCAATACCGCCCGACTCTTCACCACCTAATAATACATCTTCTTTAATCATGATTTCAGCAATGTATTTGAATCCGATTTTCACCGTTTCAATTTCGATGCCGTAGAATTTACAAAGCTTCTCTACTTTAGGAGTTGTTGAGAATGCAGTACAAACTTTCCCTGTTTGTCCTTTGTATTTATGTAGATAGTGAATCAATAATAAAATGATGTGGTGCGAATCCACAAAATTTCCTTTTCCATCATAGAATCCGATACGGTCAGCATCTCCATCAGTTACTAATCCCGAATCAATATTTCCGGCATTCTTAATTAAGTTGCTGAACTCAGTTAAGTTCTTATGAATCGGCTCAGGAGCTTGGCCCATGAACGAAGGATTATAATCGCAGTGAAGCATAGTGATTTCAGGAAGTAAACGCTTGATTACGTTTTGTCCTGCTCCATACATTGCATCGTAAGCTAATTTTAATCCTGAGTTACGGATAGCATCTAAATCGAAATTCGCTTTTACATGATCGCAATACATCGTTTCAAGATCGATGCCGTCTAACATACCGCTTTTCTCGAATTGCTCGATATCCATTGCAGCATGATTTACCGTGCATTTCTCAGGAATCAAATCTTCGATTTCTGCTACGTGCGATGGTAACAAAGGACCACCATAATGGCCTTTTAATTTAAATCCGTTATACTCCGGAGGATTATGACTTGCGGTAATAATAATACCTAAATCTTTCTTTAATCGAACAGCACCTAAGCTGATCATAGGAGTTGATACAAAACCTTTCGACATCGACACTTTCACGCCCATCGAACACATCACCTTAGCGATTGTATCGCAAAACAATGCTCCGGCAAAGCGGCAGTCGTGACCTAAAACGATTGTAGGGTTAGGTTTGCTTTGTAGTAACCATTTCGCAGTTCCTTCTGCTACTCGGGCAACATTTTCAACAGTAAAATCCTGTGCAATGATAGCTCTCCAGCCATCTGTTCCAAATTTAATCTTTGTCATCTTAATGTGGTATTGGGGGGTAATTGGAGGGTTATACGGAAAACTTAAATTTTGGTTGCTATTTATAAATTGATGATAGATATTAGATGATAGATGTTAGATGTTAGATGTTCGTCTATTGTCTATTGCCTATCGTCTATTGCCTATTTCATCAATAGTATTTCACGAAATCGTTAATTTTATTCCAATCATACGTCTGAAGAGCTTTCTGATAAATAAACGATTGTGATCTCACTACTTCTTGGTTGTTAATGCTAAGGATATTGAAAGCAAAGTCCTTCCCTCTGATATACTCAATCCAATTTCTGTCTTCTACCATCACTTCCATTTTCATCATGTCCTTATAAAGGATTTCGTTCAACGGAGTATCGTTTATATAGATCGTTATTCCTGAAGGGTCGTAGCCGACAGAATTATTTACTTTCTTCCACAACTCACTCACTTGAATTCGCGTTATCTTCCATTTTCCTTTTTGAAGATGTGTCTGGATTTTATCTCCTCCAAGGTTAAAGAGTTGCTCTTCGTTTTCGTAAAGATATTTAGTTATTGCATTTACCAGCTTCCTCGAACTATCGGCTTTTGCACCGGTCAATGTTGATGCAAAGTCCAACGACCAAACAACCATTTTCTGTGGAATTTCAGTAGCACTGAATGATGTTGTGTTGAACTTATTGGTCCCGATAAAGTCGTCTTTTATCTTTTTTGAATCGGAGGCATTATCGATAACTTTTCCCGCAAACTGAAGGATCTTATAATTGTAGTTCTTCGAGTAAATATAGTTCGCCAAGTTGGCATTGTAGTTCCCGTTAGCATTGGTATTTATACGATAACGTAGACATACATCTTGAAGATCGTTATAATCTACGTAACCATAAGCTACTTCTTCGCCGTTGGCTGATTTATTCGAGAATAAAAATCCTTGAGTAGCACTTTTTAAATCGCGGTTGCTATTGGTCCATGTTTCATAAATAAACACTACTTCTTGATTCACAAACTGAGTCGCCGACGACTTTTCTATTGCTTGTAAACTCGACGGAAAAATTTGAATCTCCTTCGCCGGTGAATCCCATAATTTAGCTTTTCCGTTAACAATGGCTTCATAGGAAATCCGTGTTAACTCTTTTACAAAATTACATCCGGTACTATCTTCTTGCTCCGATGCCGTTGCTCGCAGGATTACAGGAATTTGCGCTTCGGCAATTCCGCAAATCAAACAATTTAGCAGTATGAAAACTAAAATTCTACGCATTCTTATGTAACGGGTGGTTTCCCCAAATCTAACTATAAATTTTAGAACAATGTAGCTCCGCCTTTTCTACGAAACACCAGCTTTAATGCCGACCACGTATCATCAACGGATGCCACTTTCACATCCACTAACCCCAAAGGTAGTGCCACTTTTCTTATCATGTCTTCGTTAACATCAGTTTTAGCATACTTATCTTTTTTCTGCCAACTTACCCATACCATTCCCCAAGGCGATACGCTGTAAACGCTTTCTTTCAATAAGGTCTCTAACTCTTCTTTGTTGTTAACGTAAAGATGAATCAAATCAAATCTTCCCGCACTCAATGAAGGATATTCTTTTTGCATGCCTACCGTTCCGCCCAACACGGTAAAATAATCGTCGGGAGGATTAACTACAGCAGCCACTGTTTCATTGGTGAGTCCGAGTTTTTCGTATAGTTGTTTCATGACTTTTTAGTGGTCATCCAGGTTTTATAAATATCTTGTTGCTGGGGACGATCAGCAGGCACTTCTCGCAATGGCTCACATTCTTTTAATGTTGCATATAACTCCGATGGTAATTGCTGGTACAGCTCTGTCCCTCGTGTCTTCCATGCAATCATTTCATCCGTCATGGTTTTGATAATCTTCGCAGGATTACCAACCGCAATGCTCCTCTCAGGAATTTGCATTCCCTCCGGTACAAATGCCAAGGCACCGATAATTGAATTTTCTCCCACCTCCACTCTATCCATCACAACAGCATTCATTCCCACCAGCACATTTTTTCCGATGATGGCTCCATGTATAATAGCTCCATGTCCGATATGTGCACTCTCTTTTAAATGAACGGTTTGTCCGGGGAACATATGCAACGTACAATTCTCTTGTACATTACATCCATCTTCAATAATAATAGCGCCCCAATCACCGCGAAGCGCCGCGCCCGGTCCTATATACACATCCTTGCCGATAATTACATTACCTGTAACTGCAGCTTGGGGATGAACAAAAGCACTGGGATGAACTACGGGTATATAACCGTTGAATTCATATATTGCCATAACGGTGATGTATATACTAAGTTTGAATTACGCCAACATTATATGGCTTTTCGATGGGTGCATGGTTCGACATTTCTATTCCCATTGATATCCACTTTCGTGTTTCCAACGGATCAATAATGGCGTCGATCCATAATCGCGATGCCGCGTAATATGGCGATGTTTGGCTGTTATATCGATCGGTGATGGTCTTCAACAATTCTTTCTCTTCTGCCTCGGTAATTTCTTTCCCTTGGGCTTTGAGTGTCGATGTTTGTATTTGCAATAATGTTTTCGCTGCTGACGCCCCACTCATTACCGCCAACTGAGCATTGGGCCATGAAGCGATCAAGCGAGGATCATACGCTTTTCCGCACATGGCATAGTTTCCTGCACCATACGAATTACCGACAATCAACGTGAACTTCGGAACAACGGAGTTAGCCATGGCATTTACCATTTTAGCTCCGTCTTTAATAATTCCTCCATGCTCTGAGCGTGAGCCAACCATGAAACCTGTAACGTCTTGTAAAAACACCAAAGGAATTTTACGTTGATTACAGTTCATAATGAAGCGAGCCGATTTATCTGCGCTATCGCTGTAGATAACTCCTCCGAACTGCATCTCTCCTTTCTTGCTCTTCACCACTTTACGTTGGTTCGCCACAATTCCTACTGCCCATCCGTCGATACGAGCATATCCGCAAATGATGGATTGTCCGTACTTTTCTTTATACTCATCGAACTCGCTATTATCTACTAAACGATAAATAATCTCGTGCATGTCGAATTGCTTATCACGAGCATCCGGTAATATTCCGTAGATTTCTTTCTCATCTAACTTCGGTGCTGCAGGCGTTCCTCTATCGAATCCCGCATCCGGCAGTCGTCCGATTTTATCCATCACTCTACGGATGTAATCGAGACATGATTTATCATCAGGGAATTTATTGTCGGTCACTCCCGATATTTCACATTGCGTTGTTGCGCCTCCTAAAGTCTCATTGTCGACATCTTCGCCGATAGCTGATTTTACGAGATATGATCCTGCTAAAAATACCGACCCTGTTTTATCAACGATCATCGCTTCATCGCTCATAATCGGAAGGTAAGCACCTCCTGCTACGCACGATCCCATGATAGCTGCAATCTGGATAATTCCCATACTGCTCATCACGGCATTATTACGGAACATTCTTCCGAAGTGCTCTTTATCAGGGAAAATCTCGTCTTGCATCGGCAAATACACACCGGCACTGTCAACGAGATAAATGATAGGTAGTTTATTTTCGAGAGAGATCTCTTGCGCACGCAAGTTCTTCTTTGCTGTCATAGGAAACCAAGCACCGGCTTTCACGGTAGCATCGTTAGCAACAACAATACATTGTCGTCCCGATACATATCCGATCATCACCACTACTCCTGCTGAGGGACATCCGCCTTGCTCTTCGTACATGCCGTCGGCAGCAAAAGCACCGATTTCTATCCTCGGACTATCCTTATCGAGAAGGTAATCAATACGCTCACGAGCCAGTAATTTTCCTTTCTCATGTTGCTTAGCGGCATTTTTCTTGCCTCCGCCTTCAGCCACCTTCGCCAATCGCATACGCATATTGCTGATCAGCGTTTTATTGTAATCTTCGTTCTTGTTGAACTCTATATTTTCTGCCATAAAGCCTGGAACTACCTGTTTTAATAAGTCCGCAAAGATAGCCGTTCTAACGTAAGACCGACAACAATTCATCACGTCTTTGCATCACATGATCATAGCCCATTTGATAAATCGTTCGGGCTTTCTGATAATCGAATATTTTAACCGAAGACAGTCCTTCCGGCTCAAGGTAAATATTACACATTTTACGACGGTGTTCGGCATTACTGTAAACACCTAATTCGAAGGATCTCTCGATCACCGACCATGTAGTTGACGGAGGAGGAATAACACCTACATGATTCACATGCATTCCTATGATTTTCAGGGCACTGCCCTCAAATGGCTCTACAGGTAAGTTGTTCATTACACCACCATCGACCAAGAATTTTCCTTCATAAGAAATAGGCTTAAATAATCCGGGGATAGAGGCTGATGCCAACACCGGCTTGATCAATTCACCTGAATTAAACCAAACAATATTTCCGGTTAGAATGTCGGTAGCATTGATAGTTAAAGGCATCTTAAGAGCGCTAAAATCAGCAGGAAGAGCCGACCTAAAAAAGACTTCTATTTTATCCATGTTTAGAAGCCCTTTATTGAACGCCCCTCCAACCATTTTAAAGAAATTATTCTTGATGAATAGTTCTAATATCTCTTCCGGTACATATCCCGCTGCTAAAAATGCTCCCGCCATAGCTCCGGCGCTGGTCCCACTTATCGCTACCGGCTCAAATCCTAATTCAATTAAGGCTTTTACCATTCCCGGATGAGCGAATCCACGAGCTCCGCCACCCGACAAAACAAGGTTTACTTGCATAAAAAATATTTTCGTAAAAATACTTTATTCAGTCCGATTAAAATAAATTTGAGCCATGAAGAAAATAGTTTTTGCATTGATATGTCTCATATCGATTTCGGCTTGCCAAAACAATAATGTCAAATCGACTGAAGTAGTAAATAGTGATACCGTAAAAGTTGATAATCCTGAGGAACGTCCGGAGCCGGGATTAACGGGATTTTGGAAAGGGAAAGTAGACTTTACGGGAGGCGTTAGTCAATTCATTCAACTTCATTTATATACCGATAGCACCTATGTGCGAACGCAAATGAACTCATCCACGGGATCGAAAAAATTCTATGAAATAGGATGCTGGAAAGTATTGTCGGACACGCTATTGATGCTCGACGGATCGGGATTGAGTGAGCAATATATGGCGATTAAACCGGGAATAACACTTTCGTATCGCGATCGAAATGGATTAATACCATCTAACTTAACATCTGAATTTTTCGAGAAGAAAATAGAGGTTGAAGAAGAATTACCCGGCGACTACAAATTTGAAGGATTAATCAGCTATGATAAAAAAAGTGCGAAATTCTATTTCTGCATTGCTCAACGCCGATTAGAAATTGCTAAAACGAGTAATTACAGTTCGCTAATTGAGAACTTGAAATCGCACGGTGTTAAAGAAGGTCAAGAAACTTGGGTGCAAGTAACGGGGCATCTCGACAATCGCGTTGCTGAGACGGAAAATGCACCTGTTCAGAAGTTTTATCCCGTGCGTATATTAAAACTCGACAGCAGCAAAACTTGTCAATAATCTATTAATCTTCGATTGACAATTCCACCATCGGATCCCAAAAAACTTTAGCGAAATTCACCACTTTATCGTTCTCCACTTTCACTCCATCTTTCAGCAGTAATTTTTCCATTTCGTCGGAAGGACCAAAATGATGTTTACCCGTGAGTAATCCGTTTCTATTCACCACACGTTGAGCAGGCACTTTTGGCTTCACATTGTGAGCACCGTTCATGGCCCAACCAACCATTCTTGAAGAACCTTTGGCGCCCAAGTAAGCAGCAATGGCACCATAAGACGTAACGCGACCTTTGGGAATCAAGCGAACGACGGCATAAACATCCTCGAAAAAGTTGAATAATTTGGGGTTAGTCGTCGACATAAATGCAATTATAGAACAAAATAGCAGAACTGCCAAGATTGACTTTGCAGGGTAATTTTCGAATAAATCCGACTTTGTTCGAGTGAAATCAGGAATACAGTGCAGAAAAAATCAGAAAAAAACCAAAATCATACAAAAAATGTAATGAAATCACCCAATTTACTCCACCTATATTGCCCGAAGCCGACTATATTTGCAACTCTTCGAAAAAATCTATGAATATTAAAATTACCCTGCCTGACAATTCCATGCGCGAATACCCGAAAGGAAGTTCTGCGATGGAAATAGCAAAGTCGATCAGTGAGGGACTAGCCCGTAATGTACTCGCTGCAAAAGTGAATGGCGAAGTCCGTGATTTAAACCGCCCGATAGAAGAAGACTCTTCGCTTCAACTATTGACGTGGACCGATGCGGAAGGAAAAAGTACGATGTGGCACTCCTCTGCTCACTTGATGGCAGAAGCACTAGAATTCTATTATCCGGGAATTAAATTCTGGGTAGGACCTCCGATACAGAACGGGTTCTATTATGATGTTGACTTTGGGGGACAAGCATTCTCTGCCGACGATCTGAAAAAGATTGAAGACAAGATGGCTGAACTGGCGAAGCAAAGCAATGCATTTGTGAGAAAAGAAATCAGCAAAGGCGATGCAGTGAACTACTTCACCGAGAGAGGCGACCAATACAAACTCGACTTATTAAGCAACCTTGAAGACGGAGGCATTACGCTTTACACACAAGGAAACTTCACCGACTTATGTCGCGGACCACATATTCCGCACACCGGATATATCAAAGCCATCAAACTTACGAACGTAGCGGGAGCTTACTGGAAAAACGACAGTAACAACCCTATGTTAACCCGTATTTACGGAATAACCTTCCCTAAAAAATCGGAGTTAGATGAGTATTTAACCATGTTAGAAGAAGCCAAGAAACGTGATCACCGCAAGATTGGTAAGGACATGGAAATTTTCACATTTGATGATGATGTAGGTCCGGGATTGCCTTTATGGTTACCGAACGGCGGAGTCATGATTGAAGAATTAGAACGATTAGCTAAGAAAACCGAGCAACGAGCAGGATATAGTCGAGTGCGTACTCCGCATTTGGCGAAAGAAAGCATGTACAAGACATCGGGACACCTTCCGTACTACGAAGACAGTATGTTTCCGCCGATGGAATGTGACGGAGAGAAGTACTATCTCAAAGCGATGAACTGTCCGCATCACCATAAAATCTTCAAAGAACTTAATCCAAGTTACAGAGACCTCCCTATCCGCCTTGCGGAATACGGAACATGTTACCGATACGAGCAAAGTGGGGAATTATTCGGGTTGATGCGCGTACGTGCATTGCAGATGAATGATGCGCATATTTACTGTACCAAAGATCAGTTCGCCGAAGAGTTTAATGCGGTTAACGAAATGTATCTCAAGTACTTCCGTGTATTCGGAATTGAAAAATACGTAATGCGCTTCTCTACGCATGCTCCTGAGAAATTAGGTAAGAAGTATGTCGACAATCCTGAATTGTGGAAACAAACAGAAGACATGGTGCGTCAAGTATTGATTGACAGCAACATACCATATATCGAAGTACCTGATGAAGGTGCATTTTACGGTCCGAAGATCGACGTACAAGTTTGGAGTGCTATCGGACGTGAGTTTACTTTGGCGACCAACCAAGTTGACTTTGCGGTACCGGCGCGTTTCGGATTAACCTTCCGCAACTCGAACAACGAGATGGAAACGCCGATTTGTATTCACCGAGCACCATTGGGAACACATGAGCGCTTCATCGGATTCTTGCTTGAGCATTATGCCGGTAATTTCCCGATATGGCTTGCGCCTCAGCAAGTTTCGATCCTTCCAATCTCAGAGAAATTCAACGGATACGCAAAAAAAGTTTTACAATTGCTCAGAAATTCCGATATTCGCGGCCTCGTTGACGACCGTGATGAGAAAATCGGGAAGAAAATTCGCGATGCTGAAATCAAAAAAGTCCCTTATATGTTAATTATCGGGGAAAAAGAAGAAGCAGAAAATGCAGTTTCGGTACGTCAACATGGCAAAGGAGATCAAGGTAGTTTACCAATTCAAGAGTTTATCGATCGTGTATCGAAAGAGATTCAAGAGCTGCTAGACGCCTAATAATAAGTAGTTTAACACTAAAACAGTAGCACCATAGCAACTTCATCAAACCGTCCTTTTGGAGGAAACAGAGGCCGCGGTCCTGTTAAAAAGGAAGCGGAACACAGAATCAACGACAAGATTCGCGCAACCCACGTTCGCTTAGTAGGCGAAGGCGGAGAGCCGTCAGTAGTATCTATCGAAGAAGCCTTAAAACTTGCTTCCGATAAGGGACTCGACCTTGTTGAGATAGCTGCTCAAGCTGACCCTCCCGTATGTAAAATCGTAGATTATCAAAAATTCCTCTACGAACGGAAGAAGAAAGAAAAAGAAACGAAGGCAAAGGCTGCCAAGCAAGTACTTAAAGAAGTACGCTTTGGTCCGAATACCGACGAACACGATTTCAACTTCAAAGTGAAGCATGCCATCAAATTCCTTGAAGAAGGAGCAAAAGTGAAAGCATATGTGCATTTCCGCGGAAGAGCCATCGCTTACAAAGAAAAAGGAGAAATCATCCTTCTGAAATTTGCTCAAGAATTACAGGAATACGGAAAAGTAGAAATGCTACCGAAGTTAGAAGGAAACAGGATGTTTATCCACCTGGCACCACTTCCAAATCTGAAAAAGCCTGCTAAACCGGCTAAGAAAGAAGAGGAAACAGAATAAGAAAAACGAAGTCAATAATATATCACTACAATGCCGAAAATGAAAACTAATTCCAGTGCTAAGAAGCGTTTCAAGCTTACAGGCACAGGAAAGATCAAACGTAAGCACGCGTACAAACGCCACATCCTAACGAAGAAGGACACTGACCGTAAACGTCACTTAACTGCTTCAGGATTGGTACACGAATCTGATGAGTTTCGCGTAAAACGCATGTTAGGAGTTGCTTAATTGCACCCTTTCATGAGATCTAAAAAAAACAAAACAAAAATTATTTATTAACCCGGTCATTAGCAGCTAAGTTCCTCGTGAAAAAGGACGCTAACACCAAAAACTAAACACTATGCCACGTTCAGTCAATCATGTGGCCTCAAAGGCAAAACGCAAGAAGGTTTTAAAACTTGCCAAGGGTAATTGGGGATCACGTAAAAATGTATGGACGGTTGCCAAAAACACCGTCGAAAAAGGTTTACAATACGCATACCGCGATCGTAAAAACAAAAAACGCAGCTTCCGCGCATTATGGATTCAGCGTATTAATGCAGCAGCTCGTGAACACGGGATGTCTTATTCTCAGTTCATGGGAGCTATCCATAAAAGCAATGTAGATATCAACCGTAAGGTACTTGCTGATTTAGCGATGAACAATCCTGAAGCTTTCGAAGCAATCCTTAACTCAGTAAAATAATTCACTTAGACTTCGTTAAAAAAAATCCTCCGCATGGAGGATTTTTTTTTGGGGATAATGCGAGCTTCGCTCTATTAGCACTTTAGCAAATCAGCACATTAGCACATTAGTAGTATCTTTGCCAAAACCTTTTACATTGAAAAAACAATCCCATTCGTTTGCTCTTACTGAGGAGTATATTGAGCTAATTAAACTCTTAAAACTTTTAGGTATTGCCGATACCGGCAGTGATGCGAAACAGTTGGTAGACGACGGCGAAGTGAAATTGAATGATGCCGTTGAGTATCGCAAACGCGCTAAGTTGCGTAAGGGCGATAAGGTGCTGGTGAAGAATAACGAGATTACGATTGTTTAATTTTTTTTGATGATGTCGGATTTGATAAAATGGATTGCCCTCGAAACGGGCATCGAATTTCATCCTGTTCAAAAAACAATTGCGCTATTAAAAGAAGGCGCTACCATCCCTTTTATTGCTCGCTATCGTAAAGAGGCTACAGGTAGTCTCGATGAGGTCAAAATTTCTGAAATCAAGAAGCTGCTCTCGCTGTACGAAGATCTCGAGAAACGCAAATTAACAGTGCTCGCCGCTATTGAGGAACAGGGTAAATTAACCGATGGCTTACGAAGCGCAATAGTTGCTTGTCGCACAGCCACCGAACTCGAAGACCTCTACCTACCCTACAAGCAAAAGCGCAAGACTAAGGCTTCTATTGCCCGTGAAAACGGACTAGAACCGTTGGCGCTCTATATCCTTGAACAGCACAACGGTCCTTTGAACGAGAAAGCTAAGTCGTTTGTGAAAAATAAAGTGACTTCTATCGACGAGGCTTTTGAAGGTGCTCGACATATCATTGCTGAAATGATTAACGAAAACGCCGATGCGCGTAATGCAATAAGAAGTTTATTTCAGCGTGAAGGTGTCATTTCTTCTTCGGTTATTAAATCGAAAACCGAGGAAGCTGCAAAGTATAAAGATTATTTCAATAGTCGAGAGAAACTAGCTCGTTGTCCATCGCACCGCTTCTTAGCAATTATGCGTGGAGCTAACGAGGGATTTTTACGAATAGGCATCGCTCCCGATGATGAATCGAAGGCCATTCAAGTATTAGAACGCCGATTTGTGAAAGGTTATTCGCCAAGTTCCGAGCAAGTTCGGCTAGCCGTAACCGATAGTTATAATCGCTTGCTTGCTCCTTCGATCGAAACCGAGTTTTTTAATAGCCAGAAAGAAAAAGCCGATAAAGAAGCGATTGCCGTTTTCTCTGATAATTTAATGCAGTTGCTATTGGCAGCACCTCTCGGACAAAAGACGGTATTAGCTATTGATCCCGGTTATCGTTCGGGATGTAAATGTGTTTGTCTCGATAAGCAAGGTAATTTATTGCATAATGAAACGATCTACCCTCACCCACCCCAGTCGCAAACAAAGCAGGCTGCCGCTAAAATCTCGCAGCTCTGTGAAATCTATAAAATAGAAGCGATAGCTATTGGTAATGGTACGGCGGGACGAGAAACAGAAACTTTCATTCAGAGTTTACGCTTCAAAGAAAGCTTGCAAGTATATGTGGTGAGTGAACAAGGGGCATCGATCTATTCGGCATCGCCGATAGCAAGAGAGGAATTTCCTGAGTACGATGTGACAGTGCGAGGCGCAGTATCTATCGGGCGACGATTGATGGACCCATTGGCGGAGTTGGTGAAAATTGATCCGAAGTCGATTGGCGTCGGACAGTACCAGCACGATGTAGATCAATCGATGCTTAAAACGGGACTCGATGAAATTGTTGAACGAGCAGTGAACTCAGTAGGAGTAAATTTAAATACGGCGAGCAAACATTTGCTAACCTATGTATCGGGAATTGGTCCTTTGTTAGCGCAAAATATTGTTGCGTTACGCAAAGAACAAGGACCGTTTAGATCGCGTAAACAGTTAAAGCAAGTGCCACGTCTCGGCGACAAAGCATTTGAACAATGTGCGGGATTTTTAAGAATTCGTGAAGGTGAAAACCTCCTCGACAATACTTCGGTACACCCTGAACGTTATGAGTTAGTAGAAAAGATGGCCGAAGATGCAGGTGTTAAATTAGAAGATCTGATTCAAAAAGAAGAAATCCGAAAAAGCATCGACTTAAAGAAATACATCAACCAAGAAATCGGTTTACCTACGCTCAACGATATCATGGAAGCATTGGCAAAACCGGGACTAGATCCACGCAGTAAAATAAAGATTTTTGAATTTGCCAAAGGCATCACCAAACCCGAACATTTAGAAATCGGCATGCGTGTTCCGGGTATTGTAACCAATATTACACGCTTCGGAGCCTTTGTTGATATTGGCGTAAAACAAGACGGACTGGTGCATCTCAGCAATATGGCCGACCGCTTTATTAGTGACCCCTCAGAAGTAGTAAAACTAAATCAGCAAGTGATGGTAAAAGTGCTGGAAGTAGATATTGCGAGGAAGAGGATTGGGTTGAGCATGAAATAATGTGCTAATGTGCTAATGTGCTAATGTGCTAATGTGCTAATGTGCTAATGTGCTAATGTGCTAATGTGCTAATGTGCTAATGTGCTAATGTGCTAATGTGCTAATGTGCTAA
>JAKPPP010000217.1 GCA_029547265.1 Bacteroidota bacterium
CCCTACAATAGTAATCGCTAAAGGCGTTCCACTGTTAGGGTATATACCTAACTTCTTAGGCATAGTAAGTAGTAATGTAGCTGTGCTAAATGTAGCTGAATATCCGTGAATAACTGTACCTGCGTTAATGAATGTTGCGATACTAGCACCAAGCAAAGCAATAGACGAATCCCCTGCTACTGTTGTGTATGTACCTAAGTTTACAACACCGTTTGGCTCTGTAACTTTAATTGTAATTGTATCTCCTGTTGCCCCATAAGATGAGATAACCCACTTTGCTACTGCTGCCGTAGCATCGGAGTACGTATTAGTGATACCTGCGCTTTCTGCATCCGATACGCTAAAGAACTTTTTTATTCTATCGGAGCTTGTGTAGCCACTTGGTAGTGTGCCCGTGTAATATAGTAACCCACTAATATGGTCTTCCCCAGCCAAAGGACGGCCTAAACCTCCTTGCCCGTTTACGAACGATATGTTTCCTGCCATTTTATTTTTTCTTTTTTGGGTTATCTAAAACTTTCTCTTTTGCCTCAACACCTTTCTCAAAATGTTCGCCACCGTTTGCGCTATGCAAGTGGTAGTGACCATCCGAAGTTACCCAACACTCTTTTATGTTAGGTAAGTTTTCAAAACAGGTGTTAGCGATTTCTTGATTACTCATTATTGCACAAGTCTTGAAACTTCAACCCATTTAGTGCCATCAAAAACAAACTTGATATTGGCTCTTTTGGATGCTGTTAATGTAATAACTGATGTGCCACTCCCCACCTCGAACGTGCCACCAATAAACTTGACTTTAGTGCCAGATGAACTGTTAATAATGCGTACACAAAGTTCATCCCCATAATAAGAGTTAGCGGTGTTTGTCACCTTAATGCTAATACTGTCTACTAAAATAGGTATAGACACCTCCGTGTGGTAGTTCTTAGGTACTACGGTTGTTGTATCATTTCCGATAGCATCGGTTACAGAATAAAACTTATAGTTTAACACACGATATGTATTATCGGTGTTTGTTGCATTACCCGTTCTTGGAGTAACACTTTGCGCACCTACCGATAAAGTAAGCGCACAAAGTAATGTTATAATCGTATATTTCATTTTTTTGAAAAATTTATTAGTTAATTAAACGTTGAAATCACTAGCTACTAAAGTAGTGTACAAGAACACTTCCTCGCTAAATCCATATTGTACATCATACTTCATTAACCCTTTCAAGAAGAATAATTCGGAGTTGTTTTGTAATCTTTGTAATTGCAATTGATTATCCTCTGTTGAGTTCATACCTAAGTAAAGGTTTGAAGATGTATCTGCAAGTCCTTCGCAGAACAAAATTGTATCGTCCGGTAAACCCGCAAGAGTTACAATTTGATACCCTTTGTATGGTAACGCTTGGCCACTGTTAAACGCTTGACCTTTAAAAGTTAAGTTCAATGAAGCTGTTTGATATAATTGCTCGGTGTTTACCGAAACAAAGAATTTCAAACGGTCGAAACGAGTAGGACGTGATAACAATGCTTTTTTGTTTGTTGCAGCAAGGGTAATCAACGCATCCATTTTAGATAATATGTTGCCGGCTGTCAATGCAACTGGAGACGCTACTTTCAAAACTGCTGAATCGTTCACCATTTTCTTCAAGAAACCATCGAAAAATTTAAGTTGACCATTTCCGCTAGTTCCTATTGTTGCTGTATAGGTTGTAGAACCCATCCAAATGTTCTGCTCAATTTGTTCAAAAGCACGATTAAGTGCAATTTGCATCATGTAAGATTCAACTGTTACTGGCACTTCACGCGCTAACAATGTTTTACTTAGTTGCTCTGCTACGAAAGATTCTTCATAATTACGAGGGTTAAACTCGGTGTAAAGCATGATGTCGGCAGGTGTTAACACACGACCATCAATGGTAAAACTACCGCTAGATGTTGGCGTTGCGGCTCTTTCCTGTAACGGAGTAGAAAAGTCCATACGGTCGATAGTATGTTTCTTTTTAATACCGTCTTTTACATAAACCGATCCTTTTTGAACTGTGTCCATCCCGAAGGTAGCGGGCAACCAGAAATACGAAGCGTATGTTCCTGAGTAGGTTGTGTCATTAATTACTAAAGCCATTTTATTTTATTTTGTTGTTTAAGAATTATGCTTTTTTTGCAAGTCTATTTTTAAGTTGCGCCATCAACGTTACTGCCGATGTATGCAATTCGCCATCTTTCAACTCGTTAACCGGTAATTTTGGAGCTACTTTATTTAATGGTAAATCGGCTATCATTGCTTTCACTTTATCGATACCGATAGAGTTAGCCGTTTCTTTCCACGAGTTAACGCTTTCAGATTTAATACGTCCTTCGGCAACAAAACCATTAATGCTATTTTCGATTTCAGCAAGTTTTAATGCCTCTTCTTTAGCCTTTGCTTCGGCTTCAATTTCAGCTTCTTTAGCTTTTGATGCCTCTACGGCTTCGGTTAATTCTTGCACCTTAGCATTAGCTTCTGCCAATTCATT
>JAKPPP010000231.1 GCA_029547265.1 Bacteroidota bacterium
TATCATAAACCTTCTCAAACAAGCGAGGCACACAACCGAAAATTTCAGGTTGCACTTCTTTTAAATTATCTGCTACTTTATCGATACTCTCAGCATAATATACCGACACACCGAGGTAGAAATACAAATACGTCAATACTCTTTCGTAAACATGATTTAACGGCAAAAAACTCAAAGCTCGGCTATTCACATCAACAGGTGCCAAATATTGAGCAGCTATTAACTGACTAATAATATTATCATGCGATAGCATAACGCCCTTCGGGATTCCTGTTGTTCCGCTCGTATAAAGTAATGTAGCTAAGTCATGAGCTCCGATTGTAGCCGCAATTTCAGCCACTTTCGAAGGATTAGGGTTCTGAGATCCCAATGTTTTTATTTCGGTCCAATGCTTCGCTCCTTGCACCTCATCGAAAGAATAAATCGCCTTAATGCCATCAACATCTTTCACGGCTGCACTCACCTTTTCAAACAGCTCCTTACTAGAAACAAAAATGAATTTTACCTCTGCATCCTTCAATATAAAACGAAGGTCTTCGTCGGCGAGAGTGGTATAAATTGGGACATGAATTCCTCCGATACGCATGGCGCCCAAGTCGAGGAAATTCCACTCCGGACGATTATTACTCAGCGAAGCAAACTTATCGCCCTTTTCCATTCCCAAAGCCAGCAATCCGTAGCTGATATTCTCAACACTAGAGGTAAACTCCTCCGAACTCACCGTCTGCCAACTGCCATTAATTTTGGCGGCAAGCGAATCCTTTTTATGAGGATAAAGTTGTTTATAACGGTCAACAAGATCAAACAAACGGGTAACTGACATCATCTAGAATTTCTTAGCTTTATGTCAAATATAGTTGAGTAAAATTGAACCACCAATTATTTATCTTAATTCATGATCACCACCACCTTCAGCAGCCAGAATAATCTCTCCTTCCCTATCATTATGGCGCCTATGTTTTTGGTGTCGAATGAGGCTATGATTCAAGCAGCAATGCGCAGCGGAATCATGGGTACATTCCCTACGTTGAACTATCGCAAAGAGAATGAATTGAAGGAAGTAATCGAACGGTTGCATGCCTATCGCAAAAACCAACAAAACGCCGGAAGTTTCGGAGTGAATCTCATCGTTCAGAAATCGAATCCCCTTTACCCCAAACATCTAGATATCTGCGTTGAAGGGAAGGTTCCATTTTATATTACCAGTTTAGGAAATCCGAAGGAAGTAATAGAACGTGCGCATGCATACGGAGGAAAGGTATATTGTGACGTAACAAATTTAGAGCACGCCGAAAAATGTGCTTCGCTGGGTGCCGACGGATTTATTGCTGTTTGTCAGGGAGCAGGCGGACATGCAGGACCTTATCCTTTTTCAGTATTGATACCGGCATTAAAAGAGAAATTCCCACAGATTCCTGTTATTGCCGCCGGAGGTATTGCAACGGGTGCAGGGATAGTATCAGCATTAAGTTTAGGAGCAGAAGGTGTAAGCATAGGGACACGTTATTTAGCGAGTAAAGAAGCAGGTGTTAGTGAAGCCTATAAAGAAGCCGTTGTGGCTTCAGGGATGGAAGACATTGTACTTACAGAGCGATTAAGCGGCACACCTTGTGCGGTCATCAATACACCTTATGTTCAAAAGATCGGGTTGCATCAAAATGCAATTGAGAAATGGATGAACAATAATGCAACAACAAAAAAATATTTCAAGATGCTTACGCAAGTTCGCGGAATGAAAAAATTGGAAGAAGCAATAAAGCCCGGGAATTATAATAACCTGTGGAGCGCAGGACAAAGCAGTGCGCTGATACATGATATCAGAGGATGCGAAGAAATCACCGATCGACTAGTAAAAGAAAGTTTTGAAAGCATACAAAGCCTAAATAGAAAATTCAGTTAATTATGTTTGACCCTTCCACTCTGCTAAAAAAAGCGGAGCAATCGTCGTTTGCATTAATGATGTTAAACATCGGATTAAAACGAATGATCCCCTTTAATTCGCCGCATCGTTTCAAAATTTCTGAAGTAACCCCAAGCAGTATAAGCATAACGGCACCGTATATCCGAAGAAACAAAAACCATGTCAACAGCATACATGCCTGTGCTTTGGCAACACTCTGCGAATATAGCTGCGGATTAACACTTGCCAGAACCTTTGATCAAAGAACTTATCGGGTTATTTTAAAAGAACTAAAGGTTAATTATCAATATCAGGCAAAAGAAAATGTAACCGCCACCTATAGTCTTCCTGAGGGCACAATTTCTGCGATTCAAAAAACGTTAAGTACCGAAGATGCAGCATTATGCACCCTAATTGTAAACATTACTGATAGTAAAGGTAAGGCGATTTGCACCGGAGAAGTGACTTGGCAGATAAAACCATGGAGCAAAACCAAAACAGCGCGGTAAATCTTGCAAACAGAAGCAACACAACAGTATATTTGCACAAGAAAGAATAAAAAAGAAAATGAAAAAGTTAGTACTCCTTATTTGCTTACTTATAACAGGAAGCATTTCAATGGCACAATCGATTGCTGCCACAACAGAAGAAGAATTCAACATGGCTTCTGTGGGATATAAAATGTATCTTCAGATGGGTGTTGAAATCAAGAAAGGATATAAGATCAACGACATCAAAGAATTTGAATACGGCGATCGCAAAGCATCCTTCAAGGGATTATATCGTCCGGGAGAAGCTAAGCCATGTGCGCTTATTATGGTGTATAGTAAACTAAGAGGAGCTCCGGAATATTATTGTATTCCCACTCCTGATGCAGAAGAAATTCTTTGGGACCGATTCAGAACTAGCTTAGCCGGAGAAACTGACAATAAGCAAGAGCAATTGCAATTCATCGGATTTGCCTTAGGAAAAGCATCTATGTTTTTCGCTACGCGATAATGAACGCTCGATTCGTCATACTTTTCATATTGACACTAACGTTTACGAGTAGCCGAAGCCAGTCGATATTAAAGCAATATAGGGTATTACCTAAAGCCGAAAAGCGTTGGGTTCGACATCATCCTCACGCAGCTTTGAAAGTCAAAATCATTACTTCAATAGTCAGAAAAGAAGTAATTGAGTATTCGAGAAAGAATTTAGTTGATACCTTATTCAACGGAGGGACAGCCGACGCTTTCCGACATTGTTATTGGATGGCATTATGTGCTCAAAAAATCGGCAGTAAGAAAGCGCTATCACTAGGAGAAGCACATGAGAAAGGCAACCGAGAACAATTCGAAAAAGGGTTAACAGAAGATGCTGTTTTACAAGACAGCATATCGTGTTTGATGGATTTACATAACAACCGAATCGGAATAGGCATGGTAAGCGACCAAAAAAGTAAAGATGCAGAAACATTGAAATTCCATATTTTAGAGAAAATCAAGCAAGGAGAATTAATGATATTGAAGCGCAATAATTCTAATCAATTTATTGATTGTGAAGGAAATACCGTAATCAAACCAATCGGACATCAACGAAAATGGCATTTACCCTATTGTTTAGCCCCTTCGAATCAAGTCCAATGAATTTCATGATACTATCATCGACCTCATAAAACCTTTACCGTAACTTTGCAAAGCGAAAAAAGCGAAAAAATACAATGAAAAAATTAATCATACTGTTCCTGTCATTTTTCAGTGTTTTAAACTTGAATGCTCAAGACAAAGGAGTTCAATTTCAAGCTCTCAGTTACGAGCAAGCAATACAAAAAAGTAAAGAATCAAATAAGCCTGTATTTCTATTCGGCTACGCAAATTGGTGTCACTTTTGCGAGTACATGAAAGACAGTGTTCTTCCACTGGAAGCTGTTGGAGAATTTTACAATAAAAATTTTGTTTGCATAAAGTTAGACTTAGAAAAAGAAGGAAAAGCATTAAATCAAAAATTGCGAGCCAGGAATTTCCCTACTATGGTTTTCTTTAATTCTGACGGGGAGATGTTACATCGATTATCAGGAAAGAAAGATGCTCAAGATTTTATACAGCTTGGGAAAGATGCAATAGACACAACAAAACAATTAAGGACTTACATATACAAATACCGCGACGGAAAATTAACTCCTCAACAGACATGGGATTACTTCAAAATGGTTGATCGTGCGGGGATGGACAATCAACCATTAATAAGTAATTATTTAACTATGATACCGGAGGAAAAACTTACAGGCGCTACAAGTTGGAGAATCATGTACGATCTTTTCCGCGACATTGAACAACCTTGCATGAAAACGGTGATGAATCATCGAGAAGATTATGCAGCTAAATACACGGCAGACTCCATTGACAACAAGATTATAGGCCTGTATAGTAATGCTCTTATGATGAAAGTACAGATGGTAGACACTAATGGTTACAATAGCATTATAAGTAAATTAAAAGCATCCAAATTGGATCTTGCCGATAAAATTGTTGCTTTTGCCGATTTGAATCGTTGCAAGTTAAAAGGGCAATGGGATGAATACGCAAGGTTAGGAGTACTATTTGTTGATCAGTATGCGAAAGACGATTATAGAAGGTTAAACGATGTTGCTTTCAATTTTTCTGATCATGTAAACGACCGTGAACTTTTGGCTAAGGCAGAGGGTTGGTCGCGACGTGCAGTTGAGATGATGGATACGTATAGAAATAACTATACCCTAGGTTGTTTATATTACCGAAGTGAAAAGTTTGCTGATGCACGAAAAGCACTAAACCATGCCATAGAACTTGCGGCAAAATCAGGTACTGATGCAAAGCAGGCGCAGCAATTGCTCGGAAAGATTCCGCAAGGAAAATGATCTTGTATTTTGATTCAAGATTTTAGATGATCGATTTTAGATGATATGATTGATAATCTAAATCTTTTTATCTTGGATTTTTAGTCTTGAATCTTTTCAATTTTAACCACGGAGAACACGAAGGCGCTTTGCTTTTCACGGAGAACGCAGAGATTGCTACGCAATTTGGTCGTCCATAAATTACTTCAATTTAAACGAGATTCATTTTTTAACCGCGGGGGGCGCGATGGCGCTTTGCTTAACGCTATGGGCGCGAGGGCGGCGAAGCCGAGAATGTAAGGGCGCAGAGGATTGGTACGCAATTTTGTAGTCCATTGTTTTCTTGAATCTTTTCAATTTTAACCGCGGAGAACACGAAGGCGCTATGCTTTGCACGGAGAACGCAGAGATTGCTACGCAATTTTGTCGCCCATTAGTTACTTCAATTTAAACGAGATTCATTTTTTAACCACGGAGAACACGATGGCGCTTTGCTTTGCACGGAGAACACAAAGGCGGCGAAGCCGAGAATGTTAGGGCGCAGAGGATTGCTACGCAATTTTGTAGTCCTTAAGTTTCTTTACCTATATATAATTCACGCTGCGGTCCCCATCGGGACAAGCGCTGCGAAAACGTTGCCTCGTGGCGTTTAAACAGAGGAAACTATATCTCAATTTCAGTTTCAATTGGCTTCTTCAATCCCAATCGTCTATAGACAATCAATATTGAATGTTAGACTAAAAATCAATTGCCTATTGCCAAAAATCAATAGCCTTTCGCTGCCATCTTGTATCCTGCAACTTTCATCCTGCATCCTGTCTCTTTCATCCTCTAAACCTTCCTCTCTACATAAGCTGCTGCTGCTTGTGCGAGTGGAGTAATAACGATATCGTTTAGGACTACGTGCTTAGGACGTGAGGCTGCAAAGTAGGCTACTTCTGCAATGTCTTCTGCTACTAATGGATCGATACCATTATACACTTGCTTTGCTTTATCAGCATCGCCTTTAAATCGCACGAGTGAAAATTCAGTTTCGGCTGCGCCGGGATGAATAGCAGTTACTTTAATTCCGTGTGGCAACATATCAATACGCATAGCTTTGCTGATAGCATCTACCGCATGTTTAGTTGCGCAATAAACATTTCCTTTCGGATATACTTCTTTTCCGGCAATTGATCCTATATTGATGATATGTCCTTTATTTCGCTTCACCATCCATGGCATAACTGTTCTACTTACATACAACAATCCTTTTACATTGGTATCAATCATCAATTCCCAATCGTTAATATCGCCATCTTGAATTGTAGAAAGTCCGGATGCTAGTCCGGCGTTATTCACCAATACATCCACTTCTTTCCAGTCGTGAGGAAGCGCATTTAATTCTTCTTCCGTTTTTATTTTATCACGAACATCAAAGCATAAAGAAAACACTTTTACATCGTAGGTATCTTTAATGATATGCTCTAATTGATTTAAACGTTCTTCTCTCCTACCGGCTATGATTACATCATATCCGTGTTCAGCAAATTTTAAAGCGATGGCTTTTCCGAATCCGGAAGTTGCACCTGTTATTAAGGCAATAGACATTTTATTTATTTTTTATCTAACATTCAATTTTCCCAAAGCGAACCTATTGGAAAATCTTCATTGTTTAATTATTCACTTTGTTTAATTTACTATGCTTATATCCGTAGGCGAAGTAAATGATCAATCCAATGATGAGCCAGATGGTAAATCCGAGCCAATTATGGACATGAATTTGAGCCATCAAATACAAGCAAGTTAATATTCCTAAAACCGGTATCAACGACAATCTATTCTTCGCACTGAAATAAGCCATAACAGCATAAACAATGAAGAAGATAAACATCGGTATGGCATCAACGTTAGCTAAAGGATTAACATGATCGTGTAACCATTGTTGTTGGTTCATTCCTAAATACGCACAAACAATGACATAAGTAGCAGGTATAATTATTTGTCCATTGAAATATGGCACTCTGAATTTCCTAGGTAAATCGGGATGATTATGAAGCATTAATACTCCACCACATACCAATATAAATGCAAACAATGTTCCGATAGAACATAAATCTACAACCGTATCCATATCAATAAAAAACAGAGGAATCCCTACAAGTAATCCTGTGACTATAGTTGAGAAATCGGGAGTTCCAAATTTAGGATGAACGCTGGCGAATGCCTTTGGCAATAATCCATCGCGACTCATACTCATCCAAATTCTCGGCTGACCCAATTGAAACACCAACATCACACTCGCCATTGCAACTACTGCACTGATAGCAATAATACCACTGATCCAATGCAATCCCGCAGTGCTAAACACATACGCCAAAGGATCATCTACTGCCAATTGTTTGTAGTTCACCATTCCCGTTAACACCAATGCAATTAGAATGTACAATACAGTGCAAATTATAATTGAGTACATCATTCCGCGAGGTAAATCGCGTTGAGGATTATGACATTCTTCTGCAGTAGTTGAGATCGCATCGAAACCGATATACGCAAAGAACACAGCAGATACCCCGGCAAGCACACCTGAAATTCCTTCCGGCATAAATGGCGACCAGTTTGCTGTATCTACATAAAAGAATCCGCAAACGATTACCATCACAACTACCACCAATTTTATGCCCACCATAATATTGGAAGCATTTCTGGTTTCTTTAATTCCACGGTAAACAAGCCAAGTGATCAGCACATTAATTACCAATGCAGGGATATCGAAAATTATTCTTAATCCGCCAATCACCGGCGCACCTATCCATGCCAAATATCCTTCAGTAGATTTCAATGCTGCATCTGCTCCAGCAACATTCGCAGCCTCAAATGCTCGGCGGGCGGAGAAATAATCGATACCCGACCATTCAGGCAAATGAATTCCATTTTCAAATCCCCCGAACGGCAAATGAATATGTTCGAGCAACGAAGAAAAATATCCCGACCATGAAATAGCAACGACTATGTTTCCGATAGCATATTCCATGATTAAAGCCCAACCTATGATCCAAGCAAAAAGTTCGCCAAAGGCTACATAAGAGTACGTATAAGCTGATCCGCTAACCGGAACCATACTTGAGAATTCAGCATAACAGAACGCAGCAAATCCACATGCAATTGCCGTGAATATAAACAAGAAGATTACTCCCGGCCCGCCGTCTGCGGCTGCTTGTCCGATTGTACTAAAGATCCCTGCACCGATTATAGCTGCAATACCAAAAGCAGTAAGGTCGCGAACCCCAAGGTGCTTCTTCAAAGAACCATGTCCGTCGGCTTCGCCTTCAGCCACTTGCTTTAATATCTGATGGATATTTTTCTTTCTGAATAAATTCATAATTCGATTATAATACTACAAAGAAACATTTATTTCTCACTTATTGTACTTTTTGGATTAGAAGTATCAGACAACGACCTCAATAAAGAAGCCGAACCAATAACGGCAAGCAATATCATCGACACCATTCGGTATCGTACTATATTTCCGAGCACTGGGTTTGTATAACCAATCAACAATAATAATCCCAGTGCCACTATTATTCCATACACATGAAATGAATTAGCGAAAACATACTTGCAACGGTCAATATAAAAACTAGCACCATAGAGCATCAAAATAAATACCGCTTCGAAGGAGAAAGGAAACATCCACCATTGCACCAATTCATTCGGGTATGGGTGCGCGAATGCGAACCAAATCCCTTCGGGTATATGTTTCAAAAAACTAATCCAATTAGGCGCAAAAGGTACAGGGTGTACTACAGAACCTGCATTCATAAATACTGCAAAGCGATATGTATTCAATTGTTTACCAAAAAGTAAAGCAGGAAGATCATAATTAGGATGATAATATCCTATTACTACAACTGCTACTAAAGCTATTAAATAGGATAATAAAATGAAATTTATCTGTCGTTTATTAGATGCGTATTTAGAAAAGAAAATCCCGATGATTCCCGGCAATATAATAGCAAAGAGATACATCTTAATAATCAAAAACAAAAATGCTATCAACGGAAAATAAATAAAATATCTAATTCGCATATTCTCTGTTGACAGTTGAGTTAATCGTAAAATAATTCCCACCATAAATAATACTAAAGGTTCTTTTAGTAATCCCGACCCCCACATTAAAACCGAAGGAGTGATAAATCCTACACTTAGAATGGCAATATTTTTCCATCCGGTGATTGTCATATCTTTAAAGAACACTCTGTAAATCCACAATAGTCCTAAGTATGAAATACAATTCATGAATACCACATGCACTTCGTAATATCCGAACGAAATAAATCTTAGTAGTGCATTAATTTTCACCACTGTTCTTGCGTCATTATAATAATCATCGAATCCACTGTCGTACCACAAGTGCATTCCTGCCACATTTCGAGCGGTATCGGGACTACCTAAATGATAATCGAAAAATATTTTCACAAATTCTTTCGGTTCATTAAAGAAGATTGAGAATAGATGTCCTGAGTCACCAAAGAATCCAAATGTATCACCCGATCCGTAATAGGTTTTATAGAACAATCCTAATCCTAATCCGACAATACATTTCATCACAAACAGATACACCGCTGCCATTACCGGCATGCCTTCGGGCTGCAAGCCGGCATAACGTTTTATGCAACTCACAAATAACCAAGCATACAGAAATGCAATAATGTATCCCATATTGTTGTTAGTTATTTTTCAGAAACCATCGCGATTTAATAGAAGCTAAATCTCGAGGAATAATAGCAATTACAACAAACAAGAAGAAAGGATAAGCAGGAACCTTATATCGCACCACTGCACCTAGAATTGGTGTTACTAATCCAGTTAAAACAAATATAGCCGAAGAAAAGAACAAAGCGATATAAAACAAATCGGGAACTTCTCGCACTTTATTTTTCAATGCCATCACTATTGCAAAGAGTATAAACAAAATCAAGAAGAAATTCTCTGCTGCTGCAAATAACATCAGCGGATTTTTTATCTCGAGTATAGAAGGACGAAAGAGCACATTAACAAAAGCTTGAGGAGCATTTTTAAACAACGAAGCATAAGTTCCATCGAGGCGAGGAATATCGATTACACTATTTGCATGATCACGTTCTGCTACAAAATAAAATTCGTTTTGCTTTGACGTAAGCAGATTAGGGATTTTTTGTCCGAGAATAACCTCTGCCGAGAAGATCATGATTGCTGCATAAACCGCATAAGTAGAAATCATCACTACTAGTCTTCTGTTCGGGAAATACTTAAACATCAACCAGGCTGTTACTCCCGGTATCATCATAAAGATGATATATGGTTTAATGAGAAATAAGCAATACAAAAACAGCATCAGCTTTAAATATTGCAAGGCATCCTTTTTATTTCCTTCTACTATTTGTTGAATTGTATAAAACAACATTCCCAATGCAAACATCAAAAAAGCTTCTTTAATTAATCCTGATGTCCACAGTAAAGTAGATGGCATTAAATACACTGCCACCATCAGTACCAACTCACGGCCGGGCAGAGCCGAAATAAACAAACGATAGATTCCGGTTAATCCGAGTAGCGACAAAAAACACATTAACACGGCATGCGGATAATACAAGCGCATAGAAAATACTTTCATCAATGCGCTGAAACGAATCATGGTTCTGGTATCATTAAAAATCATGTCGGTATTATACCAATTGCGCATAGCATCATAATACGGTTGCAGATCGGGATCGGCGGCATGGTATCCGGTGAGCATGCGAAAGAAATCGTATGGTTTGGTAAACAACGATTGATACATGATATCTGAATCGTCGAAATACCGAAAGATATCGGCAGTACTGCGATCGGGGTAATAGCGGGTATATATCAAATACAAGAAAAATCCTGCTGCCAACTTCACCAAGAAGAGCAACTTATAGGTATGGGTCGGGATCGCTTCTGTTCGAAAAATTTTCATCTTCCCGATGAGGAAGACAAAAAAGGCTGCATAGCCGATCGAAAGGAATAATTCGAGCATATCCGCCAAAATTAAAAAATCTGCTGAGCCTACCTAAAATTCGGGAAATAACTTTTACAAGCCCATTTCGAGCATTTTGCTAACAATGAAGATCAGTTTTTTTAATAAAAAGCCATGAAACGGGGCCATATTCGGTCTCAGATAGGCGTCGGTTGCTTAACTTTGCAGCGAAAATCAACGCTCACATGACTACCGGAACTGAAGAATTAAGCAACGTAGAAACCGCGAAAAAACTAGGATTACTACCTGAGGAATTCGAAAAAATCAAGCAAATCCTGGGCCGCACACCCAATTTTACCGAGCTCAGCATCTATTCGGTGATGTGGTCGGAGCATTGCTCGTACAAAAATTCGATCGTTTGGCTAAAGACCCTTCCTAAAGACGGCCCTCATATGTTGGCGAAGGCGGGAGAAGAAAATGCGGGATTGGTAGCGATTGGCGACGGCTTGGCATGCGCCTTCAAAATCGAGTCGCACAACCACCCTTCGGCCATTGAGCCATACCAAGGGGCAGCGACGGGTGTCGGCGGCATTAACCGCGATATTTTTACGATGGGCGCTCGTCCTATTGCCCAGCTGAACTCACTCCGCTTCGGAAATCCCGATTTAGCTCGTACCAAATGGCTGATGAAAGGAGTTGTGAAAGGTATCGGCAACTACGGCAATGCATTTGGTATCCCTACTGTTGGCGGTGAAGTGTTTTTTGATGAATCATTCAACGTAAATATTTTGGTGAATGCCATGTCGGTAGGTATCGTGAAAGAAGGCGAAACGGCTTCAGCGATATCTTACGGAGCAGGCAACCCGGTATATATTGTGGGATCGGCAACGGGTAAGGACGGAATCCATGGTGCTACTTTTGCATCGGGCGACTTACACGAAGACTCACACGAAGACCTTCCATCGGTACAAGTAGGAGATCCATTTATGGAGAAATTACTCCTCGAAGCTTCGCTTGAAGTAATAAAGACGGGAGCAGTTATCGGAATGCAAGATATGGGAGCTGCAGGAATCATCTGCTCTACCAGTGAAATGTCGGCGAAAGGCAAGCACGGCATGAATATCTACCTCGAAAAAGCACCTACTCGTCAGGCGAATATGAAAGGATGGGAAATCCTTTTGAGCGAAAGCCAAGAGCGTATGTTGGTGGTAGTTGAAAAAGGACGTGAAGCAGAAGTAGAAGCCATCTTTGAGAAATGGGATTTAAATTGCCAACAGATTGGAGAAGTAACCGAAGGTGATCGATTAAGATTCACGATGAACGGAGAACTTTTAGCTGATGTACCTGCAGAATCGTTGGTATTAGGTGGCGGTGCTCCGATTTACAATAGAGAATATTCAGAACCTGCATATATCGCAAAAAACAAAGCCTTCAAAATTGATTCGGTAAAACAACCTAGCGATTTGAAAGCGGTGATGATGCACCTGACAACACATCCGAATATAGCCTCTAAAAAATGGGTATATACACAGTATGACTCAATGGTAGGTACTATCAACATGACAACAAATGCTCCGGCAGATGCTGCGATTGTAGATGTACGAAATACGAAGAAAGCATTAGCGCTTACTGTTGACTGTAACTCACGCTATGTATATGCTGATGCAGAAGCAGGCTGTGCGATTGCGGTGGCGGAAGCAGCGAGAAATATTGTTTGTGCGGGCGGACATCCATCGGCAGTAACCAACTGTTTGAATTTCGGAAATCCTTATAACCCTGAAGTATATTGGCAATTTGTTCATGCTATTAAAGGCATGAGTGCTGCATGTTTACGTTTTGAGACTCCGGTAACGGGAGGAAATGTAAGTTTCTACAATCAATCGAAAAACGAACAAGGAGAAGTGCCTGTATTCCCTACTCCAACCATTGGAATGGTGGGAATAATTCCTGATAAGAAAAAACGCATGAGCCTTAACTTCAAACAAGAAGGCGATGTGATTTTCATGTTAGGATCATCGCGCGACGACATTAACTCATCAGAATATTTATACTCGTTCCACGGAGTGAAAAACTCTCCTGCTCCATTCATGGATTTAGAAGAAGAGTATGCATTACAGCAAGTGATAAAACAATTAATCAAAGACGGATTAATTGAAAGTGCGCACGACGTATCTGACGGAGGACTATTCATCACATTACTTGAATCAGGAATGCCAAACGGCTTAGGATTCAGAATTGAAACTGACGAAGAAATTAGAAAAGACGCATTCTTATTCGGCGAATCACAAAGCCGTGTAGTGGTAAGTGTGAGCGCAGAAAAATTAGATGCATTTGTTGAAATGATGGCCGACACCGACGTAGACTTCGTAAACCTAGGAGAAGTAACGGCTGATGATATTATTATCGACGATCAAGCATACGGATCTATCATCGAATACAAAGAAGCATACGACAATGCTATCGGAAAGATGATGGAAGCGTAAGCATCGAAAAATAAAATAGGAAAGTGAACTTTTGAAAGAGAGTTCACTTTTTTTATTTTGAAGGGGTGGTAGATAAAAAGAATATACTAAAGGATTAAGAAATTGGATTTCTTAAAAACATCATAGTGCGGCGGGGGTCATCGAGCGGCGGTTATCGAGCGGAGTCGAGATATGGTCATCGAGCGGTGGTCATCGAGCGGAGTCGAGATGAGTCGAGACATGGTCACGGTAATTGAGCTTGTCGAAATATCGAGCGGCGGTTGTCGAGCGGAGTCGAGACATGGTCATAGAGCGGTGGTCATTGAGCGGTGGTCATCGAGCGGTGTCGAGATGAGTCGAAATAAGTCGAGATGGTCTGTCCCTTACCTTACCCAATTAAATTTCTCCGAAAAATCTCCTTTAACAAGAATTCCCTATTTCAATATGGGGTACAGCAATTTCCCTCCCTAATTAAAATTACAAAAATTCTACTAAATAGTCGGGAGATAAACGCTTACAAACGGTTAAGTGATTAGCAATTCCTTTTTTAGTGAATAATATATACATTTGATAAATATTGATCACTTTAAGACTATACTTTATGAAGGCGATTAGAAGCTTGTTGGTTTTTGTTTTGTTGTTGATGGCAGGTGGTTCTAACGCTCAATATACTGATCGGTACTGGGTTTTTGGCGACAGCGCTGGAATAAATTTCAATAATTTGACCAATCCTATCCCCGGAGAAAGCATACTTCGAACACGAGGCGATTGTGCGAGTATTTGTGATAGTGCAGGCCAATTAATACTTTACTGTGGATCACCCCAAGTGCCACCATTCCCATCAGGAGCTGGAGGGACAATGTATGGCTATGTTGTAAATCGGTTTCACCAAGTTATAGATAATGGAACTAGATTATTTGGTCTTTCATTTTATCAAGAAATGGTAATTATACCAAATCCCGGAAACTCAAATCAATTTTATGTATTTTGTGCAGGAGTATTGCCATTAGAAACAGGATTGGTTTATTCGGTAGTTGATTTATCGCTTAATGG
>JAKPPP010000425.1 GCA_029547265.1 Bacteroidota bacterium
AATCAATCCCAACGGAACAGCACGATATATTGTAGAACGCCGACACAACGACCTGATGGAAGGTTCTTTCAACTCAACTTATACCCAGCAAATGAATAAACAGTTGAAACTTATTGCCGGAATAGAAGGTAAAATGTCGAAAGGAATGCATTACAAAACACTTGACGATTTATTGGGCGGTAATCAATGGATTGACATCGATCAGTTTTCCGAACGCGATTTCCCTTCAAATCCCGATATTATTCAGAATGATCTTAGAAACCGAAACGCTGTTATAAAGGAAGGCGACACTTTTGGTTATAACTACGATATCAATATGGCTTATGCCAATGGTTTTATTCAAAATGAATGGATACTTCCACAGTTTGATATCTATTATGCCGCTAAACTGACCTATACGCAATTCTATCGCTACGGACACATGCAAAACGGACGTGCTCCCGAAAATTCGTACGGAAAAAGCAAAACTTGGTATTTTGTCGATCCTTCATTTAAAGCCGGTTTTACTTATAAAATTGACGGACGCAATCGTTTGTCATTCAATGGACTGATAGAAAGCAGAGCGCCGCTCGCCAGCCAAGCTTATCTTTCCGAAAGAATAAAGGATATGTTGATTCCTTATTTGCAAAGTCAGGATATTCGGTCGGCCGATATTAACTACAATTTTACCTACTCGACCATTAGAGGAAGAATTGGCGTGTTTCAGACAAATTTATACAACACCTCCGATATGTTGGGATATTATGATGACGAATACAGAACTTTTATCAACCATGTGTTGGCAAAATCGGACAAGGTTTATAAGGGAGTCGAATTGGGAACAACGGTAAAGATCAACAGTAATTTCTCCGTTTCTTTGGCAGGAACGTACGCCGATTATCATTATGCCAACAATGCCATCGGCGTAAAAAGTCCTGAAAACGGTGCTTTTGCCGATGTTGCCGAAACCGTTCTTACAAAAGGTTTAAAAATTGCTGCAGGTCCTCAAGCAGCCGGAAATATTACCATCGATTATTTCCATCCTAAAATGTGGTTTGCCGATGTTACCTTAAATTATTTCGACAACAATTATTTGGATTTTGCGCCCAACCGTTTCACCGAAAACAACATGGCAAAATATACCACACCCGAAATGATGGCTGCTTTGGGCACCCAGGAAAAACTGAAAGGTGGTTTTCTGCTGGATGCTTCTGTAGGAAAGCTTATTTATTTGAAGCATCGTCGTTCTTTGAACTTTAACTTAAGCGCCAGCAACATACTGAACAATACCAAAATGATTACCGGTGGTTATCAGCAAGCCCGCTTGCCGCTCTCCAATGGAGCCATTGACCCCACCGGTCTGAACAGATTTCCCAATAAATACTATTATGCTTGGGGCTTTAACGTGTTCTTCAATATAGGATACAAGTTTTAATGAATAAAAATCATATATTTATAGATATTTAAAATATGACGAAAATGAAGAATTTTAAAATAGGTGGAATTTCCATCCTTCTGGCAGCAATTTTTACATCTTGTGCCGAAACAGATTTTGATGCAATTCCCGTCAACAAGTTGATGGGAGATTCATTGACTACTACTTATACCATTGAACAATTGAAGAATAATTTTTTGACTTTAAACGATGCTTATTCCGATACAGTCAATTATAAAGGTGGCTTATATACAGCTGATCCCATTCAGGCCGAATCGGACATTGTAATCAGTGGTTACATCACTTCTACTGATGTGGATGGAAATGTTTACAAGTATTTTGTTGTTCAGGAACCCGGAGCTAACGGTCAAGCCATTAAAGTTTCGATTGATGCTTCAGGATTATCTGCAATTTATCCACTCGGACAGAAAGTATGGATTCGATGCAACGGTTTGTACATAGGACGTTATGGAGAAGCCGAACAAATTGGTTCACGCTATGTAAACAAGGAAAGATTTAAAGTTAAAAAATCAACTGGAGATACC
>JAKPPP010000278.1 GCA_029547265.1 Bacteroidota bacterium
AGAACGAAGGTTCTATGCTATTCATCTTAATAATCAGCCTGTGCAGTTGTCTTTCGATGAGATTTACAAAATTTGGAAAGATTTCTGCGTGAATGCTACACCGAGAATGGACGATTGGCAGGCTTGGTATAACACGATCGATCATGTGAACGGATTGGCAAGTGAGGAAATAAATTATCACATAAACCGTTTCCGAGATGATCCGATGATATTGCAAGTTATTAACAGCGCTGAAGGTACGTACATAACTCCACCCGTGATCATCAAGGCTGCGATCGAAGGAAAGCCTACATTGAAAGAGAAGAAGGCGGTTATCGGAGCGTTGGATAAATTAGTAGGCAAGCCTCCCGAAACGCGACGGTCGAAATATAAGCGAAAAGATTTGATCAATGCGATACTTGAATTGAAGAAAGGCGACGCTTTCGATGAGGAAGACGATGAGAAAGATAATTCGATGAATGACTTACCGTTTTAAAATTGTAAGGTTATGACAATTCACTACACTGCTACGTTTGAAGGATCTACGATGCTATTTCACGGCGAAGTTTCGTTTAAAGAGGCTTCGGAGGATGATGTTTCAGGAAATGAAGATCGAATAGTAAAAGCATGCAAGCGAAAGCTGGTAACAGATTGCGAAAGATGGGGCGTCGAGACGAAAGAGCTGAAGTCGTTTGAGTGTTACTATTTCGCTAACTCGAAAGAAAATAGAATAATGAAATGGGAGAAAGAATGATGTTGTACAGAGATAATTATCAGAATTTTAAGAGCTACAACATCCCTAAAGCGCAACTTATAATCGCTGATGTTCCTTATAATATAGGAATAAATGCTTACGGTAGTAATCCTAAATGGTACATAAACGGTGATAACAAAAATGGCGAAAGCGAATTGGCAGGTAAGCAGTTTTTCAATACGGATATAAATTTCAAACCAGCGGAGTTTATGCACTTTTGTTCTCAGATGTTGAAAAAAGAGCCGAAGGCAAGAAACGAAGCACCGTGCATGATACTGTTTTGTGCTTTCGATCAACAAATGTATTTTATTGAGCTTGCAAAGAAATACGGACTGAATAATTACATAAACCTTGTTTTCAGAAAAAACTTCAGTGCTCAAGTATTAAAAGCAAACATGCGCGTAGTCGGGAATGCTGAATACGGACTTATTTTATATCGAGATAAATTGCCAAAATTCAGAAACAACGGTAAAATGATTTTTAACGTAATCGATTGGCCGAGAGACAACGAAAGCCCTAAAATTCACCCTACACAAAAGCCTATCAAGTTGCTTGAATTTTTAATTGAAACGTTCACAGATGAAGGAGATGTTGTTATCGATCCAGTAGCAGGAAGCGGAAGCACTTTAGTAGCAGCAACAAATTTAAACAGAAAAGCATACGGCTTCGAGATTGACAAAGAAATTTATCCGAAGGCAAAAGCGTGGATAGAGCGAGAAATAATTAAAAAAAGAGAGATAAACGAAGTTGGTTATGCTAAAAGTGAGATAGAAAAAGATTATCCTATGTTAAATTTTGAATAACAAATAATTATGAAACTACGAGAATATCAATTACGCACGATAAAATTTCTACACGAACAAAAGAACGCGATCCTTTCAGTCGGGATGGGGCTTGGAAAGACAGCTGCAGTGCTTCACTATATTGATGAGGTTAAGCCTGAAACGGTTCTG
>JAKPPP010000288.1 GCA_029547265.1 Bacteroidota bacterium
GTAGTTGGGAAGTAGTATTTAGCCGATTTTGTTTGACGACAAATAACTGAACTTTGTTATCGTCGCAGGCTTTAATCAGGGCATCAGCGCCCGCCAGTGAAATAGCCATCGGTTTTTCGGAAATGACATGAATGCCTTTCCGAGCGGCTTTAATGCCGTGCTCCGGATGCAGACCGCTGGGCGTACAGACCGAAATAATATCAATATCACCTCTTTCGAGCATTTTATCATAATCAGTGTACCAATCAACTCCGTATTTTTCACCAGCGGCGCGGGCGCGTTCCTCAATAATATCACAGACGGCAACTAATTTCAGGTCATTAGATAATTGATTAATGGATTCAAAGTGATTTTTAGAAATTCGACCGCAACCGATAAGAGCAATATTGTACATCATTTCCTCGTTTTATTTATCGCAAAGTGCTTGTTTCTCGCAAAGGACGCCAGGGTTGGTAAGGACGCAAAGTATTTTTATTTAGTTTTATAAATTATTAACTAGGCGAGGAATACCATCTTTTAGATGGGTTTTATTAAAATTGATTAACAAACCAAGGTGTCTCTCTGACAAGCGCAAATAAGTTAAGAGCTGCTTC
Source organism: Bacteroidota bacterium (assembly GCA_029547265.1). Lineage (GTDB taxonomy): Bacteria > Bacteroidota > Bacteroidia > AKYH767-A > OLB10 > CAINEC01. The sequence goes on from JAKPPP010000288.1 coordinate 594, forward strand.
TTATGAACTGGTAAGACTGATTCTATTGATTTAATCTCAGCTATTACAGCATCATCAACTAATAAATCGGTTCTAAAACCTGACTCGATCTTAAGATTTTCATAAAGTAGGGGAAGTATTTTTTGCCGCTCAACCTGAAAACCTTTTTTGGGTAGCTCGTAAGCAAGTAATTTTTCATAAACTGACTCAAATAAATGTGGTCCAAATTTGGTAAGAATTTTAAAAGCCATATCGAGAATAATTTTCGTAACTTCATTCTCATTCATTACTTAAGAACACTTTTGCGAACTCTTTATTCCTTTGCGTCCTTGGCGAGAAGTACCCCATTCTCAAGCAAGTATTCCAACCCACAGCGTGGGCACTTGATCTCTTTATCAAATTTTGGTAGAATCTCGCCGCATTCGCAAGCCCAGCCGATCTGACGGGCAGGTACTCCGACCATTAAAGCATAATCGGGAACATCTTTCGTCACCACTGCTCCGGCTCCAATAAAAGCATGACGACCGATTGTATTTCCACAAATAATCGTAGCATTAGCGCCAATCGAAGCGCCTTCCTTAACCAGAGTTTTATGGTAAAATTCGGCACTTCTTTGGGGATATTTACAACGCGGATCGATTATGTTCGTAAAAACCATCGAAGGTCCACAAAAAACATAATCTTCGAGGGTAACACCTTCATAGACCGAGACATTATTCTGAATTTTCACAAAATTGCCGATTACAACGTTGTTGCCGACATTGACATTCTGCCCAATTGAACAGCCACGACCGATTTTCGCACCGGACTGAATATGGCAGAAGTGCCAGATTTTGGTATCTTCGCCGATCTCGACATTATCGTCAATGTAACTGGATTCATGAACGAAATACTTCATACTCACGTTTTAATGGTAAAGAAGATAAAAACTGGATAACATTAACCGAGAAGTTCAATAGCCTTTCGCGCAAATCTATTTCAGATTTAGCCCACCATTCTTTTACAGAATTTTCAGATGCTTTTTCTATTTTGTACTTCCCTAAATTTGTTGAAAACCTCTATAGTATAAATTTTATAGGTGCTTAAAAGCACTTACCAGCACTTAAAAAAACTTAAGAATCTTCTCCACTACATAAGCCTGCATTTCTTCCGTCAACTCCGGATAGATTGGCAGAGCCAGGGAATGGCTGGCGGCATATTCGCTGTGGGGAAAATCACCACTGTTATAACCGAGGTACTTAAAACATTCCTGCAGGTGGAACGGTACCGGATAATAGATTTCGGAGCCGATTTCATTATCAGCCAAATATTGACGCAGTTCGTCCCTTTTATCCGGCACCAAAATGACATACTGATTATAAATGTGGTAAGATCTTTGATAAGCGACATAAGGCGCTTTTATCATAGAGTTACTAAAGGCTTTATCGTAATACTCGGCATGCTTTTGTCGGGCGAGATGCCAGCTCTTTAAGTGTGGAAATTTCACCAATAAAG
>JAKPPP010000289.1 GCA_029547265.1 Bacteroidota bacterium
GTAATGAGTTCTTCTTTACCAATCTCCTGTAAATACTTTTCAAAAGAGGCGCTTTCGCGGTTGGTAATTGATTTGGTTATCTTTAGTTGACGCATATCTAGCTGTTAATTAGCACTATACACCCTGATCGATCCCGAAGTGGCGGGTGTTTAAACAAGGGCGCAAGTTACACATAAAATCGCCCTTGTCAACACTTTTCTTTCAAAGGTTTGAAATTAACGGTTCATATAGGGTTAAATTGTATTGAATTACAGTTACTTTGTTTTTATATCCTGATTTCACTCATTGTTCATTGCCCAATTTCTTCATCTTCATTTTAACTTTACATGGATTTTACACTTCATGGCAATTCTTGTTGAAAACCTTCGTTTTACTCCCTACAGAATCACTTAATTACCCCTTACTTTTACTTCAACTTTCAAACCATAAAAACCTTTTTCGAAAAAAATGAATACTACCATGATTACTCTAAAGCAACAAGACGCTCTCCGAAAGATCGACAACTTGTTCGGTCAATTGGAAAAACGTGCCGAAACTACCGGCATTAAACCTGATGAAATCGCTGAGTTATTAACATTTACGTACATCGATATGACCGATATCAAACAGCCATCGGTTCAAAGTTTGAGCTCGAGTCGCCGCGATGTATTCGAATCGTACCTAAAAACCAAAGTTCGTAATTCAGCTTTGTAAAAACCTGCACTCTCGGCCTCGGTTTGAATTCTTTTCTGACTTTTGTATCTTGTCGGCAGCCTCATCAACCGTGACCACTATTCCTCCTATTGCAGTCTCTTCTTTATCATTTGTTCCGAAGTCGCCTTCACCGAAAAGTGCCTTCAGATGGGTTGTGCTTTGCCTTTTTTTATTCTTTGCTTTATCTCTTTCCGCACAAGACGACCCCGATTTCTTGAAACAGCTCAACGATTCGGCAGCTACCATTGGCATCTCTGACCTTCAGCGTCCCGGTAAATACCTTCCGTTTAGCGGTAATGAACTTATAAACTTACGCCGCCTCGAAGCCGCTACACGCAAGCAGAATGCGAAAGGCGTTTTCTACTCTGCTTCTAACCTCGGTATGATCTACTTGAAAAAAGGAGATCCTGCTAAATCATCTGTTTATTTTAAAAAGGCTATCGAAGCTGCTCGAACTACTAACAACAATAATTATCTCACTACTTCCCTTATCGAGTCTGCTATCGCGCAAATTCAACTGAAGAATTTTACCGAGGCACTTCAACTGCTGCGCGAAGCATCGCCTCTGGCAGAAGCACAAAAACTACCTAAAGTTATCGGTCTCGTTCAAGCACTGTGTGCTCAGTGCTACAACAAACTCCACGATTCTAATTCGGCAGCCGAATATTATAAAAGAGCTTCTAAATCGTATCTCTCAGCGAACGAAAAAGATGCTGCCGCCCTCTGCCTCAATAACCTTGGGGAGATGCAACTTAAAATAAATGATTCTAAGAAAGCGCAGGAGAATTTTTTGGCTGCCCTCGACTTATTTAACCAAGGGAAAAATACAAAATTGAAGGCTGTAGTTCTTCGTAATATGGGACTAGTTCAATTCAAAAAAGGATTGTTCGAAAATGCAATTGATTTTTTCAATAAAAGTTATGCATATGATCGCCAGATCCTCATAAAAAAGTTGTTGAAGGATTCATACATGCAGCTCTTTACATTGTATAGCTTCAATAACGATTTCGTTAAAGCCGATATCTACCACGATAAGTATCGTTCTTTGAAAGACTCTCTTACGAAAGTTGAAGGCATCCATCCTACTCTTTCGGTTTCTGAACTTGAGCAGAAACAACAAATCATCGACATGTTGCAAAAACAAAATCAGGAGCAGTCGAATTTGATGAATCAAACGCAACTTGAATTAAGCCAGGTGATCTCAAAAACGGATATAGAAATCCAAGCGAAAGATCGTGCTATCGAAGAGCAAGAAATTGCACTCGAAGCCCTCAACCGCCTCAAGGCAGAACAAGAACGTGACCTCGCAAAGAAAGAGGTGCAACTGGAACGTCAGACTGGTTTCAGGAATTTATTATTAGCTCTTACCTTCGCAGCTGTTTTACTCGCTTTTCTTCTCTATAATCGTTATAAGATAAAACGTGAATCGAATACTCAACTAGAGCAATCGAATAAAGAACTTGCCGATACTTTGTTGAAGTTGAAGAGCGCGCAGAATCAATTGGTGCAGAATGAAAAAATGGCCTCACTCGGACAACTTACCGCCGGTATCGCACATGAAATTCAAAATCCTTTGAACTTCGTAAATAATTTTTCAGAAACTGCTATTGAACTCATCGAGGAGATGAAAAATACCGAAGATCCTGCAGATAAAGCTGAACTCGAACGCGATATTGTGCAACTGCTAAGTAAGATCAATCACCATGGTAAACGTGCCGATGATATTGTGAAGAATATGTTGTTGCATTCTCGCTCCGGTGATTCTAAAAAAGAGCCTGTCGATATCAATAAATTATGCGCGGAAATTGCGGGACTTGCGTATCATGGCGCCCGCGCAAAAATGCCTTCGCTGAATTGTAAATTGACTACTGATTATGCTGAGCATATTCCGGAGTTGATGTTAAACCGACAGGAAGTCGGACGCGTTTTACTCAATATCATTAGCAATGGATTTTATGCTATGAATAAAAAGAAACAGGCATCAAATGATCCGAATTATCAGCCTGAATTATTAGTCATTACTACTATCAAAAATGATTTCGCTGAAATCATCGTGAAGGATAACGGCACCGGAGTACCGAAGTCTGTATTAGATAAAATATTTGAGCCTTTCTTCACTACCAAACCTGCGGGCGAGGGTACGGGATTAGGCCTCAGCTTGAGCTTCGACATTATCACTAAAGGGCATGGCGGACAGTTAACTGCCGACAGCAAAGAAGGAGAATATACTTTATTCAGTATCTTGCTGCCACTAAAAGCCTGATTTATTATATTTGAAAATTACTGACACCAACCTCAGTCCTGATTTACTATGAGTTCTACTCCCGTTCATATCCTTATCGTCGACGATGAACCTGACCAGGAATTCTTATTCCGTCAGCGTTTTCGTAAACAGGTAAAAGAAAATTTTTATACGCTTAGCTTCGCTTTAAATGGCAAGGAAGCATTGGATTTCCTCGATCGTGACCCTTCGGTGGATGTGGTGATGACCGATATTAATATGCCCGTAATGGACGGACTTACTTTGCTCAACGAGATGAAGAAATTTCATCCGCTGAAAGCTATTGTCTTTTCTGCCTACGGCGATATGTCGAATATCCGCGCTGCCATGAACCTTGGAGCTTTCGATTTCATCACTAAGCCAATCGATTTCACCGACCTCGAAACTACACTCGATAAAACAATTCAAGAGCGTCGCCATTTACAAGAAGGAATCGATGCCAAAGAAAAACTTACTTATGCTTTAGTTGCAAAGGAAGAAGCTGAACAACGCTCTCATTTCAAGCAACAGTTTTTGGCGAATATGAGTCATGAAATTCGCACTCCGCTGAATGCCATTATCGGAATGACCAATTTATTACTCGATAAAGAGCCTCGCGAAGATCAGATGCGCTACCTGAAAGGGATGAAACAAGCATCGGTGAATCTATTAGCTATCATCAACGATATTCTTGACGTAAGTAAAATAGAAGCCGGTAAGATTACCTTCGAGCATATCGACTATAATTTACGAGAGGCTATCGATGGTGTTTACCAAACGTTATACTTGAAAGCAGAGGAGAAAAAAATCAGCTTTAACGTTGAGATGGAATCGTCGATTCCGCAATGGCTCAAAGGTGATCCTGTACGCTTATCGCAAATCCTTATCAACTTAGTTGGAAATGCTATTAAGTTCACTCCGGAAAATGGCGAGATAAAAATTCACATCATCGCTAAAAATGTTGATGGTAAAACGATCAACTTAAGATTCGAAGTTACTGATACCGGCATCGGAATTTCTCCCGATAAAATGAATCAAATTTTCGAGAGCTTTACGCAAGAGAGTAACGATACTACGAGAAGATTTGGCGGCACCGGACTAGGACTTACCATCAGCAAGCAATTGGTGGAACTGCAAGGTGGATATATGCAAGTATCATCAACTAAGAATGTAGGTACGACGTTTAGCTTCGAGTTAGACTATGAGATCGGTGATCCTCCACAAGAGGAAGTTATTCAAAGCCCTCGATTTAATATTAATTCCCCGCTAACGGTATTGCTGGTAGAAGACCAACCCATGAACCAGATGGTTGCCGTTGATACCCTCGAGAGTTTGTTTGATGGCATCTCGGTAGAGTTAGCCGAAAACGGACAGCAGGCTGTCGATATGGCCAAGCAAAAGAAATACGACCTGATATTTATGGATATTCATATGCCGATAATGGATGGCTATGAGGCAACAAAACATATTAGAGCGAGCGAAGGACCGAATCAAAACAGTACCAT
>JAKPPP010000299.1 GCA_029547265.1 Bacteroidota bacterium
TTTCTGCTCGTCCTTTTTCACAAATACTTCTAAAAAAAATAGTTCCGTAGGCTATGGCTATGCAACGATTTTTTTTAATCGTCTTTGCAAAAAATTACGTCGCATCTTAGGCTAAAAATACACTTGCAACTGGTTTGAAAAAACCGCCGCTGTAAATTTTTTAGCGGGAACGATTTCAACTCCAACGGAAAGAAACAAACTCGCCCTGAATCGTCTCCTGCGTCGACACTTCATGTCTCGGGCAGTGTTTCTTTCTATCGTTTCCGTTCTCATCGTTCTATCCGCAAAAATTTAAGGCGGACGTTACGCTTCGATATAAGATTTAGATATATCGTTCCTAATGTTTTTCCAAAACTTCGTCACCCTATATTGCGACGTACGACCGAAGTAGAAAACTCCGGTCGCTTTATTCGAATATTTTAAGCCTCTTAAGGGAAGATTATTCCGGTATAGCTATTGACGTCAACAGGAGGTAAATTGCACTTAAAGCGAGCGTTAATAGCAGTAATAAATTCGTTAGCGATGAGGGCGAATCCTTTATTACTTGGATGAACACCATCGAGAGAGAATGTTGCACCGCTTAAAAACGAAGCCGACATTGTAGCTCCATTGAATTTGACACCGCTTTGTAATGTTTTATAGAAGTGATTTACATCTACTAACGCTAACCCCTTAGTAGCAGCGGCAGCCGAAATTTTATTATTGAACAATGTAATATTCGATTTGATATTACTTAGCTCGGTACTATCGATAACATAATTAGCAGGGATAGGATGTTGAGGCAATCCCCATCCGCCACAGAGTAAAGAATCAGATGGGATAGACAACAATAATAATTCGCCTGATTTCAGCTGACGGATAGTTCCGGAACCCGGATTCTCAACAACAAATGAATTAGCTCCTGCGGAGAATGAAATTCCGGGAGGAGAAACCGAATTCAAAGCAGTTGCTTGTGCGGCAGTTAATGTTAGTCCGTTATAAGGAATCGTATTAAAGTAAGGGATATCACTAATATCGGGAATGTTTGCAATAACACCTTTAGCGCCATTACTCGTTAATCCATTCACGATAAAATCGACAGCTTTATTAAAAGTATCTACGGGAGTAATATCGTATGTCGTCATCCCTCCTACTACTCCTGATCCACCCGACGTTGCATAAGAATACACATCTGAATTTCCCATCCACAATGAGAAGAAAGTAGGATTGATTAATTGAGCATCACCGATAACAGTAGAACTCAATCCCGATACCGAACCTGTATCGCTTGCAAATCGATGATAATAATAATTTCCAGCAGATCCACCTTTTCCTAAAAACTGACTATAAAGTTGGAACGACTTAACTCCCGGAACACCCAAGTTATTATAAGGACCATCGTTACCGATCCATTGCATACCAGCAGCATTACCACTTACATTAGCAATGCCGAAATCGGGCTTACCTGCACAATTTATGCGTGATGAAAGTGCCAATTGACCTGTAATTTGTCCGAGGCTATTCACCACGAGTCCATTTCCTACAGGAAGCAAAGGCTGTTTGAACTCACCACCGCCAACTAAAGCGAACTGTTGAGCAAGGATATTGGGAATAGAAGCTAATTGTCCGGCGCGAGTTAAAGCACCATCATTATAACCTGCTGTAAAGCTACTTCCAACAGCCACAAATCTTTCGAAATCGGCTTCGCCTGCATTATATCTAGGTTCGTCGAGTGATGGCTTACAACCTCCCAACAACATGCTAACGGCAACGCAGTACCGAATAATTGTTTTAGAATTCATATTGTAATCCGAGGCCTCCTACCACTAAATTCGTTTTATACGTACCATTGAAATTCGTCTGCATATTATCTACTTCTTTTCTTTCCTTCACATTTTCGTACATCAAAGATAAATCGGCAGAGAAATTGCCTTTTAATTTATAGCTGATACCTGCTGCATAAATTAATCGATTGGCATCAGGTAACTCAGGACTAACATAACCATCTTGCACAGGAGTTTGATCGAAAGCTAATCCGGCGCGAAGAGTGATACGTTCTGTTTTTTTGTATTGAATTCCTCCTCGTACAGCCACAGCATTTTTGTAGTTTCTTGCTTGACGTGAATCGAGTTGAGAATTATCGGCGAAGATGAAATTCAACGAATCGTATACTTTCCATCCTGTATAATTAAAATCGAGTGTGATTAACACTTTCGGAGTAACATTATATCCGGCGCCTAATGAAAACACCGAAGGCAAAGTAACGCTGGTCTCGAAAGAAGCGGAAGAAGGAATAGTTCCGTTTTGTAATAAAGAAGAAGGGACATTAGTAAACGAAGCATCACCGCCTGTGATATCAATTTTGGTGGAAGTACGATAAGCAACTCCCAAAGCAAAATTTCCGCTAACATAATTCACTCCGGCATTAGCACCTACTGAAGTTCCGGAACCTTTCAGTTCAACAGCTGCTTCTCCTGCTGATGAAGCATAAGGAAGTGCTTTAGTAAGGTCAGCATTTCCGAGTACGATCATTGGACCAACCCCGATCGATAAATGATCGTTAAATTTATAAGATACCGTAGGTTGAATATTGAGCGCATTCAGCTTCGCTTCTTGGGTAATATATCGTCCCGACCAATTGCTATCCCATTTAGTTCCTAAACCAAAAGGAGTATTAATTGCCAATCCGATATTTACTTTAGGTTTCCATGCATACGCAGCATACACCGAGAAAGGAGTATACATTTGTCCGGGCATCGACTCTTTGACACCTGTTTGGCCTAAAAACGAAGTTTTAGGGACAATTAAAGAGACACCGGCATTCAAATAACTATGGTCGATGAAAGCCAAGGCTCCCGGATTATAAAACACCACACTACCATCTAATGCTACGGAAGAAACTGATCCTCCCATAGATGTAGATTTTTGTCCTTGCGTATTGATTTGGAATCCCCCGGCAAGCGACAACAAAGGTGCCACAAGGCACCCGAACATCAGCACTTTTAGCTTCATAACTTTCTGTGAGATAACAAATGTAGGCGGTCCGCTGTTATAGGGCAATAGAAGTCGGTTGTACTTATTAACAGTGCACTGTGATTAGGAATATGATGCAATTCACTCAAATATCTGAAGAATAATACAAAAGTTGCATATAAATTTGCAGAATGGATCAAACGCAGTATGATGTTATCGTTATTGGAGGCGGCATCGTAGGACTATCGACGGCATATAAGCTCAATTTACACCATCCGGAGCTTAAAATTTTGGTTTTAGAGAAAGAGAATGCGGTTGCATTTCACCAGACGGGAAGAAACTCGGGCGTATTACATTCGGGGATTTACTACAAGCCGGGCAGTTACAAAGCCAAAAATTGTGTGGAAGGGCGACGAGAAATCGTACAATTTGCGAAAGAACATAATATTGGCCATGATATCTGCGGGAAGCTGATTGTAGCCACCCATGAATCGGAATTGGCTCATATGCATAAAGTTTACAATCACGGATTGCAGAACGGAGTTGAAGATATTGAGTTGGTGGGACCGGATCGCATTAAAGAAATAGAGCCTTATTGCACAGGTATTCAAGGGATTAGGGTTGGCTGCACGGGAATTATCGATTTTGTGGGAGTTTGTAAGGTGCTTTCGGATTTGATTGAACAAAAGTTCAACGGCAGCAAAGTATTATTAGAGCATGAAGTGACGGCTTTTGAGAAATCCGACGGACATACTACAGTTGTAACGCCGAAGGGGAAATTCAAGACTA
>JAKPPP010000303.1 GCA_029547265.1 Bacteroidota bacterium
TTAGGTCATGGAATTGTTCCGGGTACCTTAGGGCATAGGACTTGGATGGATGTGGGTACTTATACCGCAGCAAATACTGATAATATGTATTTTGGTTTAAAGCAAGAATTTGTCAATTCTACAACCAGCCAAATATGGACTGATAATATGGATGCGGTAATTAGTTGGGGCGATAATGCTTCAACAGTTACTGATAACTTAAATGATTTAAGATTTATATTTACTACCATTCCAGGTACAAATGGTATTTCAGGTGATTATGATGGTCAAGAAATGGCTAGAATCAGTTATGAAGGTAATTTTGGAATTGGAAATTTTTACAAAATTGGTACACCAACAAATACAGCGTTACGTCCCGCACGTCGTTTAGAAGTACTAGATGGTGCAAGAAATCAACCCCAATTAAGACTTACACATACCCAACAAAATGGGGTTAATACCGGCGCCTATACCGATTTTCAATCGCTTAGTACCGGAGATTTGCGCATTAACCCCAAGTTCAATGCTGGTAATCGGTACGTAGGTATAAATACTGCATCTGCATTAACAACAACACTTCAATTAGGAGCTAATGCAGCAAACCAATCCGGGTTGCGTTTTGAGAATTTAACATCGACGTCGCCTGCAGCAGCTACAAATGGAAAAGTATTAACAGTTGATGCTTCAGGAAATGTAATTGTTGCCAATGATGATATTGGTGCAGGAGGAATTTCATTCTGCCCTGGAACAGGACTGAATAATCATATGATGAAATACACGAATTCAACAGGCACAACAGCATGCAAAGCAGATATGCAGGAAGATGCAACTTCATTAATTTTAGGATAAAAAAAACGAGTCAAATTATATTATGACTCGCTATTTTATTTATCTTTCTATTCAACTTCCATCACCAAATCATCCGATTCAACTAAAGTTCCTTCTTTTAAGGTGATGTCTTTAATTTTTAAATCTTTATTGGCGGTTATCGTTGTTTCCATTTTCATTGCTTCAATGGTAAACAGCGGCGTATTTTTCTTTACTTCTTGTCCGGCTTTCACAAATATTTTACTCAACATTCCTTGTAGTGGCGTTCCAATATTTGTTTCTCCGGCGGCTTTCTTGTGAGAGATCTTTTTAACTACCGCTTTCTTGTCCATCACATCTATCGATCGTGTTTGTCCGTTTAATCGGAAGTAAACACTGCGATGTCCGTTTTCGTCTGCCTCCGATACGTACAATAATCGTATCAAAATATTTTTTCCTCTTCCTATCTCTACCAAAATTTCTTCGTTGTTTTTCATGCCAAAGAAAAAGGCTGTTGTAGGTATATGACTTACGTCGCCATATTGCTTTCTGAAGGCGTCGTATTCTTCGTATACTTTCGGATAGAATTTCCAACTTAAGAAATCTCTGAAACTAACGGTGTCGCCAAACCGAAGTTTGAAGTCGGCAAATTCTTTGTCGAAGTCAACAGGTTTTAAATGCGCATTCGGTAAGTCGGTGTAAGGCTCTTCGTCTTTTAATAATATCTTTTGTAAATCTACAGGAAATCCTCCCGGCGGTTGTCCTAGGTCTCCTTTGAAGAAGCTCTTAACAGATGCAGGAAAACTCAATGTTTCTCCTCGAGTCATCACGTCTTCTTTTGTTAAGTTATTACTTACCATGAATAACGCCATGTCGCCAACTACTTTCGAACTCGGAGTTACTTTTACAATATCTCCGAATAGCTGATTCACATCTTCATATGCTTGTTTTATCTCCGGCATTTTTTCGCCTAACCCTAACGATATCGCTTGTGGCTTTAAGTTCGAATATTGTCCTCCCGGGATCTCGTGATTATATACTTCTGCCGTTCCTGCCATCAATCCGCTTTCAAACGGATAATACCATTCGCGTACCGTCTCCCAATAGTCAGAGTGTTCGTTCAAATGTTTAACATCATGCGTCGATTCATACGGCGTATTTCTTAACGATTCCACTAAGCTGTTGAAGTTCGGTTGTGATGTTAATCCGCTCATCGATGCTAACGATACATCTACAACATCTACTCCCGATTCAATTGCTTTTAAATACGACGCACATTGTACCGATGCAGTATCATGTGTATGTAAATGAATCGGAATGTCAATTACTTTTTTCAGCTCACTCACCAATAGTTGCGCAGCGTATGGTTTTAATAGTCCTGCCATGTCTTTTATTCCAAGTACATGCGCTCCCATATCTTCTAATTCACGCGCTAAATCGAGGTAGTATTTTAAATCGTATTTCGTTTTCTTCGGATCTAAAATATCACCTGTATAACTGATGCACGCTTCGGCAATTCCTCCTGTTCGCTCGCGAACAGCATTGATGCTTACTGCCATGCTTTTGGTCCAGTTTAACGAATCGAAAATGCGGAAGATGTCAACGCCTTTTCCATTGTTCCAACTATCTTCAATGAATCGCTCTACTAAATTATCCGGATAAGCAGCATAACCTATTGCGTTGTTTCCTCTGATAAGCATCTGCAAGCAGATATTCGGAATGGCTTCGCGGAGTTGGTCTAAACGCTTCCAAGGACATTCATGCAAGAAACGTAAAGCAACATCAAACGTAGCTCCTCCCCATACTTCCATACTGAAGAGCTGAGGTTGACGAGCCGCGAAATCAGCCGCTACTTTCATCATGTCGATAGTACGTACTCTTGTTGCTAAGAGCGATTGATGTGCATCGCGAAAAGTAGTATCGGTAAACTTCACCGACTTTTCGTTTTTGAGCCATTGAGCAAACTTCTCAGGACCTAATTCGGTTAGTAAATCCTTCGATCCTTTCGGTGGAGGAATGTGTAATCCTGCGCCCGGAATTCGCGGGTGACTGAAATGTCGCGAAGGATCTGTTTTAGTTACATCGGGATTACCGTTTACTTGTATATCGGCTAAGAACTTCAACACCTTAGTGCCGCTGTCTTGCTTTTTCCTGAACACAAAAAGTTCGGGATATTTTTCAATGAATTTAACCGTTGCTTTTCCCTCTTGAAATGCCGGGTGATTAATTACATTTTCGAGAAAAGGAATATTGGTTTTTACGCCACGGATACGGAACTCGAGAAGGGTACGATACATCCTTCTGCTGGCACCTGCTAACGTTCGCCCTTGAGCAGTGACCTTCGCTAACATCGAGTCGAAGAACGGCGATACTTTTACCCCTTGGTACGATGAACCTTCGTCGATACGTATTCCGTAACCTCCTGCATTGCGATACGCAATCAAGGTACCGTAATCAGGTTTGAAATCATTCTCGGGATCTTCAGTGGTAATACGACATTGAATGGCGAATCCACGACACTGAATATCCTCTTGATTCGGAATATCAATTCCCGGAGAACGTAAAGCCTCGCCGTCGGCAATGAGAATTTGAGAACGCACAATGTCGATGCCTGTTACTTGCTCAGTAACGGTATGCTCCACTTGCACACGAGGATTTACCTCAATGAAGAAAATGTTTTCATCGCCGTCAACTAAGAATTCAACAGTACCGGCGTTGTTATAACCTACATGCTTAGCAATGCGCAACGCATAATCGTAAAGTTTGTCTTTCGTATCTTGACGTAGCGAAGGAGCAGGCGCTATTTCAACTACCTTCTGAAAGCGACGTTGTACCGAGCAATCACGCTCGAACAAATGCACAATATTTCCATGTTGATCACCTAAAATCTGCACTTCGATATGCTTAGGATCATCAACAAATTTTTCGATGAAAATGGTATCATCGCCAAAGGCATTTCCTGCCTCGCGACGAGCTTCGTTAAATGACTTTTCGAGGTCGGCAGCTTCGCGGATTACACGCATACCTCTTCCTCCACCACCTGCACTAGCTTTAAAAATCACGGGAAATCCGATGCGGGTAGCTTCACTCAATGCAACTGCCGAAGAAGAAAGCACCACGGCATTATCTTCGATTACAGGAACGCCAACGGTACGAGCAACCTTTTTAGAAGCTACTTTATCGCCCAGCTGTTCCATCACCTCAGGCGATGGTCCAATGAAAATGATCCCCTCTTCTCTACAACGACGAGCAAAAGTGACGTTCTCCGACAAGAATCCGTACCCGGGATGAATAGCATTTACATTGTTGGCCTTCGCCACCAAAATAATTTCCTCAATATCGAGATAAGGCTTTAAAGGGTCGGTGTCGCTACCAATCTGGTACGATTCATCAGCCTTGTAGCGGTGGAGTGAATAACGATCCTCGTAAGTGTAAACAGCAACGGTGCGGATACCCAACTCGGTAGCAGCCCTTAGTGCTCTGATGGCGATTTCTCCTCTATTAGCTACGAGGAGCTTTTGAATTTTATTCATAATGGGGGGTAATGGACGTGAAAAAACTTATACGTTAAAGCTAGGTACTAGTTGCGGTAAAAGCGGTGTAATGAAGCTATTCTTTTTAACATAATTATAACGAAAGTGAAGGCCGATATTCATGAGTGGTTCATAGTTGCACCCCCATCTTTGCATAGTTAGTAAAACATACATAGGTTAGGTTAAAAGGTTAGTTAATTGGTTAGTTTAAAGAGGGCTTTATAGGTTGGCCCTCTTTTTTTGTGCCTAATCGGACGAAATGAGCAATTAAAAAAGGCTATTTCGCTAAAAATTAGCCCTTTAAAGAAAAATGCCCCAACAAGGTCATTAACAATCAGTTAAACCCCGGTTGTTGAAAACCCGGATATTTCCCGATACTTTATTTCCCTTTTTTGCTCATTTTCACTAACTTTGCGCCCCGGTTAAGCCTATAGCTCACTCATTAATATGAAAGTCAGCAAGTTATCATTAATATCAATCATTACGTTTATTGCCTTGTCGTTGGTTTTTACGATTTCCGGCACAGCGCAAGATTCATCTGCAGTACAAACTCAAGCGGTAGAGGCCACAGCGGCTGAAGCAGGAGCGGAGCATGTGGCTACAGAACCTGCTCATGAAGAACATGCGGCAGGCGAAGAAAAATTAAACGCAGGTAAGCTCATCATGGAGCATATCGCCGATAGTCACGGATGGCATTTATGGGGGCATACCTCAATTCCTCTTCCGGTGATTGTTTACAATGCGCAACGCGGCTTAACGGTATTTTCATCGGCTCGTTTCGAACACGGACATAAAGCTTATGAAGGATATAAGTTAAACGAAGCAGGTAAAATTGAAGCGGTAAATGAAATGGGCGAAGTAGATGCTCATACTGCAACAGTTAACGAAGAAATTTCTGCTGCTACTTACGACATTTCTATTACTAAGAATGTTTGCAGCATCTTTATTACTATAGCAATTCTATTGTTAGTGTTTACCAGCGTTGCTAAGATGTATACTAACAAGCGCAAAGGATTAGCTCCAACAGGATTACAAAATGCTGTTGAGCCGATTATCATTTTTATGCGTGATGACGTAATCAAAGCGAGTATCGGAGAGAAGAAGTATGAGAAATATGTTCCATACCTTTTAACATTGTTCTTTTTTATCTGGATTAATAACTTATTAGGATTGATTCCTATCTTCCCGGGTGGAGCTAACGTAACAGGAAATATTTCGGTTGCATTAGTATTAGCGGTATTAACATTCATCATCACTGTAGTTAGCGGAAACAAATACTACTGGCAACATATTTTCGCGATGCCGGGAGTTCCTAAAGGAGTATTGGTATTATTAACGCCGATTGAGATCTTAGGTATGTTCTTAAGACCATTCGTATTGATGATCCGACTTTTCGCCAACATAGCGGCGGGACACATTATTGCATTATCATTCTTCTGTTTGATCTTTATCTTCGGACAAGAGAGTTTATATGGAACAGGCGGTGGATTAGGAGTATCTCCTCTATCGTTAGTGTTTACAGTGTTTATGGCAATGCTTGAATTATTAGTAGCATTCCTTCAAGCTTACGTATTCACATTATTATCTTCAGTTTATATCGGAGCGGCAGTTGAAGAACATCACCACGACGATCACCATTAATAGAAACCATAAAAAAACCACGAATACTTCGTTATGTCAAATTTTCAGCATCCTCATTTACGCTCGGTAAACTCCGGTACTGAAAATTTGCCAAGCCTCGTCTTCGCGGTTTTTAATGATTTCTAAAAAAATTAATACTTCTTATAATCCTTAAATAAATTACAACATGTTAGCTAACATCTTATTACAAGCAGGCGTTGACGGAATCGGATTCGGTTACGGTCTTGCTGCTATTGGTGCAGGTATTGCTGCTCTTGCTGCCGGTCTTGGTATCGGTCGTATTGGTGGTTCTGCATTAGAATCAATTGCTCGTCAACCTGAAGCATCAGGCGATATCCGTGCAAACATGATTCTTGCTGCTGCACTCGTTGAAGGTGCTGCCTTCTTCGCGATGGTTATCGGCTTATTAGCAATCCTTACTAAGTAATTAGTTCGATTGTTAAAACGAATTTAAACCGGCGCGAAGGCGATTGGCACAGCGCCGGTTTATTTAAAGAAGTATCAAAGTATCCTTATTAAGAACAAAAAAATAATCAGAATAAAATGGAACTCGTAAAACCCGACTTTGGTCTCGTTTTCTGGATGACAGTATCCTTCTTGATCGTTGTTTTCATCTTGCGCAAATTTGCGTGGGGACCAATTCTAACATCATTAAAAGAACGTGAAACTTCTATTAACGATGCGTTGAATTCAGCGAAGAAAGCGAAAGAAGAAGTGGCAAATATGAAAGCGGAGAATGAGCGTATTTTGCAGGAAGCACGCAATGAGCGTGACAAAATGTTGAAAGAAGCTCGCGACACAAAAGACGCTATCGTAAGCGAAGCCCGTACAAAAGCACAAGTAGAAGGTGATCGTATTATCACTATCGCTCGTGAAACAATTCAAAATGAAAAGTTAGCTGCTATCACTGAATTAAAAAATCAAGTGGCTACTTTATCAATCGACATCGCAGAGAAAGTTATCCGTCAGCAATTAGCAGGCGACGATAAACAAAAAGCGTTGGTGAATGATTTATTAAAAGACGTAAAATTGAACTAAGCATTAAAGTGAAGTAATTCCGAAAGGGATTATCAACTTTAAACCTCAATTAATATGGCAGATTCAAAAGTAGCTCGTAGATACGCTAAATCCTTATTAGGATTGGCTAGCGAGCGAAAAATAACCGATAAAGTTTTTGCAGATATGCAGTTGATTTCTTCTGCATGTACTGCAAATCGTGATCTTGCTTTATTGATGAAAAATCCGATTGTCAGCACTGATAAAAAAGATGCGGTGATTAAAGCGGTATTCGGAAATAAAGTAGATGCGTTAACAATGTCATTTATGGACTTAATGACCCGCAAAGGTCGTGAGTCTTATTTAATGGGAATCGCTCAGGAGTACATCAATATTTACAAAGATTCAATCGGTGTAAAAGTTGCTCATGTTACTACTGCCACTCCTTTAGATGCTGCTACACGTGAGCAAGTACTTGCAATCATCAGCAAAACAAAAGGAATAAATATTGAATTAGTCGAGACTGTAAACAAAGATCTAATCGGAGGCTTTATTCTTCGTATGGGAGATGAGCAGTACGATGCTTCAGTAACTAAAAAGTTACGTCAGTTGAAAAACCAATTCGACGATAACTTATACGTAAAAGAATTTTAATTAATTAGATAATAAAATAACTCTTAATAACTACAGAAATGGTAGATGTTAGACCGGACGAAGTTTCAGCCATCCTCCGCCAGCAATTAGCCGGCTTTAAATCGGCAACTGAACTTGAAGAAGTTGGAACCGTACTTCAAGTGGGTGATGGTATCGCCCGTATTTATGGACTTACAAAAGTTCAGTCAGGTGAGCTTATCGAATTCGAAAACGGATTGAAAGGTATCGTACTTAACCTCGAAGAGGATAACGTAGGTGCGGTAACGTTAGGTTCATCAAACGACATTAAAGAAGGTGATACTGTAAAACGTACAGGTAAAATTGCTTCTATCCGTGTGGGTGAAGGAATGCTTGGACGCGTTGTGGATACTCTAGGTAATCCTATCGACGGTAAAGGCCCAATCACAGGTGAAACGTATGAAATGCCACTAGAGCGTAAAGCTCCGGGGGTAATCTTCCGTCAACCGGTAAATGAGCCGTTACAAACAGGTATCAAAGCGATCGATGCCATGATTCCTATCGGACGTGGACAACGTGAGTTAATTATCGGTGACCGTCAAACAGGTAAAACTGCGGTGGCAATCGATACTATCATCAATCAAAAAGAATTCTTCGACAAAGGAGAACCTGTATTTTGTATATATGTTGCGGTAGGTCAAAAAGGATCTACTATCGCTAACGTTGTTAAAACTTTAGAAGAGCGTGGTGCAATGGCTTACACAGTAATCGTGGCAGCTACAGCTTCCGATTCTGCTCCAATGCAGTTCTTCGCTCCAATGGCAGGTGCTGCAATCGGTGAGTTCTTCCGTGATACTGGTCGCCCGGCATTAGTTGTTTATGATGACTTGTCGAAACAAGCGGTAGCTTACCGTGAGGTGTCGTTGTTATTACGTCGTCCTCCGGGCCGTGAAGCATATCCGGGAGACGTATTCTACCTTCACAGTCGTTTGTTAGAGCGTGCTGCGAAAGTGATTAAATCTGATTCAATTGCTGCTACAATGAACGATTTACCTGAGTCATTAAAAGGTAAAGTGAAAGGTGGTGGTTCTTTAACAGCTCTTCCGATCATCGAAACACAAGCAGGTGACGTATCAGCTTATATCCCAACAAACGTAATCTCTATTACCGACGGACAGATCTTCCTTGAAGCTAACTTGTTTAACTCAGGGGTTCGTCCTGCAATCAACGTAGGTATCTCGGTATCTCGTGTAGGAGGTAATGCACAGATTAAGTCAATGAAGAAAGTAGCAGGTACTTTGAAACTCGATCAAGCACAATACCGCGAGTTAGAAGCCTTCTCTAAATTCGGTTCTGACCTTGATGCTGCTACTAAAGCAGTAATCGACAAAGGATCTCGTAACGTGGAAATCCTTAAACAAGGACAGTATTCTCCGTTCCGTGTTGAAGAACAAGTTGCGATTATTTACTTAGGAACTAAAGGTTTATTGCAAGCTGTTCCCGTAAGAAAAGTAAGAGAATTTGAAGCAGATTTCTTAAGCTTACTTCGTACTACACATAAAAATGTGTTAGATCAATTAGCGAAAGGTGTTATTAATGATGATATCACTAATACACTTGAAGCAGTAGCTAAAGATCTTGCTAAAAAATACGCTGCTTAATTCCATTACCAATCAGGGTACACGGTACTCATAAATTGAATTTAAACAATGGCTAATTTAAAAGAGGTACGATTACGAATTGTTTCTGTATCGAGTACTCAGCAAATCACCAAAGCAATGAAGATGGTGAGTGCTGCGAAACTACGACGCGCACAGAATGCAATTACGCAACTTCGTCCTTATGCAAATAAGCTTCGTGATATTCTTGAGAATCTTTCTTCTTCACTCGAAAGCAGTGACGGAGGACAGTTTGCTCAAGTTCGTCCGGTAGAAAAAGTATTGATCGTAGCAGTAACTTCTAATAGAGGTCTTGCAGGTGCTTTCAATGCAAACGTTATTCGTCAAGTTACTCGTTTAATCGGCGACGATTATCGCGAGCAACATAAAGCAGGTAACGTGAAAGTAATGGCTATCGGTAAGAAAGCTTCTGATTTCTTCAGTAAGAATAAAGAAATGTTTTATGGCGAACATAATTCAGTGTATGCTGATCTTCGCTTCGAAGTAGTTTCTGCTATCGCTGAAAAAATCATGACTGAATTTGCTTCAGGAAATTATGATCGCGTGTTAGTAGTTTACAACCAGTTCAAAAATGCTGCGGTGCAAATCGTACAAACAGAACAGTTGTTGCCTATTCAACCTCCGGCTTCAGATGTAACAGCAACGAAGAATGATTACATCTTCGAACCTGGTAAACAAGAAATCGTTCTTGATCTAATTCCTAAATCAATTAAAACGCAGTTGTATAAAGCAGTGCTCGATTCACATGCATCTGAACATGGTGCACGTATGACAGCAATGAGCAAAGCAACTGATAATGCAGGCGAGTTAATTAAAGAATTGAAGTTATCATACAATAAAGCTCGTCAAGCTGCCATCACTAACGAAATCCTTGAGATTGTTGCCGGCGCTGAAGCACTAAATGGCTAGTATTCAATAGGTTAATGCACCTATAAAGAGTTAAATATTATATTTTTAAAGCCCTTGAATAATTTCAAGGGCTTTTTTTGTTCACCAATTTTTAAGCACTGTCTGCCCTTATTTTTCATTTGTTCACCATATGTGACATAAATCACATTGATCTAGTTTTTAAATTGAAAAACATTTATCAAGTCACTTTAAATCAAAAAGGCTATCGAGGGCATTAGATCAGTTTTCAAATATTAAAAAATCAACACCATGGAAAAGAACCGTTACCATTCTTCCACAGTTAAAGATCTTTTCAGAAAAATAAAAAGCAATTGTATTGCTTTAATTTTCTGTTTAATATCTTTTCATTCACAAGCTCAAACAAATGTATTCAGCGTCTCTGATGGAGGTTTTGAATCAGGAACAACATTTACCGCTAATGGATGGACATCCGTAAATGCCGCGAATGGTAATCGTTGCTGGTATGTAGGTACTGGTCAAACAGGATTCTCAGGCAGTAGGGCCGCTTTTATCGGCAATAGCGCAACTACTGTAGGGACAAACACAACTTCGCGCACAGTGCATATTTATCGCAGTGTAACGTTTCCGGCTAACGCGGGCGATATTACCCTGACATTTAAATATAAACAAGGCACTCTCGATGAAACGTTCGATTATACAAAGGTTTATTTGTCGTCACAAACACCAACGAATGGAAACTTAGTTACTACCGGTCAAATAGGTGGCGAATTTCCCGGTTCTGCTGCATTAACAACATTCACTGCAAAAACAATATTAATACCTGATTCTTGTGCAGGGAAAACGTATAATCTTATTTTCACTTTTAATGCAGATGCAGTAACACCGCATGCTTATGGTGCTATTGATGATATTAAATTGTTTTACACTCCTTTTACTGCATGTTCAGGCACACCTAATGCAGGTACTGCAACAGTAACCGGAACAGCATGTGCTGGTAACTTTGCAACTCCCGTTGACTTGTCTCTTACCGGTGTCTCAGCATCAACAGGCTTAACTTATCAATGGGAAGTCAAACCTACAGGTGCAGCTTCTTTTACACCGATTACCGGTGGTACAACAAAAAATTTATCCGTTATACCTCCTGCACTAGGAGCAAAATATCGTTGTGTGGTTACTTGTACTGCCAGCGGATTAGGTGCTCCTTCTGCAGAGGTAACTGTAACGCCTACATCACTCCCAACAGTTGCTTCTCTTCCTTTCACTGAAGGATTCGAATCATGGATTTCTTCTTGTGGTACAAATGATAGACCGAGTGTTAACTGGACATCATCAGTTGTCTCCGGAGAGGAATCATGGAGGAGAAATAATCAAGGGAATTCGGCAAGTTGGACTTTAGCTTCTTCGGGGGCATATTCACCATCATCAACCGTAGGGTCATTCTCAGCTCGATTTCACTCTTACTTTGCAGCCAACTATGGTAGACTTGATGCTTATGTTGATTGTAGTACGGGTGCATCCTCGAAACAGCTTTCATTTGATTATATTAATACCAGCGGATCAGATATACTCGATGTTTTTGTGTCAACTGATAATGGACTTACTTTTAATTCTGTTTCTACAACTTTAACAACTGCATCGTCGTGGACAAATGTTGTCATACCTTTTACATCTTCTAATCCAATTACAATTGTACGATTAAGAGCATTGGGGGATGTCGGCTCAACAGATATAGGTGTCGATAATTTTAAAATTATTACACTCACTCCTTGTTCAGGCTTACCATCTCCGGGAAATACTTTATCTTCTTTAGCAGGTGCTTGCGCAGGTTCTACTTTCTCTTCAGTTTTATCATTGCAAAATGAATCAACTTTAGCTACTACTTCCGGACTAAATTATCAATGGCAATCGTCTCTTGATAATATTTCTTATAATAATATTCCTTCTGCAAATGCAAGAACGCTTACTATCACTAGCGCTACTCAAAACATATACTACAAATGTTTACTTACTTGTACAAATTCTGGTAGCACAAGTGAATCTACTCCATATTTATTCCTTGCATATCCAGCCCCTGTATTATCTATAGTTACTTCTGCTCCTGCTGTTTGTACTGCAGGACCAATTACAATGACAGCCTCAGGTGCAAATACATATGTTTGGTCACCAACAACAGGATTGAGTTCTTCAAATACAGCTTCAACTGTTGCAACTGTGAGCGCCGATGTAACATATACTGTTACCGGAACTTCTGCGAATGGTTGTACATCTGTATTATCAAAAACTTTATTGTTTAATCCTCAAATTAGCGCCGACCAAATTGTTTCTTCTGCAACTAATATCTGCGGTAATTCAAATACTCAATTATCGGTTTTAGCGTATTCAACATTAAATTATACGATGAATGGAACAACGTATAATTATTTATCTCCTACAGGAACAGAAACGGTAGTATTCTCAGCAAACGATGATGCTGTTTCGTCTTCA
Source organism: Bacteroidota bacterium (assembly GCA_029547265.1). Taxonomy (GTDB): domain Bacteria; phylum Bacteroidota; class Bacteroidia; order AKYH767-A; family OLB10; genus CAINEC01. The sequence goes on from JAKPPP010000303.1 coordinate 12,602, forward strand.
ATTGCACTACCTTTTAACTTTAAGTATTTCGGAGCAACACAAACTTCTTTGTTTGCTTATACAAACGGATTTATTCAATTCGGTACTAGTTCAGGCTCTACAACTTCTTATTCAACAGTATTGCCAACAGCAGCAAATCCGAATAATATTATTGCCGGAGTTTGGGATGATTTGAATATTACTTCCGGGGGAACAGTTTCCTACTTTACCAATGGAACCTCTCCTAATAGAGTATTTGTAATGCAATGGCAAAATGTGAAATTCTATAATACCGCA
>JAKPPP010000322.1 GCA_029547265.1 Bacteroidota bacterium
CAAATTAAAAACGTATAACATGGCAACATTCCACGTAAAAAACTTAGCGAAACCTACGCCTCCACTATTGAAGCGTATTAGTAAAACATTAATGGCATTAGGTGCGACATTATCAGCATTTTCCTTCGGGACGTACTTCAACATCGAAGATGAGAAGATGAAAAATCTATGCTATTGGGTAGGCGTTATTTCGGTGGCTTCGACTTCGGTAGGGGTGATTATCTTGAATATGTTTGTCGCTGATGAACCGCCAACGGAATAAAATTTGGTAGTTTAAAATATTCTTTGTTAATTTGCCTCAGTTAAAAAATGTTTAGGAGCGTTTTTTGATGACTGACATACGGATTTACAAACGTAAATTATATAAAGCCTCGAAAGATTCTCCTAAGTCCTTCGGGGCTTTCACTTTTTAATGAGGGTTTTAGTCCATAATTAACCCCTTCGGATTCATTAGCCGATAATAATTAAGAGGGTTCGTTCATTTCGCTATTACAAACCGTATGCTCTCGTTTCACCTTCACGAACATACGACTGCAAGTACTCACGTAATACACAGTAATAGCACCCCGAATCAGGGTTTAGGGGATAATTGATGATAGGAAACCATACGAAAGACAGTTAATTCTGTAATGATTAAAACTTTCAACCACTCTCTGTTAGTATTACTTGCAGGGTATAAGAAGGACTATGTTCAAAAAACAATATTTCGCTCGAATTTTATTATTTAGAACGTTTCTAAATTGGTGCTTTTCGTCGTTTCGGTGCATTTTGTTGGTATATTAGCACCGAATTTAAAACGACAAATAAAATGAAACTAAAAGACCTACCACAACCAATCCGAGAACTTGCCGAGAAACGCATTCGGGAGCAAGGGACATATGTTAATGAACCCGAAGAAAGTTATATTGGAGGGTTATTTACATGGAGCGAAACAGAAGAAGGAAAACAGTTTTGGAATGAAATTAATAATGGCAACTTCGATGTTTTCTACCAACTAAACCCTGTCGAGTTCATCACTAAGAAACTCGACCAACTCGACTCGTCCGACTTAGCGAAGGTGGCGG
>JAKPPP010000334.1 GCA_029547265.1 Bacteroidota bacterium
ATTGTGCAGAACTTCTTAGCTGAAGAGATGGATTTTAGATTAAGGTTTTCACCAAAGACTCTTCAGCTAATTAGATTCTACCAAATTAACCCCCAGCAGTCTTCCCTGTGCAAAGTCTATGACAAAACGTTAATAGAAACGATATTCGTTTAATGAACCCAAACTAGCTCGTTGGTTTCTCAATATTGAAAATCGAACTCCTCACCAGTGAGAATCATAAATCCTACCGCTATCGATAATAATCGTTTCGAGCGTATCTAGTCGAAGCATTTTCAATTCTCTATCTAGCATATTACCATTGGCATCGATTGCACCAGTTGTAAAAATGATATATTCACTATCCGGCGTCCAACCAAAAATTTCACCTATGTCTTCAGCGAGTGTTTTAGCCTGGACGGATTGTTCTTGCCCGTTACTCAATGCAGACACTTTGTTTGTTGGGATCACCTTTAATGAGACGTGACTACTCGAGGCTGGATGCCAATTTCCATTCCAATTCTCTGAGGATGCCTATTCTTTCACAGCCAGAAATAATGAATTGGGAGACCAAGTCATATCCGTTAAGTATCCTCCATTTTGCTCCGCCTGATAAACCAATGCACTGTTGTCTGCATTTAACTGGCTAATGCGAATAATAGTTGAGCCTTGCTGGTTAAGCCCCGAATAATCTAACCGAGCAAATCACTGCTCGTTATCCGCAATAATAGTATGTCCTTTTTTATGAAAATAGATCGCGTTATTTTGGCGATCTTGCACAAAGTAGGGAACGAAATAAGGCTCCACCAAGTACCAGAACAAATTCTGGTAAACATCAAACAATGAAATATGCTACTGTGTAGTATAGAAAATCATGCTTTCATTGCTTAGCGGATTCCCTATTCCGTTACAAATGTATTGAACACCCAATGTTCCATTGGAATTTTCAATGCCCACAGTTGCAGAACTAACGTTACTAATTCTTTTGTATTGAATTTTTATCGAATTGTCTCTTCTAATAATAATTTCAAATGTTTCAAAATCACTTGTTCCATACCTCCTTACTTGATGCCATTCGGTCACGAAGGTATTAGCATCCAATTGCTTTACATATATGTTGCCATTACCGCCACCATTTGGAATGAGGTCATCCCAAAATGCATATATCGCATTATTTGGATTATTACTGCTTGGTATACATGAATTAGTAGGAGCACTATGACCATTACCAAAACTAATGAACCCGTTTGATGAAACATAAAATCCGGTATAAAAATCTCCATAAAAATTAAAGGCAAATGGAATATTTATATATTGATAAGTATCATCGCTAGAAGCAACGATTGTTCCGCCATTTGTTGCATCTATCCAGCTATATCCCTGAGAATTATTTACAACTGGCAAATATGTGAAAAAAGGATTGTCTCCTACTGGTGGCGCATTGGGATTGGGAGTATCGGAATAAACTTCACTTACATTACCTAAATTATCACGAAATCGCGTATAAACCCGATCACTGTAAGGTAATATTACGTATGGTGAAAATGATTGCCAGATAGTGTTAGGAGTTGTGTCCGACCATATTAGCATATCCGTAATATTTCCGACACTGCTTTCTGCTGCAGCCTCAATGATCATCGTGTCATCGAGGATGCGATAAAGCATTACGCTAC
>JAKPPP010000335.1 GCA_029547265.1 Bacteroidota bacterium
CATTCATTCATTGAAATTAAAAAGCCGCAGCATCTCTCGACGTGCGGCTTTTAACCTAACCTGACAAACTTAACGCTATGTTAATTTTCTTGTATTAATTTTTGGCTGCTTCGAAGGAATTAGATTGAATTCCGTTTACTGCAACTGCATTATTAGAGCTGTTTAATTGAATCTTGTATTCGTAGTTGGTGTTTTTCTTCCACACAATTACTACATCGGATGTGATGGTTTGTTCGGTGCCGTTTTTTACTGATGTAACAGTCCATTTTCCTAGTTGATAAACCACTTTACCGTTTCCTCCTAATTCAATGATTTCGGATTTTAAAGAAGTTGCTGTTCCTAGTGAATACCAGTATTCGGCGATGGCTTTGCGGCCTTGGATTTTCTTTCCTCCGGGAGCAATAATTGTAGCGTCGTCGGCATAAAGATCAACGATGCTCGAGAAATCTTTGTTGGCAATATCTTGCTCGATATTTTTATTTAGTTTTTCTACTTCCGCTCTTACATCAGCCGATATTTCGGAGTTGCTTTGAGCAAAGCTTGTTGCTGTTAACGATAACATCAGTACGCAGGCTGCTGCGAATTTTCTTAAGATCGAAAATGAAAGTGTTGTTTTCATGTGCTTGTTTTTTATAGGTGGTTTTTTTTCGGTTTGGGCAAGAGTTTACCCGGCGATGATTTCATCGCTTTTTAAATTTTTTATTTTAAGAATTATTTTCCCTCGGAAATTTGGGAGTTTAATGATGTGACGTGTTCCTGTTTGGTTTTGTTACACGTTACATGTTAATTTTTTGTGAACGGATTTTAAAGCTGTTTGACTTTGCAAATATCGACTCGAATTTTAAAATCTGTGTTAATATTCTGCTAAATGTGTGAGAAGCTTTACTGAAAGGAAATATTCGCGGTTCGAAGCGTACTCTTTAATAAACGGGAGAGGAGCAGAGGTTGTTCCCCTCCCGTTAAATCAAAAAATATCAATTACTTTTTTTCTTTTGCATCAATCACTACACCTTCTTTGTTGATGTGGATTTTTACATCTTTATTATCCCAGTTGATAGTGTCGTTGTCGTTTTTAATGTCGACATTTTTTCCATCAATTCGTACGTGTACGTTTTTGTCGGCTTTATCATCCGGATTGTCGGAGTAGTCTTTGTTTTCGTCAGGTAAGTTGCAGTTTAAGCATTCTAATCCTGTTTCTGTCATCGTCCATGTATGTCCGATCATATCGAGATCATAAGTGTTTGTTTTGTTTTTGATATCGTAGATTACATCTCCCATATCATTTCCTAAGTAAACACTTTTTCCTACCGGCACTTTCAATAACATCTTGATTTTTTGTCCGCGGAATTTCACTCCTTTGCTAAGCGTATAATGATCCGATACTTTTAATGTATTCCCTTCTTGCGCATAACGGTAATCGATTCTTCTTAGATTATCTTCTGCTTCGCGTCGGCTAGATCCTCGTCCTCTGGCAATCTCTTGCAATTCGAAACGATCACCTTCAGCTTTCACGATATCGAGTTCAACCATATTAAAGTTGATTGAATCGGCACCCGCACCTACAGTCCATATATCTTGATTGATAGTTACATCATCATACCATGATACATTATAATCTTCGTTCGGAATTTTTTCAAGCATCAATGTGTCGCCGCTAGGTTGTGATATTGGCATTTCCGCTCTGTATTCTTCACGTACTCTGAAATCGCGACTGATTTTCATTCCCACAAAGAAGCAAATTACAACACCTGCGGCCCAAATAATTGAAGCAGTATAACGAACTACATTCGACTCAGATTTAATCTTGAATAATGAACGAATGATGCGATATAATAACATCAATACAGGAACACCGATTACAATCCCGATTCCGATAGTAGCTAATGTAAGTTGAGTGCTATCGAGGAATACTGAACTTAGGAATACCGGAATTTGTGCATCACCAATAACACCTGTGATTCCTAATAAAGTTACGAATAAAGCAAACAGAATTACGATAAGAACGAATGCTAAGACGCCGCCAACAAACTTGATGAAAAAGCGAAGTATTTCAACTAGTACGGAACCAACTCCTTCGAAGAATCTTGCGATGCCGGAGGTTCCTCTCTTAAAAGCCGGTCCGTTTCCGTTCAAGCGACTTTTAATATCTTCTACTTCTTCTTCAATTGTTTTTTTAATGTTATCGATGTTAACAGCTTGTCCTTTCATCTCTAACTTTTCTGATGTTGTTTTTGCTTTAGGAACAATCACCAATAAAATAAGATATAATAAGAACCCTGAACCGAATACAAAGAATGCAACCGCAAAGATTAATCGTAACCAAATAGGATCGATACCTACATAGTGACTGATACCGCTACAAACACCACCAACTACTTTATCATCGGGATCGCGGTAAAGGCGACGATAGCCTTTGTCGTTAACCGTTGAGTTGAAGTTACCTCCGTTATAGTTACCGTTGTTCGACGAAGATTTAGCATTGCCATCATCATCGGCTCCTGCTACTTGCTCCGGGCGACCTAGTGCGTTAACTACAAAGTCAACATCAGCTTCGGTAATTACTTGGCGACTGTTGCCGATACGCTCAGCAAACATTTCAGCAATACGGCTTTCAATGTCTTGAATGATTTCGTCGCGGCCGTCAGATGTCGTAAAATATCCTCTGATCGCTTCAAGGTACTTTTTAAGTTTTTCGTAGGCCAGCTCTTCAATGTGGAAGACCATGCCTCCTATATTTACTGTTACGGTCTTATTCATTTTGCGTTAGGATTTAAGGTGGTTGTGTTAACAGCGATTACTAATTCGTCCCATGTGGTGCGGAGGGCTGCTAAAAATTCAACTCCGATGGGGGTAAGTGTGTAGTACTTGCGTGGGGGACCACTGGTCGATTCTTTCCAGGTATATGAAAGGAGACCTTGATTCTTGAGTCGGGTGAGGAGTGGATAGAGCGTTCCTTCTACCACCATCAGTTTCGCTTCTTTCATCTTTGCAATGATATCGGAGGGATAAACTTCTCCTTGTGCAATGATGCTGAGGATGCAAAACTCCAACACCCCTTTTCTCATCTGCTGTTGGGTGTTTTCTACATTGCTCATTTTCTTGGTTTTTTTATTTCCTGATCCTCTTCGTGCTGCCGGCTGTTCGTTGTTCGCTTACTATTGAGATATATGGGCCGCAATGCGATTTTCAGTATTTGATGATGCAAACATATGCATATTCAATAGTACTATGCAATACATAGTACTAATAAAAAACGTAATCAATTGAAAAACAGTGATAAAACTTTCAAATTATTTTATGGAATTCCGAAAATCAATGGTTTAATGGGCATTAAAGATATTTTCCGGACAACGATTTCGACTTTTTTTATCCTTTTTGCGTTCTTTTTTTTGTTGGGAGACTCCTTTCCCTATATTTGTTATTCGCCGTTATATATGCCGGAATCAGTTTTTCAGTTCAAAAAGTTTTCTGTCTCCCAGGATAGGAGTGCCATGAAAGTCGGCACCGATGGGGTTTTGCTGGGTGCCTGGGTGATGCCGGCCTCTGCTGCGGCTATTCTCGATATTGGTACAGGCACGGGCTTAATAGCGCTCATGTTAGCTCAGAAAAGCACTGCCTTTATTGATGCTATTGATATCGATCGCGATTCCTGTTCTCAAGCAATAGAGAATGTTAGTCAGTCGCCATGGCCCGATAAAATCAAGATCGTAAATTGTCCTTTACAAGAATTTCGTCCCGGGAAACGCTACGATTTAATCGTTTCTAATCCCCCGTATTTCATCGACTCCTTTGCTGCCACCGACGAAGCCCGCAATATAGCACGCTCTGCCTCTGCATCATTATCGTTTGCTCAATTAGTAGATGGAGTAGTGAGGCTGTTAAGTGCATCGGGACGTTTCTGTGTAATTCTTCCCTCGAAAGAAGGATTATTTTTTAGAGAGCTAGCCGAACAAAGCGGACTATTCTGCAACCATATCACACACGTAAAAACGAAGATGAGCAAGCCCGAAAAAAGAGTGCTCATGGAATTCGGAAGAAGCGGGGAAGAATTAATAGAAGACGAATTAATCATCCACGAAGAAAAAGACGATCGCGTATATACTGATCAATATAAAATGTTGACGAGGGAGTATTATATGGGGTTTTAAGGGGAAGGGCGCATTGCTTTTTTCACGCAAAGGCGCCCCATAGGGGTAAACACGCAAAGTTTGGACGTTTTTTTATCACGCAGAGCCGCAGAGCCGTAAAGTTTGGACGGGTCTTTTTTTTGACTCAGAGGCGCCCCATAGTGGTAAACACACAAAGTTAGGACGAGACAAGTTTGTCTTGAAAAAAGTCTCATTGGAACAATCGCTGCTTAAACGTTACGGCGATGCTTGTCCCTATGGGGCGTTTAAAAAATGGCTGTTGCTTCGCTATTTTAAGTTAACCTAAATTTTCAAATTGAACCGAAATCAAAAAAATCCTGCATCCTGCATCTTGTATCTTGTATCTTGTATCCTGTATCCTGTATCCTGCATCTAGCATCTTGAATCACTCTTCAAACTTCACCCCGCAACCCGATAGCTCAGTTAAAATAGGAGCATAAATTTCTTTGTGAACAGGAATCTGGACTCCTTTCAATGAGATCTTGTTGTACAAAATCATGCGAGCGGCGATTCCCAGCGGTAGTCCTACTGTTTTTGCCATCGCAGTATGCGTGGTGTCGCTCCCTTTTACTACTAAGGTTGAAATGATTTTTCCTTTTTGTCCGCTTACCGTATATTCAAATTGATGCTGCATTACTATCATGTCTTTGTCGCCCGGTTTCAACACCCATTTTCGCTCTAATACTTGCTGTAAAATTTGCGCAGGTGTAGCATTTTTCATTCCCGTTTTTTGGTTTTCAAAAATGCCTGTATAGGCTATCATTTCCATGCTTTCGTCATTCGCATCAATCGCACATAACTTCGCTAGTTTCTCTCTTGTTGAGGCTCCTTCAATATGCGCAGGAATTAATGCTTCCACGATTTCTGCATAGGTGAGGTTTTCGGAATCTTCAATGACGTAAGTGTCGTCGGTTAGGCCTAAAGTGACAAATATTTGCCAAGCTTTGCAGTATCCGCCTTGGCGTAATGTCCCGCGAATTAAGGTCGGGATATTTTCAATGCCGTAGTGTTTTCTGTAAGCCAATGAATCGCGATTAGCATATCCGTCGAAGCTGCCTAATCCCTCAACCGATATAGGGGTGATTTCAGTGAACAGTCGGCTGTAAGGGGTATAATGGTAGCGTCCGTTTTGTATGAACTTAGCAGTGCCTTGTCCTGCGACAATAACATTTCGGGGATTCCAGGTGAATTTATATCCCCATGGATTATCATTCGACTCAGGAGCTACTAATCCTCCGGTATATGATTTAAAAGAAGTGATATCGGCACCCTGATCTTGTAAGCGGTGAATAATTTCCATCGCCGACATATGGTCGATACCCGGATCTAGTCCGCATTCATTTAAAAGGATAATATTCTTAGCAACGGCATCATCGTGAAGCTGTTGAATTTCCGCCGATACATAGCTGGCAGTCACTAAGTTTTTGCCAAAACGCACACAATCTCTCGCTGCTAAAATGTGCAGAGCGGGAGGAAGGAGGGAAACTACTAAATCGGCAGCCTCTATTTCTTCAGCCCTTTGAGCCTCATTTTCAATATCAAACTCAAAAGCTATTGCCGAAGGATGATTTCCCGTTTTCTCGAGTGCCAGCTCAACCGATCTGTCGCCCACACGGACATGATATCCATCAGCGGCAGCATGTTTTAACAAATATTGAATTAACGACCCTGAAGATCGTCCGGCACCTACAACAAGCAAATTTTTCATATCCTGATAATTGGCTGCGAAGTTAGAAAAGTAAAGTTCATCGACCCTAAAAACTGATTTAAATAAGTTATAACTTTACCATCGCAAAAATTGGCATAAAGGTTGCCTGTGGGCAATCAAACTTCAAATCATCATCTTATGTTAAAAAAAGTATTTCTTTCAACCGCTTTATGCTTAGTGAGCTTCCTTATGATGGCTCAAAGCAGTAATGTTATACTGTTCACCGAAAATGGGGAAAAATTCACTGCAATTTTAAATGGCATACGCCAAAATGATCGTCCGGAGACTAATGTAAAAATCACGGGATTAAACGCAGAATTCTACAAGCTAAAAGTGATTTTCGACAGCCAAGCTTTAGGCGAAAAGAACTTCAACTTAGCGATTCAATTAGGCAACGAAACTTCGTATTGCGTAAAGAAAAACAACAAAGGAGAATATGTAATTCGTTTTGTGAGCTCGGTTCCTGTTGCGCAAGCGCCTACTGCACCGGCAACCCAATCGGTTGTAGTATATAATGCAAATCCGGCAGCTACGCCTCCTCCTGCAGAAACAACTGTCGTACATCAACAAACAACCTCAACTACCACTAATGGCACTGGAAATCCCGATAATGTGAATATCAACATGGGCTTTAATATGGGAGCCAATGGAGGAAGTATCAATATGAATGTATCGGGAATGGACGGAGAGACTCAAAGTTCATCAACTACAGTACACTCAACAACGACAACAACCACGACAACCACATCATCAAGCGGATATTCAACACCACCGCCACCTGCACATGCGCATCAAGATCCGCCGCCGCCGGCACCTGTAAATTATTTACCGGGATACAACGGACCAATTGGTTGCCCGATGCCGATGTCGCCAAATGATTTCAGCGATCTTAAAAAATCATTGATGTCGAAATCATTCGAAGAAACACGCTTAACAATTGCAAAGCAAGTAGTAGGAAGTCAGTGTTTATTAACGGGACAAGTAAAAGAATTGATTGGCTGTTTTACCTTTGAAGACTCAAAATTACAAATGGCGAAATTTGCATACGACCATACTTACGATATCGGGAACTACTTCAAGGTAAACGATGCGTTCACCTTCGAATCATCCATAGAAGAACTAAACGAGTATATCGAATCGAAGAGATAAGAGAATAAAAATTTTTGGAAAAGGTGGGATCGGAAGGTTTCACCTTTTTTTATGTTTGAAGTTCGAGGTTCGAGGTTCGGCGAAGCCGATGATGGTTCGAGGCTTGCCATGCAATGCGCTATTTCTGCTCTACTGAATGGTTCGAGGCTTGCCCTAAAGTGTGCTATTTCATCCTCTTTAGAAGATGCAAGATACAAGGCACAAGATACAAGGCGCAAGGTGCAGGTTAATTTCGAGAATATTGAAATCCTATTCACGTAACTAAATTTATTGGCTTTAGCAGTTGATTTTGTTTCAAATCAAAAAGCTCAAATCGTTGTAAAATCTTCTTGAATCATTTATCGTGTATCCTGTATCCTGTATCATGTATCCTGTATCCTTTTTTTATGATAAAAAACAGTATCGATTTCATTATCAAATCATCTCATTTTCAAATCTTCAAATTAATTATTATCTACTTTTGTCGCATGAACGCAAAACAAGTACTTCGCATAGCCGCTATTTCCGGCGCAATCGCAGTTGCTTTTGGCGCCTTCGGTGCTCACAAACTGAAAGAATTAATCGATGAAAAATCAGTGTTGAATTGGGAAACAGGCGTTAAATACCAGATGCTGCATACTTTGGCAATGCTGATTTGCGGGGTATTATTGATGTTGCAACCTGTAAAACAGTTGAAAACCGCTGCTTCATTGTTTCTTGCGGGTATAATTTGCTTCAGCGGAAGCTTATATTTATTGACCACGCGTACAATAACCGGTCTCTCGGCAACGTTCCTTGGTCCTATAACTCCCATAGGTGGATTATTATTTATTGCAGGATGGCTCTTTTTATTCGTTGCAGTGAGTAAATTTACCGTTCCAAATAAACAGTAATTATGATGAAAACATTGATTATCGGTGCCGCCTTTTTGGCTGTGTCGTGTCATGGAACAAAAGAGGCAGCGACCGCCACTTCTGATTCTTCTAGTTCACCTTCAAAAGAAACTGTCGTGTCAAACACTCCCGAAGAATCTCAAAAAGAGGCTTCTCCCAACAAACAGGCATCTGTTATTCGCTTGGCAGTCAATTTTATAAGTATTGGTGCAGGCACCGATGTCGATGCTAAAAGAGTGTTAGATGAGTACATTTCCCAATATCGTCAGAAATCGGGGAAAATGGTTTCGTACGTAGCGCATCCTTGGGGACGAGAAGGCGAGGTGGAGAACCAATTTTCGCTATCTGAATTGTCGGAAAAAGAGCAAAGTGAATTTATTTCGGGCTTAAAATCGGCGATAAAAGGACGGGAACTCATTCAAATCGAAGAGAATAAGGCAAATCGCTTTAAACAGTGATAGCAATCATATAAAATATCAATTGACGGAACACTAAAAATTCCGTTTCTTTGCACAAACTTTCAGGAAAAATTATGAACGAATACGGAATTAAAAACCCTAATGCTTCTATTGCTGATTTGGGTTTAAAGAATGTAGCGATCGCGCACTGGAATTTAACTCCAGCCGAATTAGTTGAAGAAACTATTCTGCAAGGCATGGGAACGCTTACCGATACTGGTGCGTTAGCCATCGATACCGGCGAATTTACAGGCCGCTCGCCTAAGGATAAATTCTGTGTTGTTGACAGTGAAACAGAAAATACCGTTTGGTGGGGTGATATCAACTTTAAATTCGATGCGGCCAAATTTGACCATATCTACACGCGCATGCAAGCTTACCTTACTAACCGTGAGGTCTATGTGCGCGATGCATATGCTTGTGCTGACCCTCGTTACCGCTTAAATGTACGCGTGGTTACTGAGTATCCTTGGCAAAACCTATTTGTAAATAATTTATTCCTTCGTCCAACTCGTCAGGAGTTAGAAACATTTACTGCTGAGTGGACAATCGTTAACGCTCCCGGCTTCTTAGCAGATCCTGCTATCGACGGAACTCGTCAGCATAACTTCGCTATCATCAACTATACTAAGAAGATGATCCTTATTGGCGGAACAGGATATACAGGTGAAATCAAGAAAGGAATCTTCACTGTATTGAATTATGTTCTTCCTCAACACAAAGGAGTTTTAAGTATGCATTGCTCAGCCAATATCGGCAAGGATGGTGATACTGCATTGTTCTTCGGATTATCGGGAACAGGTAAAACTACTTTGAGTGCTGATCCGAACCGTGGACTAATCGGTGATGATGAGCATGGATGGAGTGATGATTCAGTATTTAATTTCGAAGGTGGATGTTATGCGAAATGCGTGAATTTATCTGCTGAAAAAGAGCCTCAAATCTTCAACGCTATTCGTTTCGGTTCATTACTTGAAAATATCGAGTGCTATCCTGAAACAACTACGGTTGATTACGATAATATCTCTAAAACAGAGAATACACGTGTTGCTTACCCGATTAACTATATCGATAACTCGGTTGAGCCTTCGGTAGCAAAAACACCAAAAAATATCTTCTTCCTTACTTGCGATGCTTTCGGTGTATTACCTCCGATCTCTCGTTTAGATAACGGACAAGCGATGTATCACTTCATCTCAGGATATACTGCTAAAGTTGCAGGTACTGAAATGGGAATTACTGAGCCTACAACTACATTCTCTGCTTGCTTCGGTAAAGCATTCCTTCCTTTACATCCGGCTAAATACGCTGAGTTATTAGGAAAGAAATTAAAAGAGAATCCGGATATCAAAGTTTGGTTAGTTAACACTGGTTGGTCAGGCGGCGCTTACGGCGTTGGATCACGTATGAAGTTAAGCTATACTCGTGCAATGATTTCTGCAGCTTTGAATGGTGAGTTCGACAAAACAGAATTCGAAGAGCTTCCGATCTTCCGTTTACGTGTGCCTAAATCTTGTTCAGGAGTTCCTGCAGAGATTTTAAATCCACGTTTAACATGGAGCGATAAAGCTGCCTTCGATCAAACAGCAGCAGACCTTGCAGGTAAATTCGTTAAGAATTTCCAACAATATGCTGACGGAGCCAGCGCTGAAATTTTAGCAGCAGCACCTTCTGTTCCTGAAGTAGCATAATCACTAATAATATATTGAAAGGGGCGATTTTTTCGCCCCTTTTTATTTGCCTATGCACCTGTTTTATTGTCCCGAGTTATCGCCTAGTGACGATCAACTGCTTCTTCCTCCCGATGAGTCGTACCACGCAGCAAATGTATTGCGTTTGCGAGTTGGCGATGCTATTGGGGTGACCGATGGTGCAGGACATCTCTATAACGCAGCGTTAGTAGAAGTGCATGCTAAGAAATGCTCTTATCGCATCATCGATGAGGTGCCGCAAAAAATCAGAAGTCGGGAGTTGCATGTTGCTATTGCTCCAACAAAAAATATCGATCGCTTTGAATGGTTTCTCGAGAAATCAACCGAGATCGGAATTGAAACAGTAACTCCGCTTTTATGTCGCTATTCGGAACGAAAAGAAGTGAAGCCCGATCGCTTGTCGAAAGTAATTGTCTCAGCAGCCAAGCAATCGATGCACTGTCGCTTTCCCGTATTGCAGCCAATGATCACTTTTAAAGAGTTTATTGCCGCAGCACCCGATAATGCCATCAAACTCATTGCTCATTGCGAAGACAGCGTTAAAATGCCTATTCAGCGAGTGCTCGATCATGCAGAAAATGTGGTTGTATTGATAGGTCCCGAAGGAGATTTCTCTCCCGAAGAAATCCAACTGGCAATCGACAAAGGATTTAAACCCGTATCACTTGGCGAATCGCGATTAAGAACAGAAACTGCAGCGTTATATGCAACGATGGCTTTTAATTTATCGTCGGATAAGGATTCGTTTTGATTCTCGATTCTCGATGCTTGATTCTCGATGCTTGATTCTCGATTCTTGATGCTCGATGCTTGATTCTCGATGCTTGATTCTCGATGCTTGATTCTCGATTCTCGATGCTTGATTCTCGATGCTTGATTCTCGATTCTTGATGCTCGATGCTCGATGCTTGATTCTCGATGCTTGATTCTCGATTCTTGATTCTCGATTCTCGATTTTATGCAATTGGATCTTGGTTATTAAGAAAGGACCGCGAAAAGCTTGTGTCTTAATTCTTGATTCTTGATGCTCGATGCTCGATTTTATGTAATTTGATCATGGTTGTTAAGAATGAACCACGAACATCTTGTAACCTGAATCGATGCTTGATGCTCGATTTTATGCAATTGGATTTTGAAACTAATAATGAACCGCAAACAACTTGCGTCCTGTATCCTTCATCCTGCATCGAATATCTATAATCGAGCATCTATCATCGGATACCGAAAAAAAAATCATCATCCATATTTAATCTTAAAAAACCTACCTTTGTCTTATGATAAAGAAATTAATTTTCTTATTGGCAATTCCGGTTTTGCTATGCAGTGCTGCGGGTGCTCCTGAGCCTTCGATGAAAATCGCCTTGTTGAAATACAATGGTGGTGGCGATTGGTATGCCAACCTCGAGACTTCCTTGAAGAACTTAGTGAATTTTTGTAATCAGAATTTAGGAACAACTATTAATCCCGAGCAATCAATTGTAGAAGTAGGGAGTCCTGAGTTGTTTAATTATCCCTTTGTGCACATGACAGGACATGGTAACGTGGTTTTCTCGACCGCTGAATCGGATAATTTACGCAAGTACTTAACGGGTGGAGGATTCCTTCATATCAGCGATAATTACGGACTGGATAAATTTATTCGTCCACAGATGAAACGTGTATTCCCTGAACTTGAATTCGTGGAGATACCTTTTTCGCATCCTATCTTTCACCAGAAATTTGATTTCCCTAACGGACTACCAAAGATTCACGAACACGACGGAACGGCTCCTCAAGGGTTCGGATTGTTTTACAACGGACGATTAGTTTGCTTTTATGATTACGAATGCGATTTAGGCGATGGCTGGGAAGATCGTGAAGTGCATAAAGACTCAGAAGAAAATAGATTGAAAGCATTGAAGATGGGTGCGAACCTAATTCAATATGCATTTCGAAATTAATAGAAGATGCAAAAGTTAACAATGCGTAAAAGTTTAGCGTGGCTGCTGCTGGCAATTTGCTTGCAGTGGATGTTGCCGCGTGAACTTTGGCATGAGTTAACACATCACCATGATACCGACGATCATCAAGTTGTTGGCAACGCTCGACTAAATTTTAGTGAGCAACATGAGCACTGTTTAATCCTTGAACTTTCATTACCTCCGGTAGTTCACGAAGATGCGCAAGAAGTAAATTTCGAGCAAGCTTATAATCGTGAGTTTTTCATTGCAGAAACTCCTTCGCCGGTAACCATTTTTATAACATGCGATCACGCACGTGGTCCGCCGAGCGTAAAAGCGTAAAATTTATTTAATGTGATATCGTTGACTGCTGACTTAATTATTGGCGGTTGAGCGATATGCATTTCATCCATTTATTTACAAGTCCTTGTTGCGATATGCTTACGCAAATTGAATTCACGCAATTCAATTGTGAAGCAGCTATTTTCTGCTATGCATAAACGTTAGCAAGGATAAATACACTCAAGATATTATCAAATGAAATTCATATATCAACTCATATTTTTATTGCTATTGCTTCCCGTATTGAGTAATGCTCAGTCGTCGTTAGAAGGAAAAGTGACCGACAAAAAAACGGGAGAACCAATAGTCGGTGCGGCAGTTTATATTCCCGATACAAGAACGGGAGTGATCACTGATCTCGACGGACATTATTCAATCACTCAATTGCCATCACGAAAATTGATGGTACAAGTAAAGTTGATCGGCTATGGAGTACTCACTGAAATGATCGATTTATCGACCACTCATAAAAAGGATTTTTTATTGTCAGAAACCATACTCGAAAAAAGTGAAGTGGTCGTCACCGGATCAGCATTTACCACCGACCATGCTCGATCGAGTTTGTCGATTGAACCACTCGAGAAAAAGCAATTACAAACAGTAGGAGCTACTAACATTACTGATGCGATAGCGCAAATTCCGGGAGTATCTGGAATTACTACAGGTGGAGGCATCAGCAAGCCCGTTATCCGCGGATTGGGATATAATCGCATTGTAACCGTAAACGAAGGACTACGACAAGAAGGGCAGCAATGGGGCGATGAACACGGATTAGAGATTGATCAGTTCTCAGCAGATCGGATAGAAGTCCTGAAAGGTCCTGCCAGCTTAATGTACGGCTCAGATGCATTAGGAGGAGTTATAAATATTTTAGAGCCCGTACCCGCAGCCCAAGGCACAATACAAGCAGAGGTCAACTCGCAATATTCCACCAACAATAAAATGAGTGCAAACAGTTTGATGGCAGAAGGAAATCAGAAAGGCTTTGTGTGGAGGATGAGGGGAACTTATAAAGATGCAGGAGCCTATAAAACTCCGCAAGAAGCAGTTTATAATTCTGCGTTCAACGAACAGAATGGGAATCTGATGCTAGGACTTAACCGCAAGTGGGGATATCAGCATGTTCACATTAGCAGTTACCATGCGAAATTCGGATTGATAGAAGGAGAAAGAGACTCAGCCAGCGGACAATTTTTAAGCGCCATAGGAGAGATAATCCCTAACGGTGATGCCTATACGAGAAGAATAGATATACCATTTCAGAAAGTAGATCATTTGAAAATTTCGTCGGTAGGAAGTTATTTCATAGGCAAAGGGAATTTAAGAACTGTAATAGGATGGCAGCAAAACGATAGAAGAGAATTTTCGGAAAGTGCGAACATCCCGGGATTATACTTCCGCCTAAATACAATCAGTGCCGATTTGAAATATTATTTCAACGAAATAAAAGGAATTGAACTTGTGGCGGGAATTAGCGCTTTGCATCAAGAAAATGAAAACAAAGGTGATGAGTTTTTAATTCCCGAATACACAATGCAAGAAGGAGGAGGGTTTGTATCGGCGAAGAAAAATTTCAACCGGTGGACTGTGAATGCCGGAGCGCGAATGGATTTTCGAGAAGTAAGAGGAAAGCAACTAGACACGCTGTTTAATGCATTTCATACGAATGTAAGTGCGGTATCTGCATCAGCGGGAACTACCTATGAAGTAAATGAGCAATTGCATTTAAAATTTAATGTCGGGCGTGGATTCAGAGCACCCAATATTTCAGAATTAGCTGCCAATGGCATCCACGAAGGAACCTTTCGTTTTGAATTAGGAAATACCGATTTGAAGCCCGAAACAAGTCTGCAGTGGGATTTAGGTATGGGCTATGAAAGTGGTAAAGCGGGAGCTGAATTATCGTTGTTTTACAATAGTATTAATGATTTTATCTACTATCGCAACAGCGGAGGAGAGACGAAAGACGTTGACGGAATAGACTATCCCGTTTATCGTTATGTGCAAGGCAATTCGGTGCTTTATGGAGCGGAATTCATGTTCGACTATCACATCACGGACCCTTTGCATTTTGAAAACAAGATAGCCTATGTGATTGGAGAGAACAAAGATCAAAATACGGCACTGCCATTTGTTCCGCCGTTGCATTGGAATTCGGAATTGAGTTATGCGATTATAAAAAAATCAGAGAATGCACTCAAACAATTACAAGTAAAAGCGATGCTAGACGTATATGCGAAACAAGATCGAATTGATTCCTTTGAAACAGAAACGAAGGGTGCTACTGTCTTTGGTGCAAGCATAAATGCAGATATTAAAATCGGCAAGACGCTTTGTTCGCTTTTTGTATTAGGAAATAACCTTGGAGATGTTACCTATTACAATCACTTAAGTAGACTAAAAGATGCACGCATTGCGTCGATGGGAAGGAATATAACGTTTGGGTTGACGATTCCCCTCGCAATTAAAAATTAAAATTCGTCAATTAGAAAAATAGGAACGCCTGCCATGAATATCATTGCAGGCGTTCCTATTTTAATTTATTAGTAAATTAAAATTTTTGATTTGAAGACTTGATTTTCTGTTGTGATGCGGACGAAATAATATCCTTTTGCTAACTCAGCCGAATTAATTATTTGTGATTGTCCTTCAAAGGTTGAACTATGCACTATTCTTCCAATAGCATCGGTAAGCTCAACTTTACTAATTTCAGAAGTGCAATTATTGCAGAAAAGTATCATTTGATTATTTGTCCCATCATATGTTAATCCCATAAAATTATTCGAGATGTTTTGAAGAGCTATTATTCTCGAATAATTAAATGTTCCATCGAAATCTGTTTGCTTTAATCGGTAATAATTTATTCCGGAATAAGGATTGTCGTCGTTAAACGAATAGTTATGAATGATAGTGCTATTTCCTGCGCCATCTATTTCTCCAATCGAATTGAAAGTAATCCCGTCTTTTGATTTTTCAAGATTGAAATAATCGTTGTTAGATTCGCTAGCAGTTCTCCATTCTAATAAATTGTAATTTAATTTCGATTTTCCTGTGAATGATAAAAGTTCAATAGGTAACGGACTTCCAAGGATAGTTAAGATGATTGAATCTTTACATCCATTAGCATCAAGCACACGAACTATATAAGTCCCAGCAGGTTGGCAAGGGAATTGATTACTGTTTTGATATGGATCAAGGTTAATATTGTATTGGAAACTAGATGTTCCTCCTGTTTGTGTTACGTTAATTGTGTCACCACAAAGTGAATGCGATGTGGTTGCTGCAATGGTTGGTCCTTGCACCATTCCAACAACGACATTAGAAGTTGTTAAGCAGTTTTTTGAATCTTTTACAGTTATCGTATATGGTCCCGGAGCTAAGTTGGTGAATACCGGTCCTGCTTGAAACAGTACACCATTTTTACTATACTGTAACGCTCCTGTTCCTCCGTTAGCGATGGTAGTAATGGTGCCATCGTTTGCGAAGCAAGATGATAATGTAGTATTTGTATTTGTGATTGTTGGTCCGGCTAGATTGGCTACAGTAACATTAAAAACCTTAGTGCATAAATTTGCATCACGAACAGTGAGTGGATATGTTCCTGATGCCAATGCGGTAAATGATGTTGATGCTTGGAAAGCAATACCGTTGATACTGTATTGTAATGGAGCGATGCCGCCCGTTGCAGCAGCGATTAAACTTCCGTTACTATTTCCGCAACTTGCATTTGTGATAGTAGCCGTTAAAGTTTGTGGGACGTTAGGTGATTGAATTAAAATACTCTTTGTATTAATACAACCATTGAAATCTTTAACATAAACAGTATAGTTTCCGCTAGCTAATCCTGTGAAAATATTACTCCCTTGATAACTGATTCCGTTAATTGAATATTGATAAGGAGCAGTTCCTGCTGATGCAGTTGATGTAATTGTTCCGTTAGTAGTTTGGCAAGTAGCAGCAGTAGAAGTTAAGGTTTGTGTTGGTGCAAGTAAATTACCTACCGACAATCCTGTGGTACTCGTACAACCGTTTTTGTCTTTTATAGTTACAGTATAAAATCCTGCAGCTAATCCATTAAATTGATTGCTACTTTGAAAATTAATTCCATCCACACTATACGTGTATGGAGATGTTCCTCCTGATCCATTAATTAAAAGTATTCCGTTACTGTTATTGCACGAAGCAGCTATAGGAATAGCAGTTACAGTAGGACCGGCCACTGCACCAATTGAAACAGATTTATAAGTAATACATGCACCTGCATCGCCTATGATCACAGTATATGCGCCGGCAGGTAATCCTGTAAAGACATTGCTACTTTGAAACGAAATACCATTAACACTGTATTGATATGGCGCGGTACCGCCGCTGGTGGTGACTGTAATTGTTCCGGATGGATTTCCGCAAGGAGCTGGAGTGCTGACAGCAGTGGCTGTTGCAGCGCCAGTATTAGTTACTGTTACATTTACTGAATTTGAACATCCTGCGCCATCAAGAACAGTAACAGTATAACTTCCTGCAGCAAGTCCTGTGAAAACACTTGAACTTTGATATGCTGATCCGTTTATGCTGTATGAAAGAGATCCTGTTCCACCGCTACCGTTTGCTGATATGGTACCATTGCTTAATCCGCATGATCCTCCTGTTTGTAATGCAGTAATCGACGGACCATTTGTTGAAGGTACAATGATAGTTTGTGTTGTGATGCATCCTCCGGGAATAATTGGCGGACCAATATCAAAGCTTTCATCATCGGCCATTAGAAGTGTATAAGTGCCAGGTGCTAATCCCGTAAAAGTATAAGTAGGGTCAAATGTTACCCATGTTCCCGCCATGCCGGTAATACTTGCATGGTAAGGAGTTTTTGGTCCGATGCCGGTGAGTGCGATTGAACCTGTTGATGATGCGCAACTAGTACCTGTTACTACAGCACTCGCTGTTGAAAGAACTCCTAAACCTACTGTAGCTGTAACTGTTTTAGTACATCCGTTCGCATCCTTTGCTGTTATGTAATAAGTACCCGGATTTAAATTCAAAAATAATTGAGTTGCATTCGGTACAAATGCTCCGAAGTTTAAACTGTAAGTACATGATCCGCATGTAGCACCGTTTACTTTTGGATTAGTTATTGAACCCAATGAAGTATTACACGGATATGAGTCACTGACTTTATATGTAAATGTTGTTACTCCGGGACCTGTACCGGTTGTAGTTATAGTTACTGAAGTTGTTCCTATGCAATTAGCTGTATCTTTTACATAAACAGTGTAAGTTCCCGGAGCAACATTGATAAATGTACCTGATGATTGATATGCAACACCATTAATACTATAACGAAGAGGTGCTGTTCCTCCGGTTCCTGTTGCAATGATTATTCCATTATTTCCTGCACAAGTGGCACCTGTTGCCGTAGCTGTAACAGAAGGTGCTTGCGCAGAAATTATTGTTGTATTTGTAGTAACAATACAGCCATTTGCATCTTTAACATAAACTGTATACGAACCACCTCCAAGAGCAGTAAACGTGTTGCTTGCTTGATAAGTTGATCCGTTGATGCTGTATTGTAGAGGAGCTAGTCCACCTAAGCCTGTTACAGTTATGCTACCACTATTTACAGAACATGCACTTGAAATTGTTGTAGTCGTTAATGATAATCCAGCTACATTAATCACAGTAGCATTTACAGTATTTGTACAACCATTAGCATCTTTAATAGTAATGGTAAATGCTCCAACGCTTAATCCGGTAAATACATTACTTACTTGATATGTTGCTCCGTTGTTGATACTATAAGTGTAAGGAGCAGTTCCGCCACTTCCGTTGGCAGTGATAGTACCGTTATTAGTTCCGCATGCAGTAGCAGTAACAGATGCGGTAACAATAGGAGGAGTTGAACTTGGAACAACAACAATTGCTGCACCGATACATCCTGCAAGATCTTTCACATATAAAATATAAGATCCCGGAGCTAAACCTGAAAATAAAGTACTTACTTGATAAGTTGATCCTGTTAAGCTGTATGTTAATGTTCCTGCTCCGCCACTTCCTGCAGCAGTAATGGTACCGGTATTTGCAGCACATGATGATGCTGTTGCAGTACCTGTTACATTAGGAGCATTTGAACTGGTTACAATCGCAGTGGTGGTATTCGTACAATTATTAGCATCTTTTACTATAACAGTATATGTTCCTGCGATTAATCCTGTAAACACATTGGTTGATTGAAATGTAGCGCCATTAATGCTCCATTGAAGAGGAGGTACTCCGCCTGTGCTATTTGCTGTAATACTTCCATTGGCATTTCCGCACGATGCTGTCACTGTTGTTGCCGATAGAGTAGGAGCGGGGAAGTTTCCTATTGTAGCGTTAGCCGTTGTTAAACATCCATTCGCATCTTGTACGGTTACAGTATAGGTTCCTGCAGGTAATCCTGTAAAGAGATTACTTGCTTGATACGTATTCGCGTTAATACTGTATTGTAGTGGAGCAACACCTCCTGAAGCGACAACTGTTATTGTTCCATTCGGACTACTACAAAATGTTGAAGCAGGAATAGCAGAAACAGTGACTGTTGTGAAATTTAATATCGTAACAGATGTAACTGATGTACATCCTGTAAAATCTTTTACTGTTAAAGTATAAGTTCCTGCACCAATTCCAGGGAAAATATTACTTGTTTGAAAGTTTACTCCATTAATACTATACGTTAGTGGTGCTGTACCTCCTGTTCCTATTGCAGTTATTGATCCTGAATTTGCTCCGCAAGATGCATCGATTTTCGAGAAAGTAATCGAAGGACCGTTTGAGTTAATAATATTTATTATTTGCGTGTTGCTGCAATTGTTGGCATCTTTTACTGTGATAGTGTAAAATCCGGAAGCAAGATTGGTAAATGTATTCGACGCTTGAAAAGTAACTCCGTTTATACTGTAAGTATAAGGTGATACTCCTCCTGATGCAGTAATAGTAACAGCACCATCACTATTTCCACAAGTCGAATTTGTTATAGAAGTAGCAATGGTTGGTCCTGATAAAACAAACGTAGTTGTTGTAACTACTCCGCTACAAACTAAATTGATTGTTGCTTTAATTGTATAAGTAATATTTGGAGTAAGTCCGGTAAAGACTCCTGTAGTATTACTCGCTACTTGAGTCGCTCCGTTGAATAAAGTATAAGTTGTAGTTGATCCTGCAGGAGGCGTAGGACTAATAGTAGCTGTTGCAATAAATGTTCCGCAACTCGATCCTACATTTATCGTAAATGCATTGAAAGTACAATTATAGGAAGCTACATCATAAGCGGCAACAAAACCATTTCCTGAGGCGTATAGCGTTTTTGTTGCTTCATAATATGCTAAGTCATATACTGAGCTGGAACCGAATCCTGCAATGGAGATATCGGGTTTAGCTGCATCGTTGAATGTCGATCCGTTGAATGAATACACTTTAATTAATCCGTTGGGCATACCAATGAAAATATTGTTGCATTCATCCGCAATGATTCCACCACTCATCAAAGCGGTGTTACCAACCAATGAAATTGGAGTTCCTACAGTAGCTCCTGTTGCTTTGTCGATGGCTTTTAGGTTTAATCCATCCCAATAAAAAAGATAAGATGCATTAATGGCAAATACATTACTCGAATTATCGATATTCGGTCCCATTAAATAGGGGCGATTTGCAATTTCCTGTATTGTTGTATATCCCGAAGGGACTGTCCATGCTACCGATGCCGCGCTGTAGGGTGCATTGTTTTTATAGATTTTATTCGATAGCGAAGGTGTGCCGATTAAAGATCCATAAATTGTATAAAGAGAGTTGTTTGATGGATCAATAATTGCATCTGATATATCTTGCGCCCAACCATTAGTTCCATAAGGAATTCCGGTGACATTGACCGATGAAATTGTTGCTGACGGAGGAGCAAGTAATCCAAAATTGATATTCGAATTTGTACCTCCTCCGGCAATCATTAGTTGTGCAACACCACTATTGCAATTCCATAACATTTTCCAGTTTTCGAGGAAACTTCCATTAGCAGTAGAGATATAGTTGTCATATACTCCGATGGTGTTAATTCTAATTACTCTATGTCCACCGCTTGGCGAAAATCCTTGTCCTAAATAAACATTACCCGTATTTTTCTCAACTACCCAACCTCCGTAATAAGTTCCGAAAGTCCATGCCGGAATAGTTAGCACTCCACTAAACGTCCATTGTAAAACACCATTTTGATCGAACTTAGCAAGTTTATACACTGAGCCATCGCCGCCACCGGTAACATATACATTACCTGCATAATCGTAATCAACATCCTTAGCTTTACCTGCATTTGTACCCGGACTAGTTAAATTACTAGTTCCGCTTACGAAAGGATCGATAGTGATACCACGTGATTTATCGAAATTATCGGGAAAGTCAAATGATACAGTTTTACCTTTTAAAGAGAATGACGATTTAACATCGGCGATAGGATTGCTTGAATTTAATTTGTCGCTATAATACGTGATAGGTAATGATTCGATGGTAACCCCTGAAACAGATTTAATAATTAAATTTCCGTTGGCATCACGCTTTAACCTTTTCAACTGTCCCGCAAAACTCATTTTTAACTTGCTGATATCCGCGTTAGGTTTTACGATTAAGCTATATTCATATCCAATGCTATCTTTATTGGTGAATGAATATACTAGGTCGATACCATCATAAAGGTTTTTATAAGTGATTTTAGTGTAAGCGCGAGCTTTAGCAGAAGAAAATCCATAAGTGTGATACTCTTCAGTAAGTCCCTCCGCAATAACTTCAGTATTTGCCGATTTTTCGAGCCACGACATAGTAATGGTTCTGTCAACTACTTTTAATTCTTCAATCTCCTCCTCGCTTTTCTTTTTATGTTTTCTTCTTTCCTCTTTTTCCATCTCTGTTAAAGTAGGACCAACAACTTTACGGTGTAAATAAATAACCCCTTTTTCAGTAAATAAAACCGGAATGCCAAATCCCTCATAGGCATAAAGTATTTTACCCATTTCAGGATAGGCTGGGTAATTTTCTCCGTATTGACCTACATTCTCAATAAAGCGACGAGTGGTGCCGTAAAGATCTTTTTTATCTCCTTTAATATAGCGCGACACGGCTTCAGCTTCCTGATTAGATGCTTGAGCAAATAAATTGTCGGCTGATAAAACGAAAATCAGAAGCAATAGAAATTGAATTGATTTTCTAATAGTGGAGTATGTAACAGTAAACATAGGCTATGTAGGATGTAATCATGTGAATTAATTATTACAACTCACATTTGCATAATCTTCACTGAAGATAGAAGTCGCTAGTTTTGGTTATGCAATCGCTTTATTAATATGGGATGTTTAGAAACAAATCAATTTGACAGGAATTGATTATACTTCGTTTTCACCTTAATATTGATTAGAGATTTTCTTAATCGACAACTTTCTGTTTTAATGTAATTTGTTTTAAAATGGAAGTTGTAACAACATTTTAATTATACTTCAAGCAAAATAGATGCAAAACTTTAATTACGATAGTAATATCAACTGAAGTGGTGTTTTTGCATATCGAGCAAGGCGAAAAATAATTTAAAAGAATGCATGTGTCTTACTTTGTCACTGTTGAATAAATAAAACAGAATTTAAATTTAAAAAAGTATAAATTTGTTGTTTAAACAAGTATCTTGCAAGAGTATGATATTTGTCATGTCTGTCTTAACTGTTTTGATATATTTATAAAATATAAAACAAAAAGTATATTATAGTTCAGGACAGTAAAATATTTAATGTCGTTAGTATTTTTAATTTCATTTCAATATTATGTTTTCAATAATAATATTTGACATGTCAAATATTATTATTGAAAACAGTACAAATGTCTAATTCGTTGGCCGTCAATTGGCCTATAATACTATTTCGCCCAAAAATTTCCTGCCGATTGCTTTTTGTATTATAAAATATTTTTATATTTGTTAAGAAGCAAATGTTTTAAGCAGAAAGAATAATTCGTTAGTTTGTATTAGTTTCAATACGTCTTACTCTTTCTTGTTATATACTGAGGCAACGATTTAGTTATTCATTTTAATTTAATTCCTATTGTCATGAAAAGAATATTTTTAGCAATACTCATTCACCTATTGATGTTAATGAACGCAAGTGCTCAATGGGTTCAAACTAATGGACCGGAGGGTGGTTACATTAATTGTATTGCAATTAGTGGAAGCAACATTTTTGCTGGCACATTGGGTGCAGGTGTGTTTTTATCTACCAATAATGGCAGCAGTTGGAATGCTGTTAATGCTGGATTAACAAGTCTTACTGTTAATTCATTAGCTACCAACGGAAGCACAATTTATGCAGGGACCAATACTGGAGTGTTTTTATCAACCAATAACGGTAGTAGTTGGACATCCATAAATGCAGGATTGAATAATCATAATATATATTCGTTAGCGATTGGTGGAGGTGATATTTTGGCCGGGACAGCGGGTGGAGGCGTGTTTTTAACTACTAATAATGGCAATAATTGGACTACATTGAATACAGGATTGCCCACTAATACTACAATATCTTCTT
The DNA here is from genome assembly GCA_029547265.1 of Bacteroidota bacterium. GTDB lineage: Bacteria > Bacteroidota > Bacteroidia > AKYH767-A > OLB10 > CAINEC01. The sequence goes on from JAKPPP010000335.1 coordinate 22,910, forward strand.
TAGCGATAAGTGGAAATGTTTTATTAGCCGGGACTTTTGGAGCCGGTTTGTATTTATCTACTAATAATGGAAACAATTGGTCAGTAGTGAGTTCTGGGGTTCCGAATAATACTATTGTTTATTCATTATCAATAATCGGAAGCACTATTATTGCAGGGACAAATGCTGGTGTATTTTTATCTTTCAATAATGGTAGTAGTTGGGTCGCTGTAAATACAGGATTCCCAAGTAATATAGTTGTTTTGTCATTAGCCATTAGCGGAGGCACTATTTTTGCTGGAACAAATTACGGTGTATATTTATCTAACAATAATGGTAGCAGTTGGGCTGCTGTGAATACGGGTTTGACCAATACTTATGTTTTGTCCCTAGCAGTTACTGGAAGTACTATTTTTGCCGGTACGCAAGGTAGTGGTGCTTTCTTATCCATCAATAGTGGAAGCAGTTGGACTTCAGTAAATTCAGGATTGTTCAATTCTTTTATTTGGTCATTAGGCATCATAGGAAGTAATATTTTTGCTGGAAGTACTACTGGAGGTGTGTTTTTATCTACGAATTATGGTAATAGTTGGGCTGCTGTGAATACAGGATTGACCAATATTCATATTGGATCACTAGCCATTAGCGGAAGTAATATTTTTGTTGGAACATCTGGTGGTGGAGTGTTTTTATCTACCAATTATGGAAATAGTTGGACTCTTGTGAATACAGGATTGCCAAGTAATCCGATGGTAACTTCACTAGAAATAAGTGGTAGTACTGTTTTTGCTGGGACTTTTGGTGGAGGCGGTGTATTTAAATCTATCAATAATGGAAGCAGTTGGGTTGCTGTTAATTCAGGTTTGCCAGCAAATACTAATGTTAAATCTATTGCTATAAATGGAAGCAATATTTTTGCAGGAACCCAAAATGGTGGAGTTTACTTATCTACTAATAATGGTGGTAGTTGGACCGCCGTGAATACAGGATTGCCAAGTAATGTGACTGTTAATGATATAGCAATAAGCGGAAGCAATATTTTTGCTGGGACCATTTATGGTGTTTTTTTATCTACAAATAATGGTAATAGTTGGACCGCTGTGAATACAGGGTTAATAAATACTAATATTCTAACCTTCTCAATCATTGGAACAACCATCTTAGCAGGGACAAATTATGGTGTGTTTATTTCGACCAATAATGGAAGTACTTGGATTCCTATGAATATAGGATTGAACAGTACTAATGTTCAATCTATTGCCATTAGCGGAAACACTGTTTTTGCCGGAACTGATGCACGTGGTGTATGGGTTAGCCCATTAGGTGGAGTCGGATTTGAAGAAAACCAAGATGAAACAAAGATCAACATCTATCCCAACCCCTTCACTTCTCAGACAACTATTAACTTTTCGGAGTATCAAAATAATAGCACCATAAAAATAGTAGATCTGCAAGGAAAAGTAATTAAGTCAATAAACTTTAGCGGAAAAGAATTTGAACTAGAGAAAGACGCTATGCAAGCCGGAATGTATTTAATACAAGTAACTGACGACAAACAGAATTTTACGAGTAAGAAAATATTAATCCAGTAACTTTATTGAGAGTATAAAAGAGTATATCAGCTTCGAATAGTTTTCATTTAATAAATATCATACCATATGAAAAAAATATTTTTTGCAATACTCATTCAACTCTTGTTAGTTTTGGGTGCAAACGCGCAGCTAATTCAAACAAATGGTCCGTGTGGAGGCGATATAAATTGTATTGCAGTAAGTGGAGGAAATGTTTTTGCAGGAACCAGCTTTGCCGGCATCTTTTTGTCAACCAATAATGGTGTTAGTTGGACTACTGTAAATTCAGGATTAAATAATTTCTGTGTTAACTCAATTGTGGATGTTGGAGGGAGTGTTTTTGCAGGAACAAATACAGGTGTATTCTTATCTACCAATAGCGGTAATAGTTGGATTGCTACAAATACAGGATTTCCGATAAATATATTAGTTTATTCATTAGCCAAAAATGGAAGTAATATTTTTGCTGGGACTAACTATGGTGTTTATTTATCTACCAATAATGGTAACAGCTGGGTTGCAGTAAACAATGGATTGCCAAGTTCTAGTGTAACTTCTATATCCTGCAATACATATGCAATATTTGCTGCGACTAGTTTTGGTGTGTATAAATCTACAAATAGTGGTACTAGTTGGGCTGCCTCTAATACTGGGATGCCAACTTTTCTTACTATTCGGACATTGAACAGCAATGGTATTTATATGTATGCGGGAACTTTCGGTCATGGTGTGTATTATTCTTCTAATGGTGGAAGCAGTTGGACAGCGGTGAATAACGGATTGTCCTCTTTAGATGTTTATTCATTAGCCTTCAGTGGTAGCAATATTTTTGCAGCAACTAATGGAGGTGGTGTGTTTATGACTGCAAATAATGGAACTACTTGGACTGCTTTGAATACCGGATTGACAAATACTTATGTTCATTCAATAGCCATAAGTGGCAGTTCTATTTTTTCGGGAACAAATGATGGCATTTTTTTATCCACTAACAGTGGTGGAAATTGGGCAGCAGCGGACTCTGGATTAACCAATTCTATTGTTTCTTCATTGGCCAGCAGTGGCAATTCAGTTATTGCAGGAACTAGTACTGGTTTATTTTTAACCTCCAATAATGGAAATAGTTGGTCATCATTAAATACTGGACTTTTAAATTGTGAAGTTTTGTCATTAGCATCCAACGGAAGTTATGTTTATGCTGGGACGAAGAATGATGGAGTATTAATGTCTGCTAATTATGGTAGTACATGGTTTCAAATTAATGCTGGATTACCTAGTAATATTTCCATTAAGACATTAGCCATTAATGGTAATAATATTTTTGCCGGGACTTTGGGAGCAGGTGTATATTTGTCTACCAACTCTGGATTCAATTGGACTGCAGCTAATATAGGATTACTCTCTACTGCACAGGTTTATGCATTTGCCATCAGCGGTAATTCTATTTATGTTGGTACTAGTGATGGAGTGTATTTATCTTCCAATAATGGGGGCCTTTGGACATCTGTTAACACAGGATTAACTAATTTAAATGTTGGGTCCCTAGCCATAAGCGGGAGTACTATTTTTGCCGGTACACAGAGTGGTATATTTATTTCTACCAATAATGGAAGTAGTTGGACTGGATTGGCTCCTATTTCTTCTGTTATTTCAATCGCTGTCAGTGGTAATAATATTTTTGCTGGGTCGTTTAGTGGTTTATATTTATCTACAAATCTTGGAACTACTTGGACTCAATTGTCAGGGTTATCTATGTCATCAATTCCTTCTTTTGTCATAAGTGGCAGTAATGTTTTTGTTGGTACTTATGGAAACGCTGTGTGGATATATTCATTAACCGGCGTAGGCATCGAAGAAAAAGACGAAATCGGAGACATCAATATCTATCCCAACCCCTTCACATCTCAAACCAACATTAACTTTTCGGAGTATCAAAATAATAGCACCATAAAAATATTGGATCTGCAAGGGAAAGTAATTAAGTCAATAAACTTTAGCGGAAAAGAATTTGAACTGGATAAAGACGCTATGCAAGCCGGAATGTATTTGATGCAAGTAACCGACGATAAACAGAATTTTACGAGTAAGAAAATATTAATTCAGTAACAAACACAACGCCCGCCAAGAAATTCTCAGCGGGCGTTGTTTATTTTTATAATGAGCTTTGCTTCTTTACCAAGCGAGCTTTTGTCATTTTTAAATCATCAAATTTTCAAATCATCAAATCACCCGAGCTTCGCTCCCCATCTTCAAATTGTCAAATCTTCAAATTACCCGAGCTTCGCTCACCATTTTCAAATTTTCAAATTGTCAAATCATCAAATCACCCGAGCTTCGCTCCCCATCTTCAAATTTTAAAATTTTCAAATCATCAAATCGTCAAATTACCCGAGCTTCGCTCCCCATCTTCAAATTTTAAAATTTTCAAATTTTCAAATCTTCAAATTATTCAACTTCGTCTTTATACATATCCTTCTTACTTCCTTCAAATAATTCGTATCCTAATAGTCGGCATTCGATTGGTCCGTTGAAGAGTTTTATTTTTCGATTTGAGCGTAATCCTACGGCTTTAGCGCCTTCAGGACTTCCTGTGAAGATCCATGCCTTATAACCTGCATAGTGTTTCTTAAATCGATCGCCAATTGATTTGTATAGTGCTTCTAAATCTTCCGGTTGTAATTTCTCTCCGTAAGGAGGATTGATTATTACAACTCCATTTCCTGATGGTCGCTCAAAATCATTGAAGTCGCCTAACGATAGTTGTACCATATCTTCAACGCCTGCATTTCTTACGTTCTCTTCTGCTTTCGCAATTACAAAACGATTGATTTCATTTCCGTAAATGCGAACGGGATTGTCGTTAATTCGTTCGATTTGTTTCTCGCGAATTGTTTTGTACAATGCTTCGTCGAAGTCGGGCCATTTTTCAAAGGCAAATTGTTTTCGAAATGTTCCGGGAGGAATATTCGCCGCCATCAGCGCAGCTTCAATAGGAATAGTTCCTGATCCGCACATAAAGTCAACAAGCGGCTTATGCGGCTCCCATCCGCTTAACATGATGATTCCCGCTGCAAGCACTTCACTCAATGGTGCTTTATCTACTTCAGCACGGTAACCGCGGCGATGTAACGATTCTCCACTGCTATTCAATAAAATTGTACAACGATCACGGTTGATGAAAACCATCACCTCTAAATCGGGATTTTCTTTTTCTACATCGGGACGCTTTCCTCCATTGCTTCTGAATGAATCGGCAATAGCATCTTTCACTTTTAATGCGGGATATAAATTCGTATCGAATAATTCTGAATTCAAGGTGCAACGAACAGCAAATGTCTGCGATACTTTCATAAACTCTGTCCAGTCGATCGCCGCCACTTCACGGTACAAATCATCACCGTCTTTAATGTTAAAAGAGGTAAGACTCACCATCACACGCAATGCTAATCGGCTGCAAAAATTTACTTTATACATAAAGCCTTTATCGCCAACGCAAGAAACGGCGCGGGTGTGGATTTCAACATCACGTCCGCCTAACTGACGAAGTTCTTTTGCTAATAATTCTTCTAAACCTGCATAAGTAGAAACCACTATGCGTAAATCTGTTTTCAGTAACATGAAATGTTGGTATTAATATCGATAAGTAGGGCAGAGCCCAATCGTTGTAATTGAATTGCAAAAATAGTGTGGTAAACAAAAAAGCTGTCCCTAGGGACAGCTTTGTAATTATTCTTTATCAAGTATTCCACCATCTACCAGGATCCTTCCGCAATGCTCGCAAACAATTACTTTTTTGCGTTGGCGGATATCAAGCTGACGTTGAGGCGGGATTTTGTTGAAGCAACCTCCGCAAGCATCACGGCTTACAGATACTACTGCTAAACCGTTTCTTGCGTTTCCGCGGATACGGTGATATGCAGTTAACAAACGTGCTTCGATAACTTCAGATGCTTTGTTTGATTCAGCTGTTAATTCTTGCTCTTCTTTTTCAGTTTCAGCAACAATTGAATCTAACTCCGCTTTCTTGTTTACTAAATCTTGTGAACGCTCTTCTAAAGCTTTCTCTGACGCTTCAACAATTTGTTTCTTCGCAGCTAACTCAGCAGTATGTTCTTTAATACGCTTCTCGCAAAGTTGCATTTCTAACTGCTGATATTCCATCTCCTTGTTAAGAGAGTCGAATTCGCGGTTGTTCTTTACACTCGCTTGTTGCGTTTGATATTTCTTAATCAAAGCCTGAGCATCCTTAATAGTTTGCTTACGGTTCTTGATTTGATCTTCTAATTGTTTTGCTTCTTCCGTATAGTTGGTAACACGAGTCTGCAATCCTGCAATCTCATCTTCCAAATCGATTACTTCCATAGGTAATTCCCCACGGGTAATGCGGATGCGGTCGATCTGACTGTCGATCAGCTGTAACTGATAAAGTGCACGAAGCTTATCTTCGATCGTATTGTCTCCCTTTTCTATATGGCGAACAACCGGAGTCGGTTTCTTTGGGGCTTCTGCTACTGCCGTCTCTTCTTTCTTGGTCTTTTTGGTAGCCATGATCAGATATAGTTAAATGGATTGGTGTTAATTTCCGTCAAATGGACCGCAAAGGTAGGAAATTTTTCCCTAAGCCAATCGCCGATTAGGTCAATTGTATGTTGCTCACTTTCAAAGTGTCCGATGTCGGCAATGATTATTTTGCCGTCAGCATCGAAAAATTGATGGTATTTGAAGTCGCCGGTGATGAAAATATCGGCACCCGCCGCTATGGCATTTCCTAACAAAAAGCTTCCCGCTCCACCGCAAACCGCCACTTTTTTAATCGTTTTCCCAAAATGGGAAGTGTGTCGCACGCAGTTGGTATTCATATTGACTTTCAGTGATTTAAGGAAATCTTCTGCCGGAATGGCTTCTTGTAATTCCCCAATCATCCCGGCCCCCGTCACCTGGTTTTTGTTTTCGAGTCGGTACATTTCATAGGCTACTTCTTCGTAGGGATGCGCTGCTTTTAGTGCCGCCAAGACTTTGTTTTTTAGTCGACTTTCGAGAATAACTTCGATGCAACTTTCGGGCTCCGTATGCCTAATATTTTTTTCTCCGATATGCGGATTTGCATCATTTCCGGGCTTAAATGTGCCTGATCCTTCGGTTTTGAAGCAGCATTCGCTGTAATTTCCGATATGTCCGGCGCCGGATTCAAAGAGCGCTTCCATCACTTGTTCGGCTTGGGCATGGGGCACATAGGTCACCAATTTGAGGATATTACCCGCCATCTCGCTTAAAACGCGACTGTTTTTTAGTCCCAGCTTTTCGGCAATTTTCCTATTCACGCCATGTATAACATTGTCGAGGTTGGTATGAATAGCATAAATGGCGATGTCGTTTTTAATGGCTTTGATGATCACACGCTCGATGTAATTCTTACCCGTGATCTTTTTCAATCCGCTGAAAACAATAGGATGATGCGCGACTACGAGATTGCACTTTTTGCGAATAGCTTCGTCGATGATGGCCTCTATGCTATCGAGACAAATCAAAGCTCCGGTGATTTCCATCTCGGGATTCCCTGTGATGAGTCCCGCATTATCGTACGATTCTTGTAAATCGGGTGGCGCCAGCGTCTCCAGCGCGGCAATGATGGCTGATAATTTCATAGTGATTTTCGATCCCTGCAAATGTAATCACTGTATCTTGTCAAAATCGTCTATTTTTGAGGCAATGCGAATATTATTTTATCCCCTGGCGCTGGTTTATGCTATTATCACCTCGTTGAGAAACTTATTCTTCAATGTGGGATTGCTCCGTGAACGTAGTTTTCCGCTGCCTATCATCGGTGTAGGAAATTTATCTACCGGAGGTACCGGTAAGTCGCCGCATGTAATTTATTTGGCTGCCTTGCTGAAGGATGATAAGAAAGTGGCGGTGTTGAGTCGCGGCTACGGACGAAGAAGTAAAGGTTATAGAGAAGTGAATGTGGCGGATAGCGTTGGACTTACAGGAGATGAACCGCTTCAATATAAAACATTATATCCCGAATTAACAGTTGCGGTATGTGAGAAAAGAGTTGACGGAATAGAGATGTTGATGAAAGAAAAGCATCCCGAAGTGATATTGCTCGACGATTCATTCCAACATCGCTATGTAAAACCGGGATTGAATCTGATGCTTACCGACTACAACGATCTTTTTTATAACGATCATATTCTTCCTGCAGGGAATTTACGAGAGGTGAGAAGAGGAGTGAAACGAGCAGATGCGGTGATAGTAAGTAAAACGAATCCCTTGCCCAACCTTCAAGAATTTGAAAAGATAGATCGTAAAATCAGAAGATACGGAGTGCAAGAAGTTTTCTTTTCGTATATGCGTTACCGTGAGTATGTGGAGAGTGGAAATGGAGAAAGAATGGCTTTGTCGGAATTGAAAAACAAAAAGGTGATGGTAGTAGCGGGGATAGCGAATCCTCAGCCGTTAATCGACTTTTTGCAAATGCATTCAGATAAAGTGGAGATAGAGAAATATGGCGATCACCATGCATTTACCGCGGGAGATCTTACGGCACTGACTAAGAAATTTGATATGTTTGCAGCCGCCCGAAAAGAAGGCGCTGTAATTATTACCACCCGCAAAGACTATATGCGACTAAATTCAGCCGAATTAGCGCATTTATTAAAGCGATTGCCGGTGGTGATACTTGATATTGAAATTTGTTTTCATACATTCGGACAACAAAAGTTCGATCATTATATTCTTAACTATGTTAAAAAAAATTCAGGAATCCGTTGATTACATTTTAGGTAAAACAGGATTCACACCCGAAGCAGGAATTGTTTTAGGCTCGGGCTTAGGCGGACTCGTGAAAGAAGTTCAAGTAGAGCACGCACTTTCTTACAGTGAAATTCCGGGGTTCCCGGTGTCGACCGTTGCGGGACATGGCAGCAAAATGTTGCTAGGAACATTAAACGGCGTTAAAGTAGCCGTGATGCAAGGACGATTTCATTTTTACGAAGGATACACTATGCAAGACGTGGCTTTTCCTATTCGTGTAATGAAATACATGGGAGTGAAGCGACTCTATTTATCGAATGCCAGCGGAGGAGTAAATCCGAAATTTGAAGTAGGCGATTTGATGATCATCGACGATCATATTAATTTGATGGGAACAAATCCGTTGATTGGACCCAATGATGAAAACCTAGGACCGCGTTTCCCTGACATGAGTGCACCTTACGATGCGGTCATGATAGCTAAAGCGAAGTCGATTGCTGCGGCACACGGAATAAAATGTCACGTAGGAGTTTATGCCGCGGTAACCGGACCAACATACGAAACTCGCGCTGAGTACAAATACATTCGTACGATAGGTGCAGATTGCGTAGGTATGTCGACTATTCCTGAAGTTATCGTTGCTCGTCACATGGACTTACCTGTATTCGCAATATCAATCATAACCGATATGGGTGGAACCGATGAAGTACAAGTTATTACTCATGAAGAAGTACTGAAAGTGGCCAATGCCGCGGAAGAAAAAATGACTGCATTAATCAAAGAATTGATTGTAAAGTAATATTTGAGAACGAAAAACCTCGGATACTTCGTTGTGACAATTTTTCAAAATCCTCATCCCGCCTTAACGACGGGACTCCGGTTTTGAGAAATTTCCACGCCTCGTCTGCGAGGTTTTTAGAGGCTCTCACTACATGATGTAGAGAATAAAACTCTCTCGATTGAAAATCCTCAGTGAACTCAAAGAAAAATTATTTTGAGACTACTGAGGATTTTTTTGTAATTTTATGATAGCAATGAATGACTGAATGACTGAGTGACTGAATGAGTGATTGAATGACTGAATGATAGCAGGATTAGGAAAGGTAGAGTTCAATGTTCTAGTTGAAATTATGCCAAATTCAACAAACTCAAATAGAAAAATAATTACGGTCGCAAAAATTAATAACTGTTTGGATTTCGATAGAAAGAGAATACTATTTAATAAATTCACTGCATCCGATGCGTTTAAATTTGTGCTCAAATAAACACAAGTCGCTTAGGCTCGAAAAGTAATAAGGAAACAAAACAACCCAAACACAATACCCTCCCAAACAATGAAAAAAATCTACTTTTTATTTCTGCTATGCATCAACGTTATAAAGTTAAACGCGCAGGTTTATGAAACTGATCATATCTCTATGCATTCAAACTGGTTTGATACAGCTGTAGTTGCTGAGCCTGCTTACGGAATAAAGTACAATGGGATTTGGGGATATGCGACCGGTGGACATGAATACGCGTTGGTAGGATCAACAGCAGGAGTATATTTTGTAGATGTTACAAATCCGGCAGCTCCGGTAACAGCCGACTTTGTAGCGGGACATCGCGATCAATGTATTTGGAGAGAAATTAAAACCTATTCACATTATGCGTATTTGATTAGCGATGATGCATCACCGAATAGTTTTCAGATTGTCGATTTGCAATACCTACCGGATTCGGTGCATGTTGTTGCTGATTATAGTACTTTATTTGAAAGAGGACATACCATCTTCATTGATGGAAATAAAATGTATATCGGCATTGCAAGAGGAGGGATGTTTACCAGTACCGCATCCATGGCAGTATTCAGTCTAGCCAATCCTGAAATTCCGGTATTTTTAAGAAGCATAAACAATGATTATCCTTCGCTATTAACCTACAATCAAGTGCACGATATGTTCGTGAAAAACGATACCGTTTATGCAAGCTGTGCATACGACGGACTTTTCATTTTCAAATATGATTCGATATTGAATCATTTCAATTTATTGTCATCATTAACTACTTATCCTGACCAAGGGTATAATCACAGTTCAGCCTTAACCGACGATTCACAAACATTAGTGTTTATGGATGAAGTCCCTGCCGGGAAAGCAGTGAAAGTAGTTGACGTAAGTGATTTGCAAAACATGGTAGTAACATCAACCTTCAAAAGTAATACTGGTCCTACGCCGCATAATCCCTTTATAGTGGGCAATACATGCTATATAGCGTATTATCTCGACGGCTTGCAGGTGTATGACGTAAGCGATCCATATCTTCCGGTACGCATCGGCTATTTCGATACACACTATCAAGAACCATTAGGAGGGCCATATCCCTCGTTAGCCTATCAAGGAGCATGGGGAGCATATCCTTATTTACCGAGTGGAAATGTATTAGTATCCGACATGCAAAACGGGTTATATGTATTAGATGTAACAGCAATGACGGGGTTATCACATCCGACAGCAGAAAATCAAACAGTAGTATTCCCAAATCCTGCAGTTGCCGGAGAAATTATTCGTATCAAATCATCACAATTCAAGAACCAAGAAGTTGTAGTTTCAGTGATCGATGCTCTCGGAAAAGTAGTCTCAAAATCAACCACCATGTTCAATGAGTTTTTAGATCTCAACACATCCAAATTACCTGCCGGCGTTTATACCCTGCAGTTGGTTAGCGGTGAGGATCATGTGGAGAGGAGGGTGGTTATAACCACCCTCTAGATGGTAAATTACCCCTATGGAGTATACCTCTATTTGAGATCAATCTAATATTACTCTTTCCCGCCCTGTAGGGGCGGTTTATGATCTAATAACAGATTGGAAAATTTCCTATTCACCCTGTAGGGGTGAAATATTGTAACTAAAAGACATACGGGATCTCTTCTCGCCCTGTAGGGGCGTTATACTGTAACTTAAGGGCTAGTGGGATCTCTATCGCCCTGTAGGGGCGTTATATTGTAACCAAGAGACATAAAAGATCTCTTTTCGCCCTGTAGGGGCGCAATATTGTAACTAAAAGACATAAAGAATCTCTATCGCCCTGTAGGGGCGTAATAAAAGGGGGGGCATACAATATTTCCTTAAGCCAAATACTCTCGAACTTCTAAAGTGCTATATTTCTTCATTAAATTCGAATAAAAACTTCTCATCATATTCAATTTCATTCTCTTTCAAAAAGCCGACGAATTCATTTTTGAAACTCTTTTTACTATGATGTTCTTTTTGATTTAGAATATAGTTTTTCACAATATGACTTTCGTTTTCCCTGAGAGAAAAAGTCGCATATCCAACCTGCCAACTAAAATGATTAGTAGGGAAGAATTTTTTATTGATGAATTTAGTTGATTCTGATTTAACAACTCTCATTAAGTCAGATGGTGCTTTGTCTGGCGACATCCTAACTAAAATATGAGTGTGATCGGGATTGCAATATATCGCATATGCTAAGCATTTTTCATGCTTAATAATATTGCAAATATAAGGCTCGATTTCGGCCTTTATTGCTTCTGATATTAGCCTTCTCCTGCATTTTACTGCTATAACAAAATGCAACAAAATCTTCGAATATGTATTCGCCATGCTTTCAAAAATTATCCCGCAATGATATAAACATCATTATTTAAAATAAAATTCTAATATTAACCCATCATGCATTTGGATGACAAGTTTCCTTGAAGAGAAGTGAGGAAAATTAATTGAAGTTTAGCTTTTTGGGTAGAGTCTTATCTATTATCTATTCGCATTGTAATAGAATCTACTTCTTCAATTCCTCAGCAATAACAAGATCGGCGGGGGCGAGGGGATAATGATCTATATCGCAGGCTTTGATCCATTCAACGCGATCGTGATCGGTGAGGTGGGTAATAGTATCTGCTGAAAAGCATTTAAACGACTGCATCTCGAGAATCATATTTTCACCATAATAGGTGTAATCAATAAAGGGAATGAGCGACGAAATATTGATGTTTAATTCTTCCTTTATTTCACGTTCTAAAGCAAATTTAGCTTCTTCGTTTTCTTCAATTTTTCCTCCGGGGAATTCCCATAGTCCTGCTAATGATATGCCCTGCTTTTTACGGGCTATCAGAAACTCATCGTCATTTCTGTAAATGATGGCGGCTACAACGCGTATCGTTTTCAAGAGGTGGATTTGAAATCTAAATATACTCAGAGAAATGGTAATTAAGAAATGTCGATACGGCTAAAAACAAAAAGAGACCGTCGGGTGACGATCTCTTTTTATGCAAACAGTAATTAAGGTTTATATAAACTAAAATTATTTCGTTTTAACGATGCGAGTAACATTTTTGAATGTTCCTTGCTCAACAGTAACAAAATAAACTCCGTTGTTTAATGACTCACCGAATTTAGTGATACCGTTGTTTCCATCATAGATGAATTGATCAACTAAACGACCTTGGATGTCAGCAATAGTAACAGTAGCAGGGATGCTATTGTCGATGTTGCGCAAGTACATGTTGAATGCGTCGTTTGATGGGTTAGGGAAGATTTGAGCTTCAGCAGATGTTCCGTCAGCACGTAATGCGTTGCTTAATGTTGTTGAAGCAGCACGAGGATTTCCTGTAATTCCGATTTGGCAAAGATCGCCATAGCAATAAGGAGTTCCGTCGATAACTCCGCGAACACGTACATTGTAGAATTTATTTGCTTGTAACGCAGGAGTTACATTAGCAAGGTTGCACCAACGTGAAGTTGATTGGTATGTCCAAGTAATGTTAGGTTGCGTAGTTTCTTCAAATTGGAACTCATAAACAGGAGCAGTTAAATATGTAAGGATAATTCCAGACTTAATGCTATCGTTCATTGTAAGTGCATAGTTGTTGCAATACGCAGGTAATAATTCTGTTTCACGTACTGAACGGATAACTGTTCCTGCAGATGTAAATGTACAAGCGTTATTTAATCCTACAGTTAAGTAAACTGTTAATGTATCAAGGATTGGTCCGCCACCACTACCGTCCATTAAAACGCTAGTACTTTGTGTAGTTGATCCTGTTGACCATGAGTAGCTGCTGAATCCTGGATCTGCACCTAAAGTAACCCAACCCGGTTGACATACTGTTAAAGGAGTGATTCCTGTTACAGCAGGCTGATATCCGTTATCATAAACATTGATATCTGTAGTAGCTGTTGCAGAGAATGAACATCCGCCTAATGCGTTTGTGATAGTTAAAGCATAAGTACCTGATTGGTTCACTGTGATTTTAGGAGTTGTTTCTCCTGTGCTCCATAGGTAGCTAGAATAGTTTTTTCTTCCTTTAGCAACTAAATCAACTGATTGTCCCGGACATAAGTTAGATGGTCCTTTAACAAAAATTGATGGGTTTGGATGCTTAACTACGATATAAGGTAGTAAAGCTGTAGACACAGTACGAGTTACCCCGTTTGCATTTAATCCCGTAACACGAACTCTGTAGTAACCTGAATACGCAGGAGTAATTGTTTGAGTAGTTTCTCCTGTGCTCCATAAGTAAGTTAATGGTCCTGTTAAACCTGTAGCATTTGCAGTGATTTGATCACCTTCACAGATAACGGGTCCCGCCGGCGAAATCGATACACTTGCATTTTGTGCGTTGGAGTTTACAGAAAGAACTGCCAAGAAAAGTACCATACAGCACTTCCAAGCCAAATTTGTAAATGTGTTTTTCATGTTTATTATTTAGGTTTTAAGTTTTGCTATTTATAGAAAAACAAACTTACGGCTTTGTTTTTAAACTTTCTAATTTTTGTCATCTTTCGGTGCTAATTTTATTAACTAATCAAATGTTAATGAAAGTAAACGTTACTTTTTATTAATCTTGTACTATGGTTCAATGCATCTTTGCAGGCCATTATTACGTTAGAATAGGCGAAAGTGAGACTTCTGAAATTTATCTTATGCGTTATTTTATGTTGCCCGATAGTAGCTTCGGCGCAGCGTTACAATTATTCTAACTACAACGTATCCAACGGATTACCAAATAATCAGGTGAATAAAATCCTGCAAGATCGTGTTGGTCGTCTCTGGGTAGCCACTATGAGCGGAGTGGTGAAATTCGACGGAAAAACGTTCGTCCCTTTTGAATCGGGTAATCTTTTAAGCTCAAACCCTGTAAAAACTGTTTACGAGGATAAGAAAGGAAATATCTGGTTTGGTACGATTCGCAAGGGTTTGGTGAAGTATTCGGGCACCGGATTTAGTTACTATACCTCCAATGAAGGTCTACTCAGCGATATCGTTAATGCCGTTTGTGAAGATGCTTCGGGCAATCTTTGGATAGGAACTTCTGAGGGGTTAAGTCGTTTTGATGGAAAGCAGTTTTACCATTATACTTCTTCTAAGGGATTGATTAACAATACTGTATTCGATCTTCACCTCGATGCTAAAGGGCGTATGTGGATTGCAACTATCGGCGGCGTAAGTATGTTCGATGGAAAGACTTTCAAAAACTATACCACCGATAATGGGTTGGTTAGCAATATCGTATACTGTATCCGAGAGAATAAAGACGGTGAAATGAGCTTCGGTACTTATGAAGGCGTTAGCGTTTTTAATGGGGTTACTTTCAGGAATTATACACTCGAAGACGGACTTCCAAACGAAAGGGTCGAAGATTTGATGTATGATAATCAAGGCAATTTGTGGATGGGGACTTATGGCGGTGGACTCGCTAAACTTTCTAATAAAGTGCTAACTCCGATCAGTTTAAAAGAGGGTGTAAATAATAATATCATCAAGTCGATTGTTGAAGATCGTGAAGGGAACTATTGGTTAGGGACATGGAATGGTCTTTATAAATACAATGGCGATCGTTTTATCACGTATAACCTCGAAGATGGTCTCTCAAACAATAATATCCTTTCCGTTTACGCCGATCCGTTGAACCGAATTTGGTTCGGAACACTTGCCGGCGGAGTAAATGTTTTAGAAGGGAATTCGTTTAAAAATATCAATACAACCGACGGATTAAAAAGTAATACCATCTGGAGTATTTATCAGGATAAAGCAGGATATTATTGGCTCGGAACTACAAATGGTCCCGCTCGTTATAATTCGAATACAGGAACGATCGATTACCCGTATCCCGCTCTGCAAAATCTGATTATATATGCTTTGTTGCAAGATGAAAAAGGACGAATGTATTTCGGTACCGATAAAGGTATCTTCCGATATGAGGGAAATAATTTTAAGCAAATATCTAACGGTGAGGGATTAACGAACGATAAAGTGCGTGTGCTTTTTGAGGATACGCAGCATAAAATTTGGGTAGGGACATTAAAAGGAATCTACTATCTCGAAGGCGATAAAGCCATCAGTTTTGATGAGGCTTATAAACTGCCGAAGGCTCCGATTACCTCTGTTATAAGTGATAACTTCGGGAATATTTTAATCAGTACTTACGACTTCGGAGTGATTCGCTATAACTCGCGTTTGCAAGCGAATCCCGTTCAATTGATCAATAAAAAAACAGGACTTACCAACGAACGTATTCTCTTCAACTTCCTCGATTCTCGCAATAAGTTATGGGTAGGAACGCCGGTGGGAGTCGATTGTATCGATTGGTCGAATTATATTGAACAAGGATCGTTGAAGATTTCTCACTACGATAAAAGCAATGGCTATTTAGGAGTAGAAAGTAATGCTGCTTGTGAAGATACTTCGGGCAATATTTGGTTCGCCACAGTAAATGGAGCGATACGATATAATCCACAGGCGGGAGTTGCAGCACAGGAATTACCCTTGGTTTCTATTTCAAATATTCAGTTGTTTCTAGAGAACGTAAACTGGAAGAAAAATAAAATTCGCGTCGATTCTCACTCGGGATTACCGATCGATTTAGTACTGCCATACAACAATAATCACTTGAGCTTTATCTGCAGCGGTATTTACCTCACTGCTCCCGATGAAGTATTATACCGATTTAAACTCGAAGGCTTCGAAGATAATTGGTCGCCACCGGGGAAATTAAATATTGCAGGATATTCGAATGTCCCACCGGGCTCGTATGTTTTCAAAGTACAAGCAACAGCAAATGGTCGCGATTGGAGTACTCCTGTTACTTACGCTTTTGAAATTCGTCCCCCGATCTGGAAAACGCCGTTCTTCTATCTCTTGTATATAGTAGTAGGAGCAGGGTCTATCATCATGGCGTATAGAATTCGCACAGGCTCTTTGCGACGCAGTCAAGATATCCTTCGTAAAAAAGTAGAAGCACGTACGCGCGAACTTCAAGAAAAGAATATTGAATTAGCGAAGTTGTCGTTAGTGGCCTCTGAAACGGATAATGCCGTAATGATCTTCGACGAGCATCAAGAACTAGAATGGGTGAACTCAGGATACACGAAACTTACGGGATATACCATCGACGAAGTCAAGAAAATCTACGGTAGTTCGTTACGTGCATTGACCACCAACCAGCTGGTATTAGAGCATCTCGATGAATGTATCCGCGATCGCCAGTCGTTTATTTATGAGTCAGAAATTGAGAATAAAGACGGGAACCTGAAATGGGCATCGTCGACATTAACGCCGATTCTCAACGACAAAGGACAGCTTAAAAACATCGTAGTAATCGACACCGATATTACATTACGTAAGGCGATGGAAGAGCAGATCAAGGCGGCACTCGAAGAAAAAGGAGTGCTGTTGCGAGAGATCCATCACCGAGTAAAGAATAACCTGCAAATCATCATTAGTCTCTTTAACCTGCAAACGAGTTATGTAACCGACAGCAATGCCTATAAAGCGCTGAAAGAAGGGCAAGACAGGATTAAGAGTATGGCCTTGATACATGAGCGATTCTACCAAACGGATGGGCTCTCGAAAATCGACTTCGACGACTATATCAGAAGGCTTGCCGACAACCTTTTCAGGTCGTTTAAGGTGAGTAAAGAGAAGGTAGGTTTGAAAATACATGCAGAGCGAATATCTTTGGATATAGATACTGCGGTGCCTTGTGGCTTAATTATCAACGAAATTGTATCCAATTCACTAAAACATGCGTTCAAAGACGGAGGTTCCGGTGAGATCTCCGTTGAATTGATTCAAGTAAACGAAGAAAAGTACCGCCTGACAATCTCTGACGACGGATTAGGATTTCAGGAAGGATTTAAACTAGAAACCTCGGATTCATTGGGAGTCCAGTTAATACAAGCCCTTACCGACCAGTTGGAAGGAACGATGGAATTAATAACTTCACCGGGCAAAGGAGTGAAATACATCATTGAATTCAGACGAATTACTCAATAGAGAAACATGAATAAAACCCGCATTTTAGTTGTAGAAGACGAAAGTATCGTAGCCAAGGACATCCAGAAAACCCTGGAGAAGTTAGGCTATGAAGTTCCTGCAACAGCATCTTCAGCCGCATCAGCTTACGAAAAGTTAGAACAGATCGAACCCGATTTGGTATTCCTCGATATTAAACTGAAAGGAGAAGAAGATGGTATTCACATTGCAGGACATATCAAGGAAAAATACAATATCCCTGTTATCTTCCTTACTTCATACGTCGACCAAGAAACGCTCGATCGCGCGAAAGTGACCGAGCCTTACGGATATATCGTAAAACCATTCAACGAATCGGATTTGAAAACGACTGTTGAAATGGCATTGTTTAAGTTCAGCCGTGACCGCGAAGTGAGAGCTTCAGAGCAACGCTTAGCGAATGCGTTAGGAAAAGTAGAAGAAGCAATTATTGTAACTGATACTGAAGGACGCATCACTTACCTAAACGAAAAAGCAGGAAATCTATTGGGATATGGCGTAGCATCAGCTATCGGACTCGATGTATTTCAGCTATTAGCAATTGAGATGGAAGGCGGCAACGGATTGCGTAAAGAGCAATTATACGATGCCATGAAGAAAGACGAAGCTATTGAACTCGAAGAATGTTTTGTGATTGTAAAACGCGATAATAGCAGCGTTGCATCATCATTCTCTGCATCATCGGTACACGACGAAAAAAATCAATATTTAGGAGCAGCATTAGTGATTGGTGATAAGCAAGCAGGAGCAGAGCGTCCTGTGGCGAATGCCGAACTACAAATGAGTTTCCTCGATAACCAAGTAATCCAGAATTCATTCTTCGTGAAGAAAGGATCGATGTTGGTGAAAGTATACCTCGATAATATCCAGTGGATCCAAGCGATGGATAACTACGTTATTATTCAGACCACAGCCGATCAATTCGTGATTCACTCAACGATGAAAGACATCGAGAATAAATTACCTACATCACGATTCCTTCGCGTACACCGTTCATACATTATTCCAATCGAAAAAATCAATGTCCTTGACGAGAATACCGTTCTCATTGGCGACAAAACAATCCCGATTGGTAAGTCATACAAAGAAGCCTTTATGGCGAGATTGAATTTCTTATAGAAATAAAAAAGGCGCTTTAAAGCGCCTTTTTTTGTTTCTATAAGAAATCGGTGTTTGGGGTTTGATGTTTACGGTTTACGCGAAGCGGGTTAGACTTGGCTTCGCCAAATTCAAAATCCAAAATTCAAAATCCAAAATTTTTATTCTTCTTCTTCGCGCATATTGTGAAACACATTCTGCACGTCTTCGTCTTCTTCAATTTTTTCGATCATCTTCATTACTTCCGCACGTTGTTCAGGAGTAACATCTGCATAGGTTGCAGGGATTCGATCTAACTCAGCACTGATGATGGTGATTCCTTTTTCTTCGAGTGCTTTTTGCATCGGACCGAAGTCAGAGAATGAAGTGTAAACCGCTACTTCGTTTTCATGCGATTCAAATTCATCGGCTCCGAAATCGATTAACTCTAATTCTAAATCTTCGAGTGTTCTCGTTCCTTTTTCTATCGTGAAAATACCTTTACGGTTGAAAATGAAATCGAGTGATCCTTGCTTTCCGAGTGATCCTTCTCCGCGATTGAAATACATGCGGATATTAGCTACGGTACGTGTATTGTTATCGGTTGCCGTTTCTACTAATACAGCTACTCCATAAGGTCCGTATCCTTCAAAGATTACTTCATCCATTGCCTTAGCATCTTTCGCAGCAGCACGGTGAATAGCTGCTTCTACACGATCTTTCGGCATGTTCATAGATTTCGCATTCTGCATTACCATCCTTAATCGTGGATTGGCATCGGGATTAGTACCGCCTAACTTTACAGCGATGGCAATCTCTTTTCCGATACGCGTGAATGCTCTCGCGTTTTTCGCATTATTCGCGAATATTTTATGTTTACGTTTTTCAAATGCACGTCCCATAGTATTCTTTTTTTATTCCTGTTGTGACAATTTTTGAAAGATAATCAATTATACATTGAAGCGGAAGTGCATAAGATCTCCGTCTTGCACTATATATTCTTTTCCTTCAATGGCTAATTTTCCTGCATCTCTGCAAGCAGATTCTGATCCGTAAGTAATGAAATCGTTGTAGTGTATTACTTCCGCTCTGATGAATCCTTTTTCGAAGTCGGTATGAATTACTCCCGCTGCTTGTGGTGCCGTCATCCCTTCGTGGATGGTCCATGCACGCACTTCTTTTACTCCTGCAGTGAAGTAGGTTTGTAATTTTAAAAGTTTGTATGCTTGTTTAATCAACTTAGCAACTCCTGATTCTGATAATCCTAAATCACTTAAAAACGCTTCGCGATCTTCATAACTTTCTAGTTGTGCAATATCGGCTTCAATAGCTGCAGCTATTATTAATATTTCTGCATTTTCATTTTTTACCGCCTCACGAACTGCATCTACGTGCTTGTTTCCGTTTACTACTGATCCTTCGTCAACATTGCAAACATACATTACCGGTTTCGAGGTGAGTAGCCATAAATCGCTAACCATTTTCCACTCGTCTTCCGATAGTTCTGCCGAACGAGCCGATAGTCCTTTTTCGAGGTGAGCCTTCAGCGTTTGGTAGATTTCGTATGTCTTTTTTGCTTCTTTATCGGTTCCGACTTTCGCAGCTTTCTCAACACCTTTCATCTTTTTTTCGATGGTGTCGAGGTCTTTTAGTTGTAATTCGAAGTCGATTGTTTCTTTGTCGCGCACCGGATTTACTTGTCCGTCAACATGCACCACATTCGGATCGTCGAAGCAACGCAATACGTGCAAGATAGCATCGCATTCGCGGATGTTTCCTAAGAATTGATTTCCCAATCCTTCGCCTTTGCTGGCACCTCTAACTAACCCTGCAATATCTACAATCTCAACAGTTGTTGGTAACACTCGCTGAGGATTGACTAATTTTTCCAGTGCATTTAATCTTTCATCCGGTACTGTAATAACTCCTACGTTCGGTTCTATTGTACAGAATGGAAAGTTGGCCGCCTGCGCTTTCGCATTCGAAAGGCAGTTGAATAATGTCGACTTACCGACATTCGGCAATCCAACGATCCCGCATTTTAATCCCATGTCTTTATTTTTCGAGAGCGCAAAAATAGGCTAAAAACTGCAATCTGCGAGGGGTTGATTTGCTTTTTCTGAGGTAAAATCGGACAAAATGGCGCTAGTTTTTGCTATTTTTGGGGTATGGACTTAAGTTTTTGGGAAAAAGACAGCTTCTTTAGCGAAATTGATTTGCTGGTGGTGGGTAGCGGAATAGTGGGCTTAAATACAGCTCGAGCCGCCAAAGAACGTATGCCGCACTGGCGAATTTTGGTCATCGACCGCGGATTTCTCCCTTATGGTGCCAGTACCCGAAATGCGGGATTTGCCTGCTTCGGGAGCTTGAGCGAATTGCTCGATGACTTAACCAGGATGTCGGAGCAGGAGGTGTTGGACTTAGTCCGCCGCCGCCGTGACGGACTAACACGTTTACGAAGTTTGTTGGGTGATGACAATATCGGTTTTGAACCTCTCGGAGGCTATGAATTGTTCACTGAAAGTGAAGAGCCGATTTTTAACAAATGTGTGGAGGCGATGCCGTATTTCAATGCGGAAGTGGAGAAGATGTCGGGCGAAAAAAATATATATAATGTTGCGGATGATCATTTGCAGGGCTTCGGATTTAAAGGCGTAAGTCACTTGATTTTAAATCGCGGTGAAGGTCAAATTCACACAGGCATGATGATGGATCGTCTGCTTCATTTGGTGCGCTCGATGGGAGTGATGGTGTTGAATGGAATCGGTGTTAAACATCTCTCAGAAGAAGCGAATGCTGTTCGGCTGGAAACGACAGAAGGATTTTCATTTACTGCTGCGAGAGTAGTAGCGGCTACCAACGGATTTGCACGTGAGCTGATGCCTGAATTAGCTGTTGATCCCGGACGTGCGCAAGTGCTCGTTACAAAGCCTATTAATAATCTTAAAGTGAAAGGTACTTTTCATTACAATAAAGGCTATTATTACTTCAGAAATATTGGCGATCGAATCTTGTTTGGAGGAGGAAGAAATCTCGATTTTGAAGGAGAGAAAACAACTGAATTTGCCTTAACCGATTTAGTGCAAAACCGACTGGAATATCTGTTGAAAACCACCATTATTCCCGATACTCATTTTGAAATTGAACAACGCTGGAGCGGGATTATGGGATTGGGAGATGTGAAGACAACAATTGTGAAAAGTTTATCGTCACGCATCTTTTGCGCAGTGCGGATGGGAGGAATGGGAGTAGCTATCGGTTCTCTTGTAGGAGAAGAAGCAGCAGCGATGATTGTAAAATCGAACGATTAAGCCTCGTAATATTTTACTCCGTGCTCTCGTAAAAATTCTTTGATAATATCAACATGAATGCACTGTCCGACGTGGAGGAATGGAGTATTCGTGACTTTCTTTGAAGATGGTCCGTTAGGAATTTCAAAGTTCTCGAGATCGAATCCTAAGTGCAAATGTTTAGTAGAACTTTGCATTCCGTAAACTGCACCATCGGCATCGAATAATGGTCCTCCGCTTTGCCCGCGTAACCCCGGAGTACTCATCTCGATACCTGCAATTTTTCCGTATTGAGAAATCAGTCGCGTTACAATACCATCGATAGGAAATGAAGGAGAACGGTGATTACCTTCTTTGGTCCATTCCATATCATCACTATGATAATTATAAGTGAAATTGGTGAACTCAGGGAAAGGGAATCCGAGGCGACAAAGTGATTTTCCCGGTTTGATATCATGTCCGTCCGATATAAATCGTGCGTGATTCTGATAAAAAATCTGATTAAATCCTTTGAAGCGAATGATGGCTAAATCGTAGAGAGAGTGAATATGACAATCGAACCCGGTAATCTTATCGAAACAACCAATAAAGCTATGTTTCATCTGAATGATTGTCTCCTTCTGAAAGTTAAACTGGAATTCAACTTCCTTCAAGTGATTATCATAAAATTCGTCGCGTTTAAGACGGAAGCGCGCTTGCGTGAAGAGTAAGTACTGCTGGTTGATTTTATCGGCATTCAGCAACTGCTCAGCCACGTGACGGCACGTAATAGCGATTCCTTCGTCGTTAACAAAAAACAAGGTAGCTGCGCCCGGCCACACTTTATTAGAAGCATAACTTCTCATAATGGTGTGAATGGGACGAGTAAAACGACCTACATCTTCAATGGCTCTTACATACATACTTTGGACAGATGGAAAATATACGCTTAATTTGGGGCTAAGTTAGTTAACCTTTTAACCAAAAAACAAACCTAATGAAACCAGAAATCAGATATGGCTTAATTTACGGAGGAATTTCCGTGCTATGGACCCTAATAATGTACGTGACTGAACTAAATCGTTCAGACTACGATTGGGTAGTAAATTTACTATCACTTGTAGTTCCGATTGTATGTATGGTGATGGCTGTAAATGAAATTAAAGCGGCACAGAGTGGGTATATCACCTTCAATCAATCGTTTAAGAAGACATTGACAGTTATACTGATCGGAGGAACTATAGCTGCGGTATTTGCAGTGATCTACATGAATTGGATTGATCCGGGATTCTTAGAGTTCACCAAAAACAAGCAAGTCATTAAAATGCAAGAAATGGGGCTATCCGACGACGTTATAGAAAAACAAATGGCACAAAGCGAGAAATTCTATCAGCCACAATGGATGTTTTTATTCTCAATTGTAGGAATTCTGTTCTTCGGATCCATCTTCGCATTAATCGTATCGGCCATCATGAAAAAGCCGAATCCGGAAGAGATAGCATAAACGAAATTTTATACGGCCTAGGACTTCAGTCCTAGGCCATTTGTTCATCCGAAAACTTTTCATGATGAATTACTTTTTTTCTGTGATGTTCTTCTTGTCGATCGATATAGCGT
>JAKPPP010000348.1 GCA_029547265.1 Bacteroidota bacterium
TACGGCCCTTGGAATGCTTTTAGTGTAAGTGAGGATAGTCAACATAGTCGATTGGTGAAATTACTTTCTAAGAATAATATTTTAAAGGATGGGAAAGTGGCGAAAATCGATTTTTCGATACCTACCGATGATCAAGTGGAAATTTCTTCTATCGTTTCTTATATGATAGAAGTTCACGGATTACCAAGTATTCAGGATCTCTTCGCAGTAAATCTTATTGCGGCTACAAATAATACTGCTAAAGTCTCTAGTTCTTTTAAAGCAGGAAGGGTGATGGATTTGATGGGCCTCGATTATAAAACTCAATACATCGACCCAAACCAACGTACAGGTGTTGAATATCTCAACTATTCTTCCAATGTTTCGCCTGTGACCGATGTTCGCGATTACGATTATTTGTTTCCTTTAGATATTTACATGAATTCGTCATCTTCTATTATCAATAGAAGTATCGATTCATCTGAAGTTGAAATAGCTTATAATAAAGGAAATTATTTCTTGAAGGTTTCTTTTAATCATAGTGGTCCTGATACTTTATCTCTTCGTCCAATGATTTCTACATTGGTAAAGAAATATGGACATGATGATTATTCAGTTAATGAGGATGAATTATCTGTTGATTTTACAGGATCAGATAAGATTCATTATCATCTTTTGATAAAAGGAATTGCTGCCACTCGAATGAAAGAATCCGACGAGTTAATGATCAGTTCTCTAAACGGTGTGATGTTAATCGATCTGCCATAAAATAAAAAAACCTCCGAATCTCGGAGGTTTTTTTATTTATAAGTTGAATGTGATTATTTAACCACGCTTAATTTCTGACTCGCTTCATTTACTCCTGATTTTACTTTTACAGTATAAATTCCTGCGTTAAGTTCTTTAACAGAAATAGTGATTTTGTTAGCTTCAATCGATTGTGTTGAATGTGCAACCAATTTACCTGTAACGTCGAAAATTTGTACATCAGCTTTGTTGCCTTTTACCATTGATGCATCAACATTGATTGTTGCTAATTCTTGTGCGGGGTTAGGATAAATTCCTCCAAAGCCATTTGCAGCTGCATTTTCGTTGATGCCAACTCCAACACGTGAAATGATAGCACGAATCATAACGTCTTCTACTTCGCGGTAACGGTAGTCTGACATGGTTCCGCCTAAGATTTCATACGACCGATTTGAGAAAGGTGCAACTTGGTTTTGTCCTAATGCTACGCCATCTCCATTCATAACCCACTCAATATAAAATCCAGCACTGTCAATTCTTATTGGCGCATTTAATGGCGTTGTTACAAATCCCGGAGCAACAAATCCTGCAGCTACAACAACAGAATCTAATAGATTGCCTCTTGATCCGTTCGGTCCTGAATTATCCCAAACACGCATTGTATATCCAACAGCATTAGGGTCAGTAACAATATAAGCTTTTACAGTAGTTAAGTCACATGGATAGAATGGAGGGATGAACAAATTCGCAACACCACCATCACCACCACTCCAAGAAATTCCCGTAGTTGTAGATGAAACTCCATTATCATATATCAACTCAATATTTGCAGTTGTAGTGTCAACTACTTCTAATTCCGTAATTTTTACGTCATTAGCCGGAGTCGCATCGCCTGCTAATTGAGTGGTTGTACGGAATCTGAAAATTCCAGCAGTAGTAGGATTAAAAGGGTTCGGTTGATTGATTACTTGAACATCACCTTGGTTAAGTGCATTCGATGCAGTTGTATTCGTTACTTGAATCGCATTGCTTGCAGCTAAAACTTGTGTCAATACGTTGAATGATGCTAACGATGTGTTTCCGACATTTTTTACTGCAGATGTTAGAGGGAAAGAATTTCCGTTCTTGCTTAAGAATTTGCCTTCATTGCTTTCTGTATCGTTGTAGAATGATGCTGCATCGTTAATTTGTAATGTAGTTGACGAAGGAGCATAGAAACGAATTGCATATTGTGTCGATGGATAGATGTCGTGAGCATACATAATTCCGATTTGTCCCGAATTATTCTCGATTCCGATATTGCAATAGTCAGCTGTTGATGCACTCGCTCCAACTTGTGTTTCGTATTGGTAAGTGATTGTGCTGTCGTTGTAGTTTAAAATAATCTGGAATGAGTTGTCGCCTGTAAAATCAGGAACCGCATTTACCCAGAAAGGAACGTTTACATACGATAAAATAACTGTATCGTTTGTTGCACTGTGCCAGTAGTAACATCTTCCGGGATTCGTAGCACCCGCAAAGTTGAAGTCAGTCATGAATGGTGCTAAATAGTTGTTCTTTGTTGCTGATAAACCAGGGATAACCGGAAAAGGATGCGCAAATTGTGTAGCTCCAAAGCTCATGTATCCATTTGATCCAACCCAGAATTTACTAACTGAATACCAGTAGTAAGGGAATGGAGCAGGAAGTAAAAATGGTCCTACGAAGTTGTCATCGGCAAGTCCGCTGATTTCTTGTGTACCACTAAGAGCGCTAACGTCGATCCAATTGTATACAGGACCGTTAGGGTCGTTGCTGTCACGCCAGATATATCCGTAATTATCAGGACCACCCGACGTTTGTGCGTTTGCCGAAAATGCAAAAGCCAGTATAGCAACTAGTGAGAGTAAGGTTTTTTTCATGTGATAGTTTATGTGTTTGAGTTGTTTTCTAACGATAAAAATATGAATATTTTTCTTCAAATAGCTTCGGAATAGGCTTTTGCAGTTAAATTTTGTACCATTTTCCCGAATTTTTACTTCATCTGACATCGAAATCCTGTTTAACTCTAACTGATATTCGATCTTGTTTTTGGGTTTAATTATCCGATTTAATTCGAATAATTCCCGTGGAAATGCTAGCGATTTGCCTTTCTAAGAGGCCAAAATACCAATAATTCCTCCAAGCAGAATTGCCATCATCTTGTACAAGTTGAAGCGATGGTCTGAGCTGGTTTCGAACAAAATAGTGGTGGAGATATGTAGGAAAATCCCGATAACAATCGCCATAATCTGATCTTGATATCCTGCAATGATATTCAATGATCCTGTTGCAGCAATTGTTCCTGTAAATGCTCCTAATGGTCCCATTAATGCAAAGACAGTAAGATAAAAGAAGGCTTTTTTATTTCCTATTCCTGAAGCAACCAGCATACTTAATAAAGCAAATGCAACAGGTATGTGGTGTAAGGCTATCCCGAATAATAAGCTCTGGTGACTCCCATGATCATGTCCTGCATGTCCACCCCCGGCTAATGGCATCCCTTCCAAAAAACTATGTAAACATAAACTGATCATCATCGTTATCGGAAAGGCATCGTGCTTATGATGGTGTACATGTACGTGACCATGTTCAATTCCTTCCGAGAAAAATTCGAGAATGATTTGAACAAAGAATCCAGCCATAATCCACATTCCAATCTTTGGTACTGATCCCGAATATACTTCCGGCATTAAATGTAGTACCGTGATGGCGAATAAAAATGCACCCGAAAATGATAATAGAAGTTTCAGAAAACCGGGCCCGGGATTTTTAATCAGAAAATATAATCCTCCCCCTGATATTACACTTAGAAATAGTATAAGATAATCGCTGAGTAACATATTATAATTTTCTTGTAATCATTATTAGTCGAGGCGATTCTCCAATCTTAAATTCATTGAGATG
>JAKPPP010000381.1 GCA_029547265.1 Bacteroidota bacterium
GGCATAATTACAGCTCGTCCCGATATCTCCGAATTATTCCCGAAATTAAATCCGGTGACTTTGCGAAACTTCCCTATTTTGCCATTTTATAATGACATTCCGGATCTAAATATTGAAAAGACTAAAAAGGCTGTGATTTATGTTGGCGGGACTAGTGAAATTAGAGGTACATTGGAACTTATTGAAGCTTTTCGTTATACAAAAAATGCTGAACTATGGATTCTAGGCCCTTTCGAATCAGATGATTTCAAAAGGAAATGCGAAAGCCTTGAAGGATGGTCGAATGTAAAATATCTTGGAACAGTAGAAGCAGATAAAATATTCTCTTATATCAAAGCTGCTGATCTAGGAATAATAACTTTTCTTCCTAAGCCAAATCATCTTACTACATTAGCAACAAAACCGTTTGAATATATGGCTTGCGGTTTACCGATGATTATGAGTGACTTTGATTATTGGAAGTCATTTTTTGGAGAAGCATCGCTTTATGTTGATCCTTCAGACTCAATCGCTATTGCCAAAATGGTTGATCTATTAGCCGGAGATGAGGAAAAATTATCGCACATGAAAGCGAACAATATTAAATTAGCTACCAATGAATATAATTGGCAAATGGAAAGAGAGAAACTATTCGATTTGTATAGAAGTGTATCAGGTGATTAATAATTGAAAATAAGAAAGATGAAAATAATCACCATCGTAGGAGCTCGTCCCCAGTTTGTGAAAGCAGCTGTGGTGAGTCGCGCCTTATCGAAAGTAAGCGATATTGAAGAATTAATTGTTCATACCGGACAACATCATGATGCGAATATGTCGGATGTTTTTTTTGATGAAATGGAAATTCCGAAACCGACTTTTAATTTAGGTATTCACGGACTTGGTCATGGAGCTATGACCGGACAAATGCTTGAAGGATTAGAGGCTATTTACAGAGATCAAAAGCCTGATCGAGTACTTGTTTACGGCGACACCAATTCAACGCTTGCAGGAGCTCTTGCAGCTGCTAAGATGCATATTCCTGTTGCGCATGTAGAAGCAGGACTACGCTCATTCAATATGAAAATGCCCGAAGAAATTAATCGTATTCTAACCGATCGTATTTCTGACTTGCTCTTCTGCCCTACTCAAACTGCTATTGATAATTTGACGAAAGAAGGATATCCCTTTGCAGAAAATAAATTGATTTTATCGGGTGATGTGATGCAAGATGCCGCTATGTATTATGCTCAAACATCAGCATCAAAGTCAACCATTATTGAGAAATTAAAGCTTCGCGATTTTGTTCTATGTACTTTACATCGCGCCGAAAATACTGATGATCTTTCAAGGTTAAAATCAATCATTGATTCATTATCTGAAATCCATAACGTAGTTCCCGTAGTATTGCCTTTGCATCCCAGGACACAAAAAATTGTGAAAGATGCAGGAATTAACTTACCATTTACTGTAATCGATCCCGTGGGGTACTTCGACATGATTGAAATGTTGAAGCATTGTTCTTTGGTGATGACAGATAGTGGCGGATTACAAAAAGAAGCGTTCTTCTTCGCTAAGCATTGCATTACACTTCGTGATGAAACAGAATGGGTTGAATTGGTGCAAGGCGGATTTAATAAATTAGCCGGAGCCGACTACAATAAAATTCTTTCATCGTTTGAAGAAATGCGCAATAAAAAATCGGACTTCTCCGTGAACTTATACGGCGGCGGAAAAGCATCCGAAAAAATCGTTAATGAATTACACAGATCATCGTGAGAATACTGATCCTTTCACAATATTATCCTCCTGAAACGGGAGCACCGCAAAATCGTCTCAGCGGATTAGCCAGAGAACTAAAAGCCTCAGGTCATGAAGTTGTAGTATTATGTGCTATGCCCAATTATCCTGCGATGGAGATTCATAAGGATTATAAAGGAATATGGTTTTTGAAAGATCAATTTGAAGGCATTGATGTATTTCGCTCGTGGATTTATGTGAGTAAAAATAGATCTATCATCTCGCGATTATTAAATTACTTCTCTTTTACTTTTTCTTCCGTATTTGCTTCTGCTAAAATTCCGGGTAAATTTGATGTATTAATGTGCGAATCACCTCCCCTTTTCTTAGGAATCAGCGGTTGGTGGATCAGCAAAAGAAAGAACGCAAAGTTTGTATTTAATGTTAGTGACTTATGGCCTGAGTCGGCAGAGAAATTAGGTGTAATCACCAATAAGTTCTTTTTAAATCTCGCAACAAAGTTGGAGGAATGGCTATATCGTTCCTCGTATATGGTCACCGGACAAACCCAAGGAATCGTAAAAGATATTCATTCACGTTTCCCGAGTAAAACTGTTCATTGGTTGCCAAATGGAGTCGATAAATCAATCTTCGCAACAAAGTTCAATCCCGGAAAAAGAAAAGAAATGGGATTTTCTGATGATGATTTCCTCTTACTCTACGCCGGAATTATCGGAATAGCTCAAGGCCTCGATGTTATATTGGATGCCGCTAAACTGCTTCCCGCTGCAAGCAAAGTAAAGTTTTTATTATTGGGAGATGGTCCCGAGAAAGAGCGATTAATTACTCGAGTAAAAAACGAAAATATCCAACGAGTGCATTTTCTCGATTTAGTAACTCGTCCTGAAGTTCCTTCAATAGTATCTGCTGTTAATGCCGCCGTTATTCCTTTAAAGAAAATGGACTTGTTTTTAGGAGCTATTCCCTCTAAAATATTCGAGAATTTAGCTCTTGAAAAACCGCTTTTATTAGCTGTTGATGGCGAAGCTCGTGAGTTATTTATCAATCAAGGGAAATGCGGACTATTTACAGAGCCTGAAGATGCCACAGCATTAGCTGAAGCTGCTATCTATATGGAACAACATCCTGAAGAGTGTAAATCCATGGGTTCTAACGGTAAAGCCTATGCGCAAAAATATTTTATGCGTGAAAATATTGCTCGCAATTGGATTGATGCCATGGAAGCGGAAATGCAAAAAAGAAAATAAGAATGAAAGAATCCTTAAATAGTTCTAAAGTAATCGTAGCACTCTTGATGCTTTCTGCATTGGCTTTGCCTGTACTGCTGAATGTATCTATTGCCTGTTGGATTGTTATTGCTTT
>JAKPPP010000386.1 GCA_029547265.1 Bacteroidota bacterium
CCATACAACTCCAATAAAGGTGAAGCTGATCGCATAGGCTAGGAGTATCGGCGTTACGTGTTTTAATCCATTGTAAAACTCTTCTGTTGTTAGCGATAAACCATGAGTTTCCGGTAACTGAATCTCTATCGCCATTAGCGTTATTACTATGGCGAATACTGCATCGCTAAATAATATCATTCGCTCTAACTGAAATTCTTGATGCAGCTCCGAGTCTTCGTGTTTGTCTTTGGTAGGTGTAGTCATCTCTAAAAGTAGTTTCAACGAAGATAATCAATGCTTGATTTCTTCAAAATGTTGTACAGCCTTTTTGATGATTTATTCTCCTTGAACAGTTGTCCCCTGTTCTTGAT
Organism: Bacteroidota bacterium; assembly: GCA_029547265.1. GTDB lineage: Bacteria > Bacteroidota > Bacteroidia > AKYH767-A > OLB10 > CAINEC01. The sequence continues at coordinate 354 of JAKPPP010000386.1, forward strand.
TGCTTCTTATAGCAACGGATAAAATGTATCCGTCGAGTAGTTGAAAAGTATTTAATTGATATTTGATTCCCTTAACCATCACTAGTTCCGCAGTACTGTCTACTGATGATAATTTGTCAGGTAGTCCGCTGCCCTCTGCTTTGTAAATTGCTTCTTTTCTTGTCCAACAGTGATAGAAGCCTATCTCTCTATTGCTTTTAATGAATGATATCTCATTCTCGTGAAAATGCGCATTGATAATATCATCGCTTATTTTACTCGCATCTATTTCTTCAATATCACACCCACACTCGTAGTTCTTACTAACGGCTACGGCTATACGAGATCCGCTATGCGAAATGCTGAAGCGTACCGATCCATCGTTTTTTAAATAAGGCTTTCCTTTTTCGGTTTTGCCAAATTCAATAACAGATGCTTCGACACCAATGATATTGCTGATGATTTCTCGGATATAGCATCGAGTTGCAATATATCTTTCACGATCTTCTCGTCTGTGAAATCGTTCAGATCGCTGTTTTTCTTCTGTAGTGAGTAGTTGAAAATCAATTTTTACACTCTGCACTTGAGTAGTATATACTGCGCAATTACCGACAAGGATTTCCTCGCCGGTAATTTTTGTTTGCGTTGTATTTTCAAGTGTATTCATTCGTGTTATTACTTTGCTCCGGCTTTCAAAAGACCTTCGTCAAGCTTTAATGCAAGAGTGCTGGCATTCGGATTAAATATCATCGTATTGTGATTTCCGGAATTCTTTAATATCGTTAAGTTTCCTTTTATTATCTTCTTCCAACCTAAGTCATACGTATACGTATTGTTGTAATACGTGTCTTCTGTTCTGAATAATACAGCATCTCCTTCGTAAATTCCCGGCTTGTAGTTTTTAATTACTTGGTAATTGTTGGCTTCAACCGCTTTGAAATTTCTGGTGGCTTCTTCTCCTAGTGTGCCCGATAATTTATGTCGGTCAACCCACGATTCATATTCATCAGCACTTTTTGTCGCTTCTTCTTTTTTCTTTTTTAGATATTCTTTACGCTCAATTTCATTTGCCGTGGCAAACGTATGTACACGTTTTATTGCCCTAACCGCAAATAATTGACCTTTCCTGATTTCTCTGATTCCCGGAGGTAATGAACTAACTGAATCACTCGCTTCTAAATCTAAAAGTGCCAGATAGTTTACTGTTTCTCCCATCTTCTTAAGCTGAATTGCCATTTCGTAGGCAATTAGTCCACCGCAAGGGCCTCCTGCAAGTGCATAAGGGCCTTTAGGCTGAATTTTCTTGATCTCGTCGATATGTCGGGCCGCCATTTCTTCAATCGTGCTTAAAGGCCTTTCTTTTCCGTCGAGTCCAACTGCTTGTAGCCCGTAAATATTTCTTTCGGGATTCATCCAGGTAGTTAGGGTGTAAAACTTAAAGATGTTTCCGCTGATTCCATGAACAATGAATAACGGTTGCATCGCTTTGTTCGTCCCTTCTCTGAGTAGAATTAATGGTTTCCACGCTGCTTCTGTATCTCCTTCTCCATACATCTCACTCATCATCCTAACCGTTCTGTTTTTGAAGAAGGTGGCTAATGGTAAGCGTACTCCGGTTTTCTTTTCGAGTTCGGTTAAGCTTTGTAATGCTAATAGTGAGTGTCCTCCAAGATCGAAGAAGTCGTCGTCTAACCTCGGACGTTTGCCCAAGAATTTTTCCCAAATCGCAGCAATTTGTTTTTGCGATTCTGTCATTTCTTCTACTTCTACAACTTCTACAATCGCTTTTAACGGATCAGGTAGTTGTTTTCGGTCAACCTTACCGTTAGGTGTTAGAGGAAAAATATTTTGATATACAAAATGTGATGGAACCATGTAGTCAGGAATAAATCCTTTCATTTGTTCTCTCAATGTTTTTAAGTCAAGTTCTCCGCCTGTTGTTGTCATGTAATACGCCGCAAGATAGTTGTCGCCATCATTGCCTTTACGTACCATTACAACTCCTTGCTTAACTCCTTCACATTTATTGAGAGCACTTTCTACTTCTCCTAATTCAATTCTGTATCCTCTTACTTTTACTTGTTCGTCATTACGTTGTATGAAGGCAAGTTGTCCGTCGTGGAATAATTTTACAAGGTCTCCCGTTTGGTAGAATCGTTCGCCATTCGAAAGTGTAATGAACTTTTCTGCATTCAATTCATCGCGATTGTGATATCCTTGCGCTACTCCGTCACCTCCGATTAATAATTGTCCCGGTACTCCCAATGGCGTTTCATTGCCCGCAGCATCCGTGATTTTTATTTTCGTATTTAACATCGGCTTTCCTAAAGGAATACTTCCGAAGCGTTGATCACTCAACATCGATTCGTTTACAATTGCTGTAGTGCTCCAAACTGTAGTTTCTGTAGGACCATAAACGTTATGTACTTCTTTGAAGTTGGCTAGTAATTTTTCTGCTAACTCTTTTCTTAATGCTTCACCGCCACAAAGTACTACAAGTTTTTTGTCGCCTTTCCATCCTTGCGCAAGTAGTAATTCCCATGTTGCAGGAGTAGCTTGCATATAATGTAAATCACACCATCGTTTTAATTCGTCGATCGCTCTTCCGTCGGTCGATTCTTCTTTCAATCCCATGTATACAGCACCACCACTCATCAACGGTAAGAATATTTCTAAAACTGAAATATCGAATGATACGGTTGTTACGGAGAAGAAATTTTGACCCGGTTGGAAGTTTAATTCCTTTCTGAAATGTTCTATTAGATTTACTACAGAACGATGTCGTATAACAACGCCCTTAGGAATTCCTGTCGACCCGGAAGTGTATAGGTAATATGCCGGCGAATCGGGATTCGTAAATACAGGAAGTTCTTTTTCGACTTCCGGTTCAGCCATCACTTCATCAAGTATAAGGACATTCTCCTTGAATTTTAATTTCTCTGCAATGCCTTTTGATGTAATCAAAACAGCTGCTGCCGAATCTTCAATCATGAAGCGAATACGATCTGCCGGAAATTCAGGATCGAGTGGGAGGTAACACGAATTTGTTTTTAATACTGCTACTAATGTTGCAGGAATAAATACTGTTCGCTCTAAACATACTCCAATTACTGATCCTGGTTTAATTCCTTTTGCTAAGAGCTTTTTAGCAAGCGCATCGGTGTCCTTCTCGAAGTCTTTGTATTTGTATTCGTCGTCACGCGAGATTGCTGCGTAATTTACCGGATACTTTTTAGCAACTTTACTAATGACGCCATGTATTCCTGATGAGTAGTCATAGTTGAAATCAGTATTGTTGAGTTGTTCCAGTAATTGCTTTTCTGCAGGTGCTCTGAAATCGTGCGATTGTATTGCTGCTGCAGGGTTTTCAATTACTTGTTTTATGAATATCTCATATTCACGCATTCTGATGCTCATCATTTCCGGCGCGAATAAGTCGGTGTTGAATGTGCATTCTAAAATTATTTTATTTTCACTTCCCGACGCATTGATGAATATTTCAAAGTTTTCATAATGACGTGGATTGGAGTGGAATTTAAAGTTAGCTCCTTCAAAACGGAAACCATCTGTAAATCCTAAGTCAACATTAAATACAATAGGTACTAACGGAATTCGTGAAGGATCTCTCGGAATAGATAATTCTTTTAATAATGACCCGAATGTAAAATGTTGATGATCGTAAGAGTCGAATAATGCTTTTTTGCGTTCTTGTAAATATTCTGCAAACGATTGTCCTTTGTTAACTTTACTTCTGATTGGTAATAGGTTTACGCAATGTCCGGCGAGTTCAGCAAATCCTTCTGCATTTTGTCCCGCCGATGGCAATCCTACTATTACATCATCTTGTCGACTGATGCGATGCACAAAAGCACTAAAAGTTGAAAGTAGTGCAGTTACCATACTCACTCCTGAACTCTTCGCATATTGCTTTAATGCAGCAACAAGATTTTCGTCGATGAGATGATCAATTCTTTTTGCGTTGAATGTCCTGTTCGCAGGACGAACTAAATCAGCCGGCCAATCGGTAACAGGAATTTCATCTGCATATTGTTTCTTCCACCAGTCAATGGTTTCTTTTCCTTCTGCGGATGCGGCTAAATCTCTTGTGAATCGAGCATAATCGTAAAACTTCGGTAGTTGTTGCTGACTAAAGTTTTTTCCTTGTTGTAGATCTGAATAGTAAATACTCAATTCTTGCATTAACAAGCTCGTCGACCATCCATCACAAATAATATGATGCGCAGTAAAGATGAAATAACTTTCTGTATTGCTAAGCTTTGCAATCGTGAATCGCGAAAGCGGACCGTTTAATAAGTCGAACTCTTCAGTGACTTCTTCAACTTCTCGTTTGGTAATCCATTCTTTTTGTTCGGCAGCAGATTTACTGCTTAAGTCGATCAGCTGAATATTTGCATTTCCTTCGTTGCTGATGAATAACAAAGTTCCATCATTATTAAAGGTGGAACGAAGAATATCATGGCGATTAATCAACTCTTGAATCGCTCTATTGAAATGTTCAATATTGATATTTCCATTCAGCTGAATGCTTATCGATTCGTTGTACGCACGGCTTGCATCGGCTCCCCCAATCATTACCGATAAAAACATTTCTCGCTGCGCCTCAGTAGTGGCTACGGCATAATTGAAAGTGCCTTGAGCAAAAGGATCATAATCGACCTGCTCTAAATTTCGGGGCATTGTCATTGTTGTCATTACTGATTGTTTGAAGTGTATTTTAAATATTTATTTGGCTCGTTAGGATCAGGGACATACCAACCGGGATTCCCTTGAGGATCTTTTCCTAATCTTGCACCGGGTACCGGAGGATTGATAAATTGATCTTCCGAGTCATGCGTTGTTGGTGTTGAAGCAACAGAAGATTTAGCGGATCCATTAAGGTGATTAGTAGGTGTAGCCTTTGGCTTACTGTTACCCGGAATTAATCCCAATGATATTAGTTCTGCTAATGTTGATTTGAAGGCATCAATTATTCTTGATACATCTTCATTCGAATGCGCTTCGGTGAGGAAGCAAGGGAATCCGTCGTACATGTGAATTCCTTTCAATCGCATCAATGGATAAATCAATTCTGCATTCGCAAATTCATGTTCGTATTTCACTTTGAATAACGATCCGAAGTGAGCAAGTTTCAAAGGAACTCCTGATTCTTTGCAATATGCGTTTACTTCATTTGCTAATCGTTCTGTTAAGTTATTTAATTGCTGTTGCAAAGCCGGCCCTTTAGCGATCATGTGATCTAATGATGCTTTCGCTGCTGCAAGTGCAAATGGATGTCGGACAAATGTTCCTGCAAAATATGTTACTCCAATATCAGGTGTTGAATCATTTCCGAATTCCCAATGACCACCATCCAGAGCATCCATGTATTCTCTCTTACCTGCAATTACTCCAATTGGCATTCCGCCTCCAACAACTTTTCCGTAGGTTCCTAAGTCGGCTTTGATGCCGTAAAATTCTTGTGCTCCTCCCGGATAAGTTCTGAATCCGGTTATTACTTCATCAAAGATTAAGAGTATTCCTTTTTCAGTACATAGTGCTCTTAATTTTTTAATGAATTCACGTGGTTGGAAATCTGATCTTCTGCTTTGAATCGGCTCAACAAGTATTGCCGCTAATTCGCCACTTCTTTGTTTTAGTATTTCGAACGCTTCGTCTGTTCCATAATCTACCACAAGCATGCTTTCTACTGCATTGTCGGGAACGCCGGCAGAAGCAGGGAATGATTTTAATTTTTTTGTGCCGCGCACAATCACTTCATCGTTGATTCCATGATAAGATCCGTTAAAGCAAGCAACTAATGTTTTGCCTGTAACGGTTCTGGCTATCCGCAAAGCTCCTAATACAGCTTCTGATCCTGTGTTGCATAATCCTGCTCGGTCAGAGCCCGTCATCTTGCAGATTTTCTCTGCTACTTCTCCTGCTAAATCATGCTGAGGACCGATTTCATATCCTGCCTCCATTTGTTTTTGAATGGCATCTACAATGAACTGCGGACTATGTCCGAACATATTCGATCCAAAACCATTTAAGATGTCAATGTATTCATTCCCATCAATATCCCAAATTCTTGAACCTTTCGATTTGTTTACTACAGGTTGATAGGTAATCTCTTTTAAATGTGGTTTAAATCCGGTTACAACACGAGGGTCTGCTAAGTGAGCTCGATGTTGTTGTGTATATGCTTTCGATTTTGCAGTTTGCTTTACGTAGCGTGCAATAAAATCTTTCAGCCATTTTTCTTGCTCAGGCGTAAATTGCTCTGTGCTTTTCTTTTCTATTCGTGCAATAGCTCCGAATGGCTTTTTGATTTCCGTTAATTCTTCTTTGCTGATCGATAAATTTTTGTCGGCAGTAGTAGGTTGAATCGCTTGAACAACCGGTTGCTGAACTTGCTGACCATTGCTCATATTCATGATTTGCTGTTGCATTAATTGCAATTGCTGCATCATCAATTGTTGCATCGACATATCGCCGTTTGCTGCAGGCATTGCAGTCAAAATTGGTTGCGCTTGTGGTTGTGATGTTGATGGCGCGGCTGCACTTATTGCATCTGCCGGTAGCTGTTGATCGAGGAATTCACTTATTGCACCTATCGAAGATAATTCTTCGTTAAGTTGACGGAAGGTGATTTTTACTCCGTACTTTCTGGTAAGAGAGAGTGCTACCTGAGTAAGTAAAAGTGAATCTAAGCCTAGCTCAATAAAATTCGAATCGACAGGAGCGTGTTGTAACTCCATTCCCGATGCATCTTCAAGCAGTGTGCGTAATTCATTTTGTAAATAAGGTTTGCGATCTGTTGTCATCGTTGTTGCTTGTTGTAATGGCAAATTAATTTGTTGTAACGGTTGTGTATTAAAATATGATTGCATCATCATCGGTTGTTGCTGTTGAGGCGTTAACCAATACGATGTTTTTTCAAATGAATATAAAGGTCCTGCAACATGTTTTCTTTTTTCATAAACATAAAATGCATTCCAGTCAATTTCTATTCCTGTTAACCAAAGTTGTCCAATTGCTTGTAGAATATTATTCCATTCTGCATTGTTAAGGTTGCTGTCGCCAAGCGACGAGATCGCTTTTTGTGCTCCCGGTTGCGTGGCTTGTTGTCTTGCTAGTGTGCTGGCTGTATTTCTTGGTCCGCATTCGAGTAAAACATACGTTGGTTGTTCTGTCCACAGTTGTTTTACTGCATCCGCAAATTTTACTGTTGCGCGTAAATGTCCCGACCAATACAAAGGATCGCACGATTCTTTTTCAGTTAACCATTGAGTAGTTACTGTTGATACTATCGGGATTTGTGGTGTATTTAATTTTATCTTTTTAACTACTTCGGTGAATGGTTGCACCACAGGATCCATCATTGGAGAATGGAATGCATGCGATGTGTGAAGTAGTTTGCAAATGATTTCTTTTTCTTCTAATGATATTCTGATTTTCTCAATATCATTCTCAGGACCTGCAATCACACATAACTGCGGACCATTGATCGCAGCTATCGAACATGATTTTGGTAATTGTGATTCTATATCAGCTGCAGGCATGCGAACACTCATCATACTTCCGCCCGGTAAGTCTTGCATGAGTTTACCTCTTGTCGCAACAAGCGTCAATCCGTCTTCTAAGCTAAATACACCACTTAATGTTGCTGCTACAAACTCGCCTATGCTGTGGCCAATCATTGCTGATGGTTTGATTCCCCAACTCATCCATAATTTTGCAAGAGCATAGCCTGTTACAAATAATGATGGTTGAGTATAGCGTGTTTGTTTGATTAATTCAGTGGAATTAGAGTCGGTTTCTTCAGCGAAAAGAATGGTGCGGATGTCGAGGCCCATCAAAGGATTTAAAATGGCAGCACATGCATCTACAGCTTCGCGATATACTAATTCGTCGTTGTAGAGTGTTTTGCCCATGCCCACATATTGCGATCCTTGTCCGGGGAATAGGAATACAATTCCTCCCGGTGTCGCTTTTAATTGTGCATTGCCTTGGAAGAGATTCTTTGCCGTTTCGTTTTCTGATTCATTTCCCTTTTCTAACGCATCAATTACTTTAAAGTATCTGAATGGCATCGCCGTTCTTCCTGTTTGAAGCGTATAGGAGAGGTCAGCAAGTTCTTCTGACGATTTCGATGAATAGCTTTGTTGTAGTAGTTCTTTATTTCTGTCGAGTGCTGATTGGCTTTTTGCGGATATCATCATTAGTTGCTTCGGACGTGATGATGATCCTTTTTCTGTTACAGGCGACTCTTCTAATATAACGTGTGCATTAGTTCCTCCTACGCCAAATGAGCTAACTCCTGCGCGTAGTGGGAGGTTATTGCTTTCCCACGGTTTTAATTCGGTATTTACAAAAAACGGACTCGATTTAAAATCGATAGCCGGATTGTTTTCATTGTAGAATAAATTAGGGACTAAAGTTTTATGATGTAAACACAAAACAGTTTTAATAAATCCCGCAACTCCTGCTGCTGATGTAAGATGCCCGAAGTTGGTTTTTACTGATCCAATTGCACAGAATTGATTCTTATCGGTTGAATATCGGAATGCTTTTGTGAGACCTTCAACTTCAATAGGGTCACCTAACGGTGTCGCAGTACCGTGAGTCTCTATATAGCTTATGCTATCGGCTTTTATTCCTGCTTTTGCTTGTGCTGCAGTAATAGCTGCTGATTGACCATCGATACTAGGAGCAGTAAAGCTTCCTTTTTGGCGACCATCATTATTTAATGCAGCACCTTTAACGGTTGCATATATTGTATCACCATCGGCAATGGCATCGCTTAAGCGTTTTAATATAACGGCACCAACGCCATCACTAAATACTGTCCCTTTAGCGTCCTTATCGAATGCACGAGTATGTCCATCATTCGAATAAATAGCACCTTCTTCGTAACGTTGTCCGCTGTTTACAGGACTAGTAATTGCAGCTCCTCCGGCAAGTGCCATGTCGCAACTTTTATTCCACAAACTCTCGCAAGCAAGTGTTATTGCTACTAAAGATGTAGAACAGCCTGTGTGAATGCTTAATGCAGGACCGGTGAGATTAAATTCATAGGCTACACGAGTAGCAATATAATCTTTCTCATTCCATGTCATGTTTAGGAATGATCCTATACGATCAACGATTTCTTTATTGCTAAGAACATTATGTTGATAGTATGTGTTGTTGCCCATTCCCGCAAAAACACCAATTGGTTTTTTATAACGGTCAGGGCTATACCCTGAATGCTCTAATGCGTTCCAAGCGACTTCTAAAAATACACGCTGTTGAGGGTCTGCTGTTTTAGCAACATTGGGATTTAATCCGAAAAATGCTGCGTCAAAGCAATCGGCATTTTCAATAATACCTCGTGCTTTTACATACGAAGGATCGTTTCTTAATTCGGCAGGGACTTCATTTAATTGTTCATCGCTAAAGAAAGTAATGCTCTCTTTTCCTTCGCAAAGATTTTTCCAGAATTCTTCTATTGAATTAGCTCCGGGAAACTTTACCGCCATACCAATAACGGCAATAGCTTCATTTTCCTCTGAAGAATGAGTGTTTTTTTGTCGATAGGCTTCCCAAAGATTTTCGCTTTCTTGCTGATCGGTAAGAGAAAAAGCAAGTGTGCGAATGGTTGGCGATTTATACAAAGCAGTAATCGGAACTTGCATTCCGAATTGTTGTAATCGCGAAATACATTGTAACGCCATTAAAGAATTACCGCCTAATTCAAAGAAGTTATCTAATACTCCGATAGGTTGAATCAAGAGTAATTCTTCCCAAACTTGACAGATATTTTTCTCTGTTTCATTCGATGGAGCTTGATAAGGAATTCCTAAATCGGGGCGACTGGTATTCGGTGCCGGTAATGCTTTACGATCTGTTTTTCCACTAGGCGTTCTTGAAAATGCATCCATACGAACAAAAGCTCCCGGCATCATATAGTCGGGGAGATGTTTGTTTAAATGCTTTCGCAATTGCGGCACAGGGATATCTTTATCGCTGATATAATATGCTACCAACGTTTTTCTTCCGGGAATATCTTCTCTTACAGATGCTGCAGTTTGTTGAATCTCTGGATATAATGCTAGCGCACTTTCAATTTCACCTAATTCAATTCTATATCCACGAACTTTTACTTGTCCGTCGATTCTTCCTAAATATAAGAGATTACCATCGTCTTGTCTTCTAACTAAGTCTCCTGTTTTGTAAGCACGTTTAGATGCATCAAATGGATGTTGAACAAATCTTTCGTTAGTAAGATCTTGGTTGTTGATATAACCATCGGCAAGACAAGCGCCGCTTACTAAAAGTTCACCCTCATTCGAAGGATGAAACTGTTCGTCAACAATTATCAATTCTGTTTGATCGATAGCCGTTCCGATAGGAGGGAGTGCAACCCATTGTTCGACATCACTTGGTAGTTGGTAAGCAGTTACTACGTGCGTTTCCGTCGGACCATAGTGATTATGCAAACTGCTATTTGGATGTCGTTTGAAAAAGTTTTTAATAGCCGGAGTGATTTGCAATTGTTCTCCTGCGGTTATGATTTCTCGGATATGCGTCAACGTTATATTCGTTTTGTCGGCATAATCCATTAGTTGTTGTAACGCAACAAAGGGTTGGAACAGTCGAGTGATTTTTTTCGACTCGATTACCTCTGCAAGTAATTTCGGATTCAATCGTTCTTCATCGTTGATTAAAACAATTGTTCCTCTTGTGCACCAAGTGCTAAAAATTTCTTGAAAAGAAACGTCGAAGCTGATAGGAGAGAATTGCAAAGTTGCATCTCCTAATCCTGCAGTACTATTTTTCGATTGCCAACTTAATAAGTTTATTAGCGCAGCATTCGACATCGTAACACCTTTCGGTTTACCCGTCGAACCCGAAGTAAACAAGACATAAGCAGGAGTGTGTTTTGCTTCGTCGAGTGCAATTAAGTTTGATGAGGAAGTGCTTTTAGTCGCGACATCTACAATGCTAAAATTCCCTTTCGGAAGCGCCGATTTCATTGCCTGGTTGGCGACCATCGTTTTTACATTAGCCGTATCGGCCATGTAGTTTAGTCGGTCGGCAGGATATTCAGGATCAAATGGCACATAAGCTGCTCCTGTTTTCAAAATAGCAAGTATGGAAACCATCAAATCGTACGAGCGAGGCAAGCAAACGCCTACACAGTCGCCTTGGCGAACACCATTCTCGAAAAGCGTATTCGCGAGGCCGGAAGCATCGGAATTTAATTGGCTATAAGAAAATATGCTGCCATCGTTTACGGCGATAGCATTGGGATTATTTTGGGCAGTATACTCTACCCATTGATGGATAAATCGAAAACCGGTAACTGGTTGATTATTCATTGGTTAATTAGTAAAGAAGAATGGTAGAGACTTATACGAAAAAGCAACCTGAAAGTTGCATGCCGACATAAGGATTGGCCCAATAAAAAAACACTTCAATAAGCAATGAAAGCGATTGATAGTCAATCGGTAAGTGAAGCAAAAGGGATTTGTGGCGTGAAGAAATAACTTAGATTTATTCATAACCAATGAATTAGGTTTAGAATCCGTGGAGCATTAACGAGGTAAATGTAAATAAAACTCCTGTTTTTAATTGGTTTGTATAAGGAAAGAATGAACAGGTGTAAAATGAATCAGGAGTGGGTAGAGGACTTACGAGAGAGTCTTGTAAAAGATATATTTTATTGGTTTTTAATGTTTTGCAAATAAAAAAGCCGACTCTTTTGAAGTCGGCTTTTAATAAGATAATTGAGAATGTTTATTTCACACGCTCAACATACGATCCTGTACGGGTATCGATTTTAATTTTTTGACCTTCTTCAACGAATAATGGAACGTTTATGATGGCACCGTTTTCCATTGTTGCCGGTTTAAGGGTGTTAGTTGCAGTATCACCTTTAAGACCAGGTTCGCAATAAGTGATTACCATTTCTACGAAAGTAGGAGGCTCAGCAAGGATAGGCATATCGCTTTCAAAAGAAACCTTTACTTCCATTCCTTCTTTGATAAATTTCAAAGAATCGCCAAAAAGTTCACCCGGAACAGAAACTTGTTCGAAGTTCTCTTGATCCATACAAACTAAGAAATCACCATCAGAATATAGGTATTCCATCATTTTGTATTCAACACGAGCAATTTCAACTTCTTCTCCTGAACGGAAGCGGTTTTCAAGCAATTTGCCTGTTTTGATATTACGCATTTTACCTTGGTAAAACGCTCTTAAGTTTCCTGGTGTACGGTGTTGCCATTCAACGATAACACAAAGTTCACCATTATAACGAAGGACTGTTCCTACATGTACGTCGCCGGTTGTAGCCATTTTTTTAAGGTATTATTAAGCTTTCGCTTTTGTTCTTAATGAAGAAGGCAGAGTGAAAACCCTGCCTTCTAAGGAATTTATCGTGAAATTATCCTTCAGCTACTTCGAAGTTTAATTTAGCACGGATATCTCTGTGAACGATAACTTCAGCAGTGTAAGATCCGGTTTTCTTAATATGTTCTTCCGGCATTACAATGTGTTTCTTATCGATTTCATATCCCATTGATTTTAGTTTTTCAACTAATTGCTGAGAAGTGATTGATCCGAATAATTTTCCGTTTTCACCCACTTTAGCTCCAATGGTTAATGTTACACTTTCAAGTTTCGCTACTAATGCATCAGCATCTTGACGTAACTTGTTAAGTTTATGTGCGCGTTGTTTAACTACTTCAGCGTGAATCTTCTTGTTAGAATCATTTGCAATTACTGCAAATCCACGAGGAATCAAGTAGTTAAGGCCAAATCCGTTACGAACTTTTACGATATCGTCGGCGTAGCCCAGGTTTTTTATGTCTTGTTTAAGAATTACTTCCATGGTTATTTGTCCTCCGTTCGCTTATTTGAATAAGTCAGCAACATAAGGCATTAATGCTAAGTGACGTGCACGTGCAATAGCTTGCCCAACTTTACGCTGATATTTTAATGATGTTCCTGTTAAACGACGTGGAAGAATTTTTCCTTGTTCGTTCACAAATTTCGTTAAGAAAGTAGCATCCTTGTAATCGATGTATTTGATGCCAATTTTCTTAAAACGACAGTATTTTTTCTTGTTAACCTCTACTGCCGGCGGGTTGAGGTAACGGATTTCTCCATTTACGTGTTGTGTTGCCATGTTCGGTTTCGAGTTTTAAGATACTGATTCTTCTTGTTTCTTTTGAGCTGCGTTTTTGCGCTTTCTCTCGTTGTACGCAACTGCGTGTTTGTCGAGTGCAATTGTTAGGAAACGCATGATTCGCTCATCCCTTTTATACTCGATTTCCATTTTAGCGATCAACGCTGGATCAGCTTGGAATTCGAATAAGAAGTAGAATCCAGTGTTCTTCTTCTGAATAGGGTAGGCCAGCTTGCGTAATCCCCAATTGTTCTCGTGAACAATTACGGCTCCGTTGTCGGAGAGGAATTTACGATACTTTGCAACCGCTTCGTCTACCTGCTCTTGTAAAAGAACCGGCGTAAGTACGATTACGGTTTCATACTGCTTGGTCATTTTTTTGAATTTTGTTAATTGTTTTTCAATACCCCGCTTTTACGGGAGCGCAAAGATAGGAAAAATGATATCATTTTCCCAATAAAAAGTTCATCGGGATATTTTAACCGTTTTTTAGGCACTCAGTTTCCTGAATTTTAAATGCAATTGACTGATATTCAGTCATAATACTATTCGTAGCGTAGTGCTTCTATCGGGTCGAGTTTCGCAGCTTTTACCGCGGGATAAAATCCACTGGCTACGCCAACCACAAAACAGAGTGAAAATCCTACTAACATCCATAACCACGGAATGATAAGTCCGCCGCCCGTAGCCGATGAAACAATATTGCCAATCAAGATTCCTAAAACTACTCCTGCAACTCCTCCCATCTGACAAATCAATATGGCTTCCATCAGGAACTGCTGGCGGATGTTATGCTGTGTTGCTCCTAGCGATTTTCTTATCCCGATTTCTCTCGTCCTTTCAGTCACTGATACTAACATAATATTCATTAGTCCGATAGCTGCGCCTAAGAGCGTAATTCCTCCAATGAAAATGGCTGCACTTCTCAAATAAATCAGGTTCTCGAATAGCGATTTCGATAAACTATCACTCTGTGTGATCTCAAACGAATTGTCAGCTCCAACAGGATCTTTTCTTATCACTCTCATCCTTCCCGTAGCCTGCCCTGTAGCGCCATCCATGTCATCAATACTCATGGCTTTTACTGTGATGGAGTAGGACGTGTTGTCGGTCAAGTAGTATTGCTTCGCGTAAGAAATTGGAATTAAACAGATTTTGTCGCCTCCAAATCCCATGCTGCTCCCTTTTTCTCCCAACGTTCCTATCACTCTGAATTTATTGCTTCCTACATTCACAAATGCATCGATAGCCGATTTATTCGGGAATAGTTTGTCGGTTACTTCTTTTCCTAAAATACATACAGCGCTGTTGGCTGTGATGTCGTCTTTAGTGATGTTTCTTCCTGCTTCTAACGTATATCCAACCACGTCAAGGTAGTTCTCGTCGCCACCCATTACCATGATATTCGGATTCGTTTTTTCATTTGTGAATTTTACCGATCCTACCGGAGTTACCATAGCAGAAATCCCAACCGTTCCGGGAAAGTCGAAACCGTCTTTGAAACGAATTGCTTCGTTATAGGTGATTGGTTTGTAAACTTTGGTTTTCACGTGCCCTCGACCCATCTTCATTACCATGCTCGAATTACGAATGGTGATGGAGTTGCTGCCCATACTCGAAAAGGAGTTGTTGAGTGAGTTGCGTACCGCATCTATCGACGTGAGTGTCCCCACTAGCGCCATAATCCCTAATGCAATGATCAGCACGGTTAATGATGCCCTTAGTTTCTGGCTTTTGATGGCCTGAACCGATATTTTGATGTTTTCTTTTGAAGTCACGTACCAAAAGTACTCTGCTTTATTGAATCCTACAGGAATTTTATGAAGAATTGCTGGATTTTATCGCTGAACTGTAGTTTTATGCACCTTTTTTCGTAAAATTGCGTTACAATTCAAATTAAAGATCAAAACATGAAAAAACTATTTGTGATTGCTACCCTGATTGCTTTTTGCTCTGCAGGTGTTGCTACAGCTCAATCTGCTGATAAAGTTTCTCAACAAGCACCGGCTAAAACTACTCAGAAAGATGAGAAGAAAGACGGTAAGTCATGCTGCAAAAAAGGCGGTGACGCTAAAGCTTGTTCTTCTAAAGATGAAAAAGCAGGAGCTTCTAAATCTTGTTGCAAAGGCGGATCTCACGATCACGCTAAAACAGAAGAGAAAAAATAATTCTCTCCTCGAGAATAAAAAATCCCGGTTTTGCCGGGATTTTTTGTTTTATAGTATTTCTTGAAGTTCTTTCAGATGATGTATCGTAATTACATCGCGATGCGAGCTTTCTGTCTTGGTGCCCGACATCAAATGTACCGCTCTCATTCCCGCATTTAAGGCTCCTACAATATCTGTTTCGTAAGTATCTCCTATCATTAAGCAGTTTTGTGGTGATGCAGCTCCCGTAGCTTCCATCACATAGCGAAATATTCCCGGATCAGGTTTGTTGATGCCTACAACTTCTGAAATGAAAACATGTTCGAAGTATTTGTCGAGTCCCGATGCTTGCATCTTCGTATGTTGCGATTCTTTGAATCCATTCGTGATAATCGAGAGATGATATCTTCCTTTTATCGATTCTAATAATTCTATCGTTCCGTCAATTAAATTACTCTTGCGTGGCGTGATGGTGATGAATTGATCGGCTAGTTTGTTTACTACATGATCATTGTCGATCCCGAATTCTTGAAAGGTATTCTTGAATCGATTTACTCGTACTGCTTCTTTCCCGATTTTGTTTTCGGCATATAATCCCCACAGTTTTTCATTGTTGTTTTTATATACTTCGTGAAATTTGTCGAAGCCCGAAAAGCCTAAACTTTGTAGTTCTAATTCGTGAAATAATTCCGACAGACTTTCTTCTGCATTGCGGTCGGTATCCCATAAGGTATGGTCTAAGTCGAAATACAGGTGTGTGATGTTTTTCATTTTATAATTTGTTCCTGCAAGTCTCTTACATTGTTTGCATGGAATATTTCAAAGAGTGATGTCATTAATATCGACCATGAAAGTATGGAGATAAACATGTAAAGAAAGATTTTCTTTTTATTGCTTTCAAGGTTATTGGCGATTAGCGTTCCAATCGGTATAGAGAGGATAATCGGTGTTACTATCGCTATTCCCGATAGCCCGTACTTCAACCAAATTTTTACGATTCTGCGATTTCGTTTTGTGAATACTTTTTTGGCTTCTTGCTTTTTGTCGATGTATTCATAATGAATAACTACCGGCACATCGACGTCGGCAACAGGCTCCGAAAATGTTTCTTTCTTCCCGAATGTTTCGTTGAATTTGAATTTGATAACCATCCAAATGTCGTGTAACTTTTCTGAGAAGAAAGTGAATGCAAATACTCCTAACATCCCTCCGAAAACACTATATCCAACAGTCTCAAAGAATGAGAAGTTGTAGCGTTGATCGAAATAGGCAAAGGGAGGGCCGGCAACGAATTTTACGCTGCTGAGTAGAATAACTTGTATGATCTTCCAGATTTCTCCCATCACGAAAATTGCTTGTTGTTAAGCACTCAATCCGAAATCTTTTTCTATTCTTTTGTGCCGTATGCTAAATCGCCTGCATCGCCTAAGCCGGGAACAATATACGATTGTGCTGTCAACTCTTCGTCTACTGCACCAACCCAAAGTGTAATATCAGATGGTAAATGACTCTTCACATATTCAACTCCTTGCGCACTCGCTAAACATGCTACAATATGCGTATGCTTCGGCTTGCCGTGTTGCATCATTTCTTTAAACGTAACTACCATCGATGATCCTGTGGCTAACATCGGATCAGCTAAAATCAAAATTCGTCCTTCTAACGAAGGACTGCTCATATAGTCTAAGCGGATGTCGAAACTTCCGTCTTTATGATGTTTTCTGTAAGCCGATACGAATGCATTGTCGGCGTGATCGAAATAATTTAAAATACCTGTGTGAAGTGGTAATCCCGCTCTTAAAATCGTACCCACAACAGGTTGCTCAGAAGGCACCGATACAGGTGCAATTCCTAATGGTGTGGTTACATCTTTCACCACATATGGCATCGTCTTGCTGATTTCTATGGCTGCAATTTCTCCGATTCTTTCAATATTGCGACGGAAACGCATTCTGTCTTTCTGGATTTCTACGTCTCTGATTTCAGCTAAAAACTGATTGATGATTGAGTTCGATTCGCTTAAAATATGTACCATAGTGCTAGTTGTTTCAGATGAATAAACCCCCGTTAATGTGTAGTGTTTGGCCCGTGACATATCTGCCTCCGTTGCCGCACAAATATAGGATGCATTCGGCAAGTTCCTGAGGATTTCCTAATCTTCCTACAGGAATATTATCAATTATTTGCTGTTGCTGATTTTTATCAACTGTGCTGATCATTCCCGCATCGAAATATCCCGGTGCTATACAGTTTACCGTAATGCCCGATTTGGCAAGTTCTATTGCTTGTACGCGTGTAAGTCCTTCTATGCCTGCCTTTGATGCCGCATAGGCTCCTGTTCCTGCTAACGGACGATGCGCTACTATCGATGATGTGTAAATAATTGTACCCGCGCCTTGTTTCTTTAAATGTGGAATCGCCGCTTTACTCACTAGCATCGGAGCTGTTAGGTTGATGGAAATAACGTCGTCCCACGCTTCTTTTTCTTGCTTCCAGCTGATGCTGCTGTGCGATACTCCCGCCAGGTGAATCAATACGTCGATTCTTCCGAAGTCTTGAATAACCGATTGAATTAGGCCTTGTATCTCTTCTTCGTTTTTAAGTTGTACTTGGTACATCTTAGTCGACGCTCCACTAGCTTTTAGCTTTGCTGCAAGTTCGTTGCTGTTTTCGTTTTGATGCAAATATTGTCCCGCAATAGTATATCCATTGCCGGCCATCATTTCCGCAACGATGCTGCCGAGTCCTCCCGTAATTCCTGTTATTAAAGCTACTTTATTCGACATTGATACGCTATTTTTTTATCCACCTGATAAGCTTGGGTAACTTATTCTGATGAAGCTGTAAATATACGGAATCCGTTGCTCCGAAGTTTTTATAAAATCGTGCTACTCCGCCAACGTTAGATCCTCCGAAATCGAAGGTTTTATCTTTCCCGGCATGTTCTTTAATGAATTGATCAAAAAGCAAATGCATGGCTCCGTTTTTCTTTCCTTCTTCTTTGCTGAATCCTTTTAAATAAATTATTCTGTTGTTGGTCTCCATGAAAAATGCTCCCGCTATCAATTCTTCTCCTTTCTTAATTCCCATCTGATAGGATATGCCTTGGTCGCTTATCGCTTGCATTAACTTCCCTAAGGTAGCGAGGTTTTTTTCGGAGTAATCGAGGTCTTTTTCGTTCTTTAGTTTTCTAAATTCTTCAATGATAATAGTATGCGAAAAATCAGTGGTTGTGGTATAGCTTTCCGCAGCTGCTTTTTTGAGATTGCGTTTTAAATTATCAGAGTATTTACTCCTGATTTCTTCTATCGTTTTTCCTAAGCTCAGCTGCTGATGTACTTTTTCTTCTGTGCTAATGCCCACAAGCGAAGCAATATCGTTTTGAATGATCGAAAAGTCGATGTAGTTGAATTGCTTTGGTAGTTGTGCTATGAATTCAGCAACGGATTCTTTGTTGTTCGTTTTTCCGTAAACGCCGAAGTGTCGCGTGTAATGCGGTTGGTATAAATAGCTGATGCCGAACTTTTGATCCCATGCAATAGGAAATACTGATTCGTAATCGCCTTTTACTAGCGCACCCCAATGCTTGCAACAAACATCCATATAGTAGCTGTAAACGAATATTTGTCCGTTCGCAGCTTCGCTGATACATCGATCCCAGCGTGCTATGTCGATTTCGTTTCTTTTTAAAAATCTGATCATATCAATTGCGATCGTTGTTCTCTAAAGGTGGTGAATTGATGTTTCGCTTTTTTTCGTTCGATGAATCTGTCGAGTGCTTCTAAGCCAAATCGCGTTAGCGCTTTCGGATGTCCTATCACTACCAATTCTTCTTTTTTAAGTCGTTGATATTGGCGAAGTCCTCGGCTTAACAGCGCTGCATTATATCCGTCAACCGATATGGTATTGTGCGTCCATCGTGTTAAAAGCTTGAATCGTTGTCCCGGAGCCGATACCGGTACTCCGTCGCCTAACGGTTTATGTTTATAGGGATTCAAGCGTCCTAAAAGAAATAATCGCCAGTAGAATAGGGGTGAGTTGAAGATGGTCCCAATAGGAATTTCAGTAAACGGTCCTTCTTCTTCTTTGCACGGGTCTGCGTTGAACTTCCATTTGCTTTTCAAGCATGCATTTCTGAAGTCGTAATTGTATTGCGCCGTTTCGTAATGTCCGTTTTGAAATACACTACTGTCGACTAACACTCCGTGTTTGATAAATTCATCTCGTAGAATTTCGAAGGGTTGAATGCACCAGCCTCCGGCTCTAAAGGTGAATTGCGCTCCTTTTTCGGTTAACTCTTCTAGTTTGCTTTTATAACGGTGGAGGATATCCGAAATTTCGTCTTTGTTGAAGTCTGCAAGCTTATAGCGACTAACATCCATCTCCCATTTTTGTCCGTTGTACTTACAATCTTCCCAATGCGGGTGGATATGTAATTGTATGTCGTGCCCTTCGTTGTAAAGCGTTCTTACTTGGTTGGTGATTGCGTCGTAGTCGGCAGTAAGTTGAGGATATTGGACTTTGTATTTTTCGAGTGCGAGGATAAAACCTACATCTACAAATTGTACTAGTTTAATTTGATGTTTGTCGGCTACTTCTTTTAATAATCGTGTAGGATTAATGATGCAGTTTTCTACACTGCCGGTTCGTTCTCCAAAGTAGAGCTCGTAGTCGAAGGTCAGGTAGATTTTCATGCTTTCGTTTTAAGTTGTTGATGTTCGCCGTAGGGTGTGTACATCGTTACTCCGTAATTTTTGTAATAGTTGAGCATTACGTTGAACATTCCGTTGGCAATAATTAGCATGCTATTCGCTTCGCCTATCATTCCGTTTTTTAGTACTCCTTCTTTTTCGAATATCGGTTTTAATGCGTCGCAGTTTCTTTTTGCTGAGTAAACGGGATTATGCACTTTCGTTTTCATGCTGCTTACTGCTCCTGTTGCATCAATCATTTTTACTTCGAATACTTTGTCGTCGTACACCGGATATTTAAAGTCGACTGCATCTTCTAAGGTGTGAAGATTGGTTCCTGCTCCGTTTAATGTCGTTCCCAACATCAATATTTTTCCGTTTTTATTGCAGAGCTTTCTGAAAGGGGAGTTTTCGGTATAGGGCGTAATTTCTCCGAAGTGAGAGTTGGTGAAATAGTCGGCTTCACTTCCGTATGCACATACAGGATCTGTAGGATGGAAGCTTCTTTTTACTCCCGACATCAGTCTGAAAATTTCAGTCGCTTTGCCCATTTGCGAGGGCGTATTTTTTATGTCGAAGGCATCGAGTTGCTCGAGGTAATCTTTGTTTCTCCCCGATGCAGGAAAAGATGGCATCAATAAAGTCCCTTGTTCGGTGATTACTTTTAACAGCGCATTTACTAACGTTTGCGCACCTCCGTTAATGTATCCGATCTTGCTAAGCGCGCTATGTACTAAAACATGATCTCCTGCTTGAATGCCAATCTTTTTTAATTCGCTTTCAAGGTATTCTTGGCTGTATCCTTTGTTGCTTTCCGCTTGTTGTTGCAGCTCGCGATTGCGCACTTTTTTCTTCGCCGATTTCATTTTTTCTAAAATAAAATCAGGAAGATATTTAATGGCGATATGGATTAACTTCTGCTTCAAATTATGGAAGTTTTGAAGGGAATCCCGATGCGTAGGCTGCTATTTCTTCGTATACATCACGCCATCCTGCCCAAGCTCCGTTTTCATCGAGACTCTGGTTATGCCATAGCGTTACAAAGCATCCGTTTACGTTTCTTACTTCGTCAACTAAGGCTTTCGCTCGAGCAATCGATTCTTCTTTGCTTAATTGCATATAGTCTTTCATGGTTCCGTCCATTAGCATAAACGGAATCAGTTTCAAGCGCGTTTCTAAGTCGAGATCGAGGTCGTAAAAATTGAATGGTGAGCAGATGCTCGCTCTGAATCCGATTTCAGAGGCATATCCCATCGAGTAGTCTTCTTGAATATCGAATTCAAGTAGGTTGCGATAGGTATCGGGGAAGGTGACTTTCAAAAAGTGTTGTCGGCTTTTCACGACTTCTCTTTTCAGTACTTTACTGAGACGTTTTATCTCTTTGCGAATCTGATTTTTATTCAGGTTGCTTGCGTAAGAAGGGTGAATTCCTACATCCGCATGATCGGCAATCGATTTTATCAGTGTTTGGAATTTATGACTTCCTTCTACGGGAATATTTTTATCGTATTCGCCATAGTCGCCGCAGAGGAAAAAGTAAATCTGCTTTAAGTGATATTTTTCTTTTATTGCCAGCTGCCATTCGTAGGTGTCGAACGGATCGGCTTGCATTCCTAACAATACTTTCCATCGTTCGAAGAACTTAGGGAAGTTGAAGGTGAACAATGCTAAGCTGAAGGCACCTGCGTGACGCATAATTCCTTTTTCGCTGTAAGCATAAGCGCTATCGATATCGAACGTTGATATGTATTTGTAATGCTTTTCTTTAAACGTTAAGAAAGGATATTTTTTAAAGAGGATGTCTTTTAGTTCTTGTGCCCAAATATTCACTACGGGTTTACTCAGAAATCCTTTTTGGAAGGCAAGGCTTTGCTGTGGACTAAACCGCATATGGTTGTCTTTGATATGCGGTAAATATTCTTCGTATCGGCTCACTAAATAGAATGATGCTGCAAAAGGATCGAAGGGCATTGCGTATTTAGGATGGGTACCGAAGAATACCGGTATTCCTTTCCAGTCGAATACATTGATTTGTTGATCTTCAATTCCTTTTTCGAAGAGTAATCGCGAAGCGTAAATAAATACTTCATCGCTCACTTGCGAATCGCAATAGGTCAGCTTAGCGCCTTCATACTGACGGAAGGCATGTTTATCGTGCGAAAATTCATATTCCAGGCCAATGATATCTTTCAGTATCAGGTCGAAGATAAATTTCAACCGAGGGGTCTTTTTCGAACAATAAACCAATAACTGAGTCTGCGCCATGGAGTAGGGTTTTGCTGAGAGGGTAGAAGCTGAACGCTTTTAGGGCAATTAAATTTCTTCCCTTGCTGCAATTTTCCGCTAAAGTAATCCTTCGTCGGCAAAGCTAAAAAAAGAACTGCCTGCAATGATGATATGATCAAGTATTGCAAGGTCTAATTGCAGGGCTCCTTCTTTGAGTTTGCGGGTCAGCTGAATATCGGCTTCGCTGGGCTTATTATTGCCGCTGGGGTGGTTATGGCAGAGTATGATTCCCGAGCAGCGCGCTTGAATGGCTTCTTTGAAGATGATTTTAGCATCTACAACAGTCCCGCTGGTGCCTCCTACGCTGATATTTTTTCGAGTAATCACTTTATTGGCTCTGTTGAGTAAGATCACCCAAAATTCTTCGTGTGATAAGTCGGCGAGGTGAGGTTGCATGATGGCGGCTGCATCTCTGCTATTGGCGATTTTTTCGAGGATCGCTTCCGACTCCCTTCTTCTGCGACCTAGCTCGAGTGCTGCGCAGATGGTAATGGCTTTTACGCGTCCTAGGCCTTTAATGGTCGCCATTTCTTCTACCGATAGGCGGCTGAGGGATGCCAGATTTTGGTTGCCGAGGGAGAGGATGTCGCGCGCAATTTCCACTGCATTCTTTTCGCGTGTTCCGGTGCGGATTAAGATTGCCAGGAGTTCGGCATCGGAGAGAGCATTTTTGCCGTGTTGCAGCATTTTTTCTCTCGGGCGGTCATTTTCCGACCATGTTTTGATGGGTTGGTTCATGCATTAAAAATTAGAGGTGGTGAAATGAAAAATCAACCGATAAATAAGAGATAAACTGAAAGTTTACCCAAAAACAAAAAAGCCTTTCCCGTTTTAGGAGAAGGCTTATAATGTATAAGTAAGTCGTTTTTACAGACTGTTAAGGTGCATCTGCATGCTTGACTTTAAGTTTGCAGCTTTGTTTTTGTGGATCACATTCTTCTTTGCAAGACGATCTAACATTGCTGAAACTTCAGGAAGCATTTTTGCTACCTCAGCCTTATCCTTACTGCTACGTAATTCTTTTAAAAGATTACGAGAAGTTTTTGCTTGATAACGATTGCGTACACGCTTAACGTCATTCGAACGGATACGTTTTTCGGCTGATTTGTGGTTTGCCATTGTTTTTCAATTTTTAATCCGGATGTTACTCCGTCAATATCTGCTATTGTTAGTAGCCCGTACGGGAATCGAACCCGTGTTTCCTCCGTGAAAGGGAGATGTCCTAGACCCCTAGACGAACGGGCCAACTGTTTCCTTAGAAACGGGAGCGCAAAATTAGCTTTTATTTTTGAATTCACAAGGATTTCAGAAAAAAAGCTAATTTTTTAGCTAAATCTCTCTATTTGAGTCAAATTGCTCAAGGTAGTCGGCCACACGGCGTAAGAAAGAGCCTCCTAATGAGCCATCTACAACGCGGTGATCGTAGCTTAATGATAGGAACATCATATGGCGGATAGCGATTGCATCGCCTTGCGGAGTTTCAATTACTGCTGGTTTTTTACGGATAGCGCCTACTGCTAATATCGCTACTTGCGGCTGATTAATGATAGGTGTTCCCATTACATTTCCGAATGATCCCACGTTGGTAAGCGTAAACGTACCTCCTTGAATTTCATCTGGTTGTAATTTGTTTCCACGGGCACGAACGGCTAAATCGTTAACCGATTTCGTTAATCCCATTAGGTTCATTCGGTCGGCATTTTTAATTACCGGCACAATTAGGTTGCCCGATGGTAAAGCTGCCGCCATACCTATATTGATATTCTTTTTAACGATGATTTTTGTTCCGTCAACGCTTACGTTAATCATTGGGAAGTCTTTGATGGCGCGTACCACGGCTTCGATGAATACCGGTGTAAAGGTGATTTTCTCTCCTTCACGCTTTTCGAACGACTTCTTGATTTTATCTCTCCACATCACCAAATTGGTAACGTCGGCTTCTACATATGATGTAACGTGTGGCGAAGTTTGCTTGCTCATTACCATATGATCGGCAATAAGCTTACGCATACGGTCCATTTCAATAATTTCTACATCGCCTGATACCGAAACTGCCGGTGCCGACTTCGCCGCAGGTGCAACTGCCGGAGCAGGGCTAGGAGCAGGAGTTGCAACAGCTGCCGGAGCCGGTGCTGCTTGTCCGTTGCTTGCAGGCATAGTTGTTTTTCCGTTTTTACGGGCATCAACAAATGCTAAAATATCTTTCTTGGTAACGCGCCCTTCAGCTCCCGTTCCCGGGATGCTGTCGAGTTCAGCCTGACTTACTTGTTCTGCTGCCGCGATAGTTCTAACTAATGGTGAGTAAAAACGTCCCGCGCCCGAAACTACCGGAGTTGCAACTGCGTGATTTACAATCGCTACCGGTGCTGCAACTGCAGGGCTAGGAGCTGCCGCAGGAGTTGGGGATGCCGCTGCCGGAGCCGCTGCCACAGGTGCATCATCAGCGCCACCTGTATTAATAATAGCGATGGCGGTTCCTACTTGAACAACATCTCCTTCGTTAAAAAGACGCTTTACTAAGGTTCCTGCCGCTGTTGAAGGGACTTCAGAATCAACCTTATCGGTAGCAATTTCTAATACCGACTCATCTGCTTCAATTGTTTCTCCTTCGTTTTTTAACCAACGGATAATAGTAGCCTCATGGACACTTTCGCCCATTTTGGGCATCTTTAATTCTACGGTAGCCATCTCTGTATAAAATTGATTTTCGGGAATGATATTCCAGGTTGCGAAAATAGCAAATACCTGCTTATGTTAAAGCAATTTATGACGAATACCATCCAAATCATGTAGATATCAGCCGATTGCCGTTTAGGGGATATTGGTCATTTAAAGAAAAATAGAAGCCCTGCTCATTACATCTCATTACATCTTTATTTATCTCGGCTCATCTCGACTCCGCTCGATGACCACCGCTCGATAACCGAACTCGACAAGTCAATAACCGTTTTTCGACAAGCACAATAACCGTATCCGTCGCTCTAGGAATGAGGTTATTTTCATTTGATTCTAAATTAAAAATCCTTTTAAATCCTTTTCAAATCCTTTCATCTGTGTTCAAATTAGCTGTTCCCCATCTTCAAAGCCGAATTTTAAAATCCTTAAAATAAATATTTTTTTCACTCGTCTTCTGCCTACCCACTATGAAGAATCTGATTCTTAACGATATTAGCGCCTTGGATCAAAACAAGGGCATAGCGCAAATTATTCAGGCTTACGGACGAAAACTAAAAGATTTCATCCGTCAACGTGTTGCTTCTCAGGAAGATGCGGAGGATATTTTGCAAGACGTTTATATCGATTTGACCGAAACAATGCGTATCGAATCGATTGAACAGGTAACGGCATGGCTATATCGTGTAGCCCGAAACAAGATAATTGACCGCTACCGAAAGCATAAACCGGTACTTTATAATGATCTAGGTAAAGGCAGCGGCGATGAAGACGATGAGAATTATTCGTTTTTAGAAGAATTGTTAGGTGCCGACCACGATCCCGGTTTTTTAAGTAAAGACAATGAGTTGATTCGTGAAACGCTGATGACAGCACTTTCTGAATTGCCCGCAGAGCAAAGAGAAGTGTTTATTCGTCATGAAATAGAACAACAAAGTTTTAAAGAAATAGGCGAGGACCTCAATGTATCTATAAATACATTGTTGTCGAGGAAGCATTATGCCATAAAATATCTTCGTAAACGACTATCAGGATTATACACAGAATTATTCGGTGAGTAAAAAAATAAAGCCATGAAAAAAAGTTATATAGTAAAAGGAATTGCAGGTGTTCTTGTTATTGTTGGAATTGCAGGAGCTGCCGTCATGTATTTATGGAATTGGCTGATGCCTTATTTGTTTAAGCTGCCTACCGTTGATTATTGGCAGTCGCTAGGGTTATTGGTATTATCGACTTTGTTGTTTAAAAGTGGTGGAGGTTGGAGAGGCTCGTTTTGCAAGGATAATATGAAGCAGAAATGGGCGCAAATGACACCCGATGAACGCGAACAGTTTCGCTCAAAATGGGAAACCCGTTGTAAGAAATGGTCGGGAGATCCGGAATGCTAATGTATAGCATGAAATGTATAGAGTGATTGTGAATTAATTTATTGGATTTATCTGCCCGACTAAAAATCGTTTTTCTTCTTCGCTTTTTGTGAGTGGTGTTTCAAATTAAAAGCAAATATTTTATTTTATTGAAAAACGTAGTATTCCAAAAGTAGAATGCCGGAAGGGATTTACATGGAAATTATTTTGACTAAATTATATTTCAATATTATACCATATTTTTTTTAGATTTACAGATCTATTAAAAGCTATGCATCTTAAAAAGCGACTTATTATTTTATTGTTGATGTCTTTTTATGCATCTTTTCTATCAGCTCAAAAAAGCAATTATATCTGGACCTTTGGTGATAGTGCGGGAATCAATTTCAATAATCTTTCAAACCCACTACCTATCACAAGTTCAATGGACTCAAGGGGGAGTTGTGCATCTATTTCAGATAGTTTAGGGAATTTATTGTTTTATGCCGGAATAAATTATTATGGAATTGGCTTCTCTACTAATGTATATAATAGCTTGCATCAACAAATGCCGAACGGAGACAGCCTAAAAGGCGTTGCATGGTATGATGAATTAATTATTTTGCCGATGCCTTCGAGTCCCAATAAATATTATTTATTTACACTCGATGTTAATATAAATTTAGGATTATATTATTCTATAATTGACATGAGTTTAAATAATGGATTGGGCGATGTCACTTTGAAAAATCAAAAAATAAACTCTAATTGGTGGGCAGGAACAATTAAGGCTATTAAACACGCCAACGGAAGAGATTGGTGGTTATTTATGCGTACAACACAAAACAATTTCGACGAT
>JAKPPP010000426.1 GCA_029547265.1 Bacteroidota bacterium
GGGCTTTTTGGGCGCCGGACTTGCCTTTTTTGTAGGTACTTTTGCCTTCGCGGCAACGACTTTGGAAGCAGGCTTTTTAACAGCTGATGCTTTTTTTGCCGGAGCAGCCTTTGAAGAAGCAGACTTCTTAATAGGTTTACTCGCTTTTTTCGAATTCGCCATAACGCGAAAATGTTAGTTGGTTGTTGATATAGTCCAAACGATGGAGCGAAATATAGTTAAAAAACAATACGAACAAATAAAGAATTGTAATTTTCAATGAACAACGCAAAAATGTACCCTTTGAGAGGACAAAAGCACGATAAGTTCCGGTTACTTTTGTGGATAATTGGCTCAATTGCAGCTATTATTGGCGCATATTATTCCCAATTTGGTATTTTATTCCATTTAAAATCAGCACTTCTCACCTGGTTTTCAGCATGGTTCGTGGTATTCGGATGGATACTCCAAACTTGGTACCAATCCACAAACGATACCGAAAAGCAGGATTTCAATGAAGGGATAATGACCTTAAACAATAACCCATTGATTCTCAGCGACTACCTTATTTTAACAGGAATTATCGGAATGGCGGTTAATCCTATATGCCTAGTACTTTGGTTAATATGTTCGAAAATCCTTATTCATTATCATTTGCATCAAAAGATCAGTTTGAGGATGTTCATTGCTGAAAACATCAGTATTAAATTCGGAAAGTACCGTGAAGGAAGTCAGCAGCTTGATATTTTGAAAGGAATAAGAGCAACAACGAATTCAGCAATAATTTCTGTAGCAATTTTATTATTGGTGCTAGATTTAAGATTCAAGGCAATTAATCGCGAATTACCAATAGAAATCGAAACAGTAGGACTCGTTTTACTGTTACTGATAATAGCTCTTAAAATATTTCTTTCGAGCAAACGACACACAGATACACTTAAATAAAGTAATCACCAACCATGAATAACTTCGAATTCAAGAATCCCACGAAAATAATTTTCGGGAAAAACACCATCATAAAAATAAGCACAGAAATTCCTAAGGATGCAAAAGTGCTAATGTTATACGGAGGAGGAAGCATCAAAAAAAACGGAATTTACGATCAAGTAATTTCAGCCTTATCGGGATATAATTTCCTTGAGTTCGGAGGAATCCCTGCTAATCCCGAGTATTCGGTTTTGATAAAAGCACTGGATATTATTAAAAATGAAAACATCACCTATTTGTTAGCCGTTGGAGGAGGTTCTGTGATTGATGCGACAAAATTTTTAGCTTCGGCTGCACTTTATCAAGGAGAAGAGCCATGGGATATCCTTAAAAACAATATTCGTACGGAGACAGCAATGCCATTCGGAACAGTATTGACTTTACCGGCAACAGGATCTGAAATGAACTCAGGTGCAGTAATAACGCGTGAAGAAACAGGAGAGAAATTAGGCATGGGCGGACCGGGATTATTTCCGCAGTTTTCAATCATGGATCCCGAAGTTATCAAGTCAATTCCTCCGCGTCAAATCCGGAATGGAATTATTGATGCTTTCACTCATGTGATGGAACAATATATGACCTACCCTATTCAAGCGAAATTACAAGATCGATTTGCGGAAAGTATTATGCAAACATTGGTAGAAATCGCTCCCGTTATAACTAAAGATACCGGTAATTATGAAGCAGCCTGCGACTTTATGTGGTGCTGTACGATGGCTTTAAACGGACTGATTCAAAAAGGAGTGCCTACCGATTGGGCGATACATGCTATGGGACATGAACTTACAGCGATGTATGGTATAGATCATGCCAGAACATTAGCGATTATTGCTCCGCGACATTATCGATATAAGATAGAGAACAAGAAAGAAAAGTTAGCCCAATATGGTGAACGAGTATGGGGACTAACGTCGGGCAGTACCGAAGAAAAGGCTGAACAAGCTATTGCAAAAACCGAAGCATTTTTTAATGGACTCGGAGTAGCTACAAAACTATCGCAATACACCGAATCATATAAAGGAACAGCAGAAAAAGTAGCAGCTGCTTTAGAAGCTAGAGGATGGGTTGCCTTGGGAGAAAGAAAAGACATTAAACCCTCGGATGTAAAAGAAATTATTGAGATGAGTTATTAAAAAGAAAGAGCGACTAAAAAGTCGCTCTTTCTTTTTTTATCAATTAACGAATTACGGTGACCGGAACTACTGCTGATCGCTGGTTACCAGAAATTTTCATTACATAATTTCCGTTCATCACAGAAGAAATATCAAATCCGATTTTTTGAATACCGGAATTTAACTGATATTGTTTTTCAGAGACTACTCTACCGGTCAAGTCGCTTAATGATATAGTTATTATATCGGCTGACTTAATCTCAAGATCAATATTAAAAATACTACTCGAAGGATTAGGATAAACCTTTAGCAATAAAGAACGATCAACACTATTCAATCCTGAGCAATCGTAAACACTTACCTGTTGTGCGGCTGAGCTAGTACAACCATTAGGAGCTTCATAAACATAATTCAATGTATAAGAACCTGCACCAGCTAAAGAAGGATCAAATGAAGTTCCTGTAACACCAACACCCGAAATCGATCCGCCCGGAGGGTCTAAAATTAGGTTCACCGGCGATTGGAAAATGCAATATAAAGAGTCGATTCCACTGATCGATGCTGCAGGAGCCGGAGTTTTTAAATCCACGATAACAGTGTCGGTACTTGAACAAAAAGTTGATAAGCTGGTCACGATTACAATATACTGACCACTTTGATTTGCCACTAAAGTATTTGAAATGGCACCACCTAAAATATTTCCGTTAAACTTCCATGTGTACATATTTGAATCATTAGGCGGCGTATATAAGGTAGTTATCGTATCGCAAATATGTAAAGTATCTAGATCACTCAGATATGCCACCGGCGCACATGAAGAAGTATCAACAATATGATAAATGGCTCCGGTGTATAAACTTCCGGTATAAATTTCACCCTGATTATCCTCACCAAAACAACTCAAACTTATTCCTGATAATGTTGCATGTTGAAGATAAGAGAATGAAGTAGTATCACGCTTTAAAGTTCGAAGTGATGAAACGCAAAAATCGGTAAACACATAATACCCGAACATGTTAGCATATTTCCCGCCACGGTAAATGGCTCCGCCGGAAATCGAGCAATTTCCACCCGTATGTTGATATACGTAAGCAGGTGCTTCATAATTACTTTGAGCAGCACATCCTGCAGTATTAAAAGCTGCATTCCCTTCATAGCATCTCCAACCGTAGTTCTTTCCGCTCCCTGTCCCTGCTGCTTGAAAATCAACTTCTTCCCAAATATTTTGACCTACATCACCAATCCACAAATCACCGGTAAGATTATCAAAGTCAAATCGCCAAGGATTACGCATACCTAAATTCCAAATCTCTTCAACAGCAGTAGGTACATTCACAAATGGATTATCGGGAGGAATAGCATATAGAGTTCCGTGATCGACGTCAATTCTAAGCATTTTACCCAAATATTGAGTAATGTCTTGACCACGATTTCCGGGATCATTAGCGCTTCCTCCATCACCGGTACCGATATACAAATATCCATCGGGACCAAACGCTAAATCGCCACCATTATGATTAGAATAAGGCTGAGCAATCGTTAATAAAACAAGTTCGCTATTTGTAAGTGCAAGATTAGAATCTGCCGGATTAACACTGTAACGAGCAATAACAGTATTTCCGCTATTATTGGTATAATTCACATAAAAATATCCGTTCGATTTATAGTTAGGATGAAATGCAACTCCCAACAATCCCTGTTCGTTTCCCGATGAACCTACTACAGGATTTATATCAAGAAATGGAGTCGTAACTAAAGTCCCGTTATTGATAATTCGAATTCGTCCGTCTTGTTCAACAACAAACAAACGAGAATCGTTGCAATTTGTAATGCATACTGGCTTTACTAAACCTGAGGAATACTGTACTGCAATTAATGAAGGATTTTGAGCTTTAACTTGGATCGACAAGCAAAGCAAGAATAGTAAACGTAAATAAAATTTCATGGTTTGTGGGTTTGGGAGTGTAAACAAATGTAACCAAAATAATTATAAGTGAATGTAATGACTGTAATTACGTAATGAAAAATCAGTAAAATGCAAGAAGCTAACGTTCTAATAGTATCTACATTTTAACGGAAATACAATTAGTAATTAATCCTAAAAGCGACGTAAAAAAAATGGATTTCAAAATGAAATTACCTAATTTCACAAGGTCAGAAAATGAAATCGTTCAATTGGGTGTAACCCGGCATACAGGATTAAACGTTAAATAAAATAATCGATCACCGGAAAAAATGCAAATTGACAAAGCTTTTATGTTTGAAATACTTTCTAAATTTAAGAAAGGGGCTTTGCATTTCATTAAATCGAAGGCATTTAAAATTTCATTTTCTATTTTCATTATCGCCGTCATTATTATCACACGACAATGTAATAATGCAGTAGAAGAAGGATCTAAAGGATATATTTATACAGACCTCAATAAAATTCCTGCTAATAAAGTGGGAGTACTATTAGGTACAAGCAGACATCTTACCAACGGATCTCCAAATCCTTTTTTCTACTATCGAATCAAAGCGGCTTCTGCTCTATTCTTCTCCGGTAAAATAAGATATATTTTAGTGAGTGGAGATAACCGCTTTTTCAGCTATAACGAACCTCGAGAAATGCGCCGCGAATTAATGAGAGCCGGTATACCCGACACATCTATTATCATGGATTTTGCGGGATTCAGAACATTAGATTCTGTAGTTAGAGCTAAGAAAGTTTTCGGATTAAAAAAATTCACCATTATTTCTCAAGAGTTCCACAATGAAAGAGCAATTTATATCGCTCGTTTTAATGATATTGATGCGGTTGCTTACAATGCCGTAGATCCTCCTGACGACTTCACATTAAAGGTAAGAGTGAGAGAGTATTTTGCCAGAGCAATGGTTGTAATTGATCTATATCTACTAAACAAAAAACCATACTTTTTAGGTAGTCAGGTAAGAATAGGAAGCTAGTTAATATGACCCTGCTCTCTTTCTGATGAACCACTCTATTGAGAGTAATAACATCATCAAGAAAAACACCCAAGGAAGATTCACCAAATCTTCTAACTTTTTATGAGTAAAAGAAACCGGCTTAAGATCCTCTCTTGACTTCAAAGCATTAATTAATTTATCCTCTTCGCCCGGCATTACTGAAATGGCTCCTGATTTTTGCGATAATGCATATAGCAACTGATGATCTGCAACAGTATTTGAGGTCTCCAATTGCAATGCATTAACACTGAATTCTCCTTGTTGAGCATATAATTTATCACCCAATTTCACTTCAGCTTTATACTTGTAATTGCCTACAGGGTATTGACCAACGTTTAATGAATAAGTATTTTCTGTACGAGAAAAAACATAAGGGAATTGGTCTCCTTTTGAATTATAAATAGTTAAATGAGCTTCGGGATCATTTACAGGTTGCTCCGATTGATTATACAACTCAGCATCAAAAACCAATGGTTCATTTTCCTTAAAGCTATTTTTAACGATCACACGAAAAGGACTTCTATTTTCTTTAGCACTTAAATACTGAACAATTTTAGAAATAAGTTCATTCGAACGATCATGCGATCCATTTGCACTAAAGTCGGCTAATCTCCATTTCCATATTCCTTCTCCACCTAAAACAGCATATTTAACTCCGTCCGCATCTGCAAAAGAAAGCAATGGTTGTTTAGTAACTACGGCTCCGATTTTTTGACTAAATAACGGATAGGCATTACCGTTAGAAGAATAAACTCCGAAAGGACCTTTTAATGGAGGCCATTCATCCACTTGTTTTAACAAATCATCACTTACATTGAATAAAGAGAAATTACCGGCAGGAACTGCTTGCATTTCATTTAATGATCCTCTGTTGTCAGCGATTTGAATTCCAGCTCTAATATTATTAAAGTCACTAACGCTAGTATTGGCACTTAAAATAAACCACATAGGAATACTTGCAGCTTTAAACTTACCTATCAGGTTAGATTCATCAATACGTTGAGACGGTAATCCATGCAAAATAGCTAAGCTATAGTCGTTAATTCTACCTGTAAAGTCAGACGGTGATGTTATTGTCACTTCATAATTCGGACTCATTTCAATGGCGTTTTTCAACGCGCTTTCATCGGGGTTTGGTGCAGCCGAAACAATCAAAATTTTCTGTTTGTTCTCCACTACTTCAACAAAAACATCACGAAGATTATTAGTATAAGTCACTTCTCCATCCAATTGAGTAATACTTACAACATAATGGTGAATTCCTTTCTTTTTAGCATCTAGAAAAAGTGGTACCGACGTATGGAAATTATTTCCGGAAACTGATATTGAGCGAGTAAATAATTTCATGCTGTCTTCTGCTACAGAAAGTAATAAAGAAGAAGCTGCTGCTTGACGAGCATCAACCCAAACCTCCATTGGGAAATTATTCCCTAAGAACGCCATTTTGTTAGCGTTGACTTTAGAAATTACAATATCCTTTCGAATCGTTGTATCACCAAGTGCGATAGTATATACAGGTACTTTTAATCGATCAGGACCATAAACCGGGTTACTTCCTTCATTGTATAATCCGTCACTTGCAATTACAATAGCGCCAACATTTCTATTAGCAAATTTGGCATCTAAATCTTTATACAATCCCGAAAAATCGGTCTCTTTATCAGTAAAATTAAAATCGAAATTATCACGTACATGATCACCAAACGAAAGTAATTTCACCTCGTAATCGCTTCCCAAACCGGAAGCAACTTTTTCGATTCCTGCCTTATATTTACTGATAATTTCAGCAGAGTCTTTGCGATTAACGATCGATTTACTAGCATCTAATGCCAACACTACGATAGGCTTTTCAACCTCTCGAGAAATAACTCTCAACATTGGTCCTAAAAGCAAAAAGCACAACAAAGAAACCAAGGTAAAACGTGCACCTGCAATTAATCGGCTTTGCCATTTCGGAAGGTCCTTCATTAATTGTTCCTTGCGATATAACAAATAAGAATAACCGGCACCTACCAAAAGGCAGAATACCGTAAATCCGAAAGGCAACTCAGTTATTAGTGAAATTCCCACAGTAGCAATTTAGTTTTTATAATTGATCATTGAAGAATTACTCCATCACTGATCGTTAACATCCTGTCAGCCATTTCAGCTAAATCAGGATTATGAGTAACAATAACAAAAGTTTGATTAAACTCTTTACGTAAGTCGAAGAACAATTGATGCAATTCACGCGCATTCGCTGAATCCAAATTTCCTGATGGCTCATCAGCAAGAATTAATGCCGGTTTATTGATAAGCGCTCGAGCAATAGCTACTCGTTGTTGCTCACCACCCGACATAGTAGAAGGTTTATGATCCATGCGATCTTTTAACCCCATTCTTACCAATAACTGCTCCGCCTCTTTCTCTGCTTCAGCTTTATTACGCCCTCCGATTAATGCCGGAATCGATACATTTTCAAGTGCGGTGAATTCCGGTAATAATTGATGAAATTGAAAGACAAATCCGATATGCTTATTTCTAAAATTCGCCAATTCTTTTCCCTTCAACCTCGATACTTCAATATCGGCGATTTTCAGGGTGCCTGAATCCGGTTGATCCAATGTACCGAGCATATGCAGTAAAGTCGATTTACCTGCTCCACTAGCTCCTACAATAGATACAATTTCGCCTTTCGCCACCGACATATTAATGCCTTTGAGCACGGGGAGATTTGAATAAGACTTAAATAAATCGGCAACCTGAATAATCATAAATTCCTATTGAATACTTCGTAATAGAGAGCCTAAAGATAAAGCAACGCTGAATATACCACGAATGGAAATGAATAAAATATCAACGAACTTTTCTACAAATCATTATCTTCTAAAAAGTATTTTTCATTGAAGTTTAAGAGATAGAGTTGTTTAGAGGCACGAGTGATAGCAGTATACAACCAACGGAGCTGCTCCACCCCTTCCTGATCATCAGGCAAATAGCCTTGATCAACGAAGACTACAGGCCATTGTCCTCCCTGAGATTTATGACAGGTAACAGCATAAGCAAACTTCACTTGCAAAGCATTATAATAAGGATCTTTACGGATCAAAGCATTTCGTCGTCGTTTATCGGGTTCATCGAGGGAATAATGTTCATGAAGATTGTCGAATAGAGCTTGCTGCTGAGTCTTCGTCATTGCCGGAGCTTCGCTCGAAAGAGTGTCCATTAACAAATAAGCTTCAAAGGCGGGTTCATCGGGGAAGTCGATCATTTCTACTGTTGCCAATGCAAATCTGAATCCCAGTTTTTCTTCAAATCGGTGAATTTTATGAATAGAAATAACGTCACCATTCGCAATAAATCCTGCTTTATGTTCTTCACTCAGCCAATGATAATTATTCTTCACAACCATTAAACTATCGCCCGCACCCAGCTCATCTTCCATCCATAGCTGGTGAAAACGGATCAGGCGATTATATTGGATTGCGGATTTATTGGAGCGCGTAATCACCAATACATTTTCTTGACCATACTCTCGATAAACATCATGCATCAAATCGATTAAATCGACACCGCTTACTCTGTGGATATCGGTAAATCCGTTAATTGAGAGTGATATTTCGGGAATCTCTTCATTAATGTTTGCTCTCATTTGAGTGGCATTTGAAAGGATACCGCTATCATGTTGCTGACGAACCACCTCAGTAAGTTCTGTCTCATAAACCTCACGTTTGAAACGAAAACGAAGATGATTTACATCAAGCGCCGGGCTATGATCGAAATGGACAGGAGGCAACTGAGCGGTATCGCCTACCAGCATCAACCTACATCCTGCTCCACTATAAACATAACTAACCAAATCAGATAACAAATTCACTCCCGGAAAAGCAGAACCTGCATCATCGATGGCAGCATCGGGAATCATAGAAGCCTCATCAACAATGAACAAGGTCTTTTTGTATTTATTTTCGATTGGACGCAGCCACATTCGTCCGTCGGAGCTCATAGCAGGAACATACAAATGCTTATGGATAGTAAAAGCCGGTCGCCCCGTATATCCTGATAGCACTTTAGCTGCTCTTCCGGTAGGTGCCAACAAGACAATATTTTGAAAAGCATTTGAGACAGCCGACATCATAGTCGTCTTTCCGGTACCCGCATACCCTCTCAAAACGAAAATTCCGCCATCGGAATCTTCCGCAAATCGACTAAAACGTTCAATAAAGCGCTCCTGCCCATGCGTTGGAACCACTGATAACGAATCATATAAGAGGGCGCGCACCCTAGCGGCCATATCACCTTTCACAATAATAAATTATATTTAGGAACAAAAATAGGCCATTCAGGAATTCCTTATTTTTGGACCATCCATGGAAGAAGAAATAATTCAGATCAATCTTAAGCACGAAGTCGTTGATGAATCGTTCGAACACGGCATGACCGAACGGGCGGCCTTTGTTGCGACGCTCGACGAACATCAATTCTGCTATTTCGTCCTCGACCTAGCGAGAAGGAAAGTAGTAGTGATGAAAGACTATCACATCATTCAAGGCAGCGGAACTTCATTGGGATTTTTCAAATCGATCATTGAACAAGACGAAATACTTGGAAACCTTCAAGCGGAGAAGATAATTTTTGGCATTCATAGTAATTGCAGCACATTTATTCCTGATCCTTTATTTAGTAAAGATCATATGGAAGAAGCGTTGAAATTAGTTTGCCGACCGGAAGCATCCGATAATATTTACGAAGATCACATAAAAATAGCAGATACTCACTTAATTTACAATGTACCTGAATCTTTTCTTAAAGAAACAGGAGATATTTTCAAAGAAGCAATATTATTCAATGCCAAGTCTAATTTCATTGAAATGCAATTGATGATGAATAAGCATCGTCAATTACCATTCTTAGCAGTGAATGTTAGAAAACATAAAATGGATATCTTAGTATGCAAAGGCAATGAATTATTATTCTGTAATACATTTGAGCAACATACCGGTGAAGATTTCATTTATTACCTACTCTATGTGATGGAGCAAATGCAATTGAGTCCGGATGTAAACCAAGTAATGGTTTACGGTGAAATCGACAGAAACTCATCAGCGTGGTTAGTAGCACAGAAGTATATTCGCTACATTTCACTCGGTGAAAAGCCCGATAATATAGAATACTCATACGGATTTAGTAATATCAGCAGTTCACAATATCATCTATTATTTACTCAAGCACTGTGCGTATTATAAGCGGAACATATCGAGGCAAACAATTAATTGCACCCAAACAATTGCCGGTGCGTCCTACAACAGATTTCGCCAAAACAGGATTGTTTAATATTATAAATAATTTATATAATTTCAATGCTGTTAGTTTCCTTGATTTATATGCCGGAACAGGAAGTTTGAGTTTCGAATTTTTATCAAGAGGATGCAAAGACATCACCAGCATAGATATGCATGGAGGATGTTGTAAGTACATTAAAACCACTGCCGCATTACTGAATAACAATAACGCATTATCCGTAATACAAGCCGACGTTATAAAATTCCTATCGACAGCAATTAAACCCTACGATATAATAATTGCTGATCCTCCCTATGCAGAAACGCCTGCAGAGGAATTAACTAAAATTGTATTTGAAAGGAAATTAATTAAACCGGGGGGTGTGTTTATATTAGAGCATGCAACGGGCAATGATTTAAGTATGCATGCACATTATAATGAAACACGCAAATATGGTCATGTTAGTTTTTCATTCTTCAGACAATAGATATTAATCCAATAGAACAAATCCTCATGTCAAAAATCGCATTATTCCCAGGAAGCTTTGATCCTATAACTGTAGGACATGTTGATATCGTAATCAGGTCACTCGATTTATTTGATAAGATAATAGTTGGCGTAGGACATAATTCGCAAAAGAATTATATGTTTCCATTACAAGACCGCATTGATTGGATTAAAGCCTGTTTTGAAGAATATCCTCAAGTAGAAGTAAAAACATACAGCGGTCTAACTGTTGATTATTGCAAAGAAGTACATGCTAGATTTATCCTACGAGGCCTAAGAACCTCCGTCGATTTTGAATTCGAAAAATCGATAGGTCAGATGAACCGATATTTAGAAAGCGGAATAGAAACCATCTTTTTATTATCAGCACCTCAGTACTCTCCTATCTCGAGCACCATTGTTAGAGATATAATTAAACACGGAGGCAACGCCGAACCATTTGTAGGATCGGGAGTAAAGCTAAAATAAAGAAATTACTTCTTATTGATATAGTAATTCATCAACCCCTCTACCGGTTGCTTAACTATATTTCCGATCGTTATATTCAACTCATTCGCAACAGCTTTTAATTCCTTTTCGAAATAAAAAGCAATTGATCCAACGAAATGAACTTTTACCTTTTGGTAATCGGGATAATTACAAACATATAAAGTCATGAAGTCACGGAAATTATTCATGATTAACTCGTGGATATAATTATTATCGCGATGTTTTGTATAGAAAGTCGAGAAAGAAGCCAACCAAACATTCGGATTAGGCTTCTTGTACACAAAATCATTAATACTATCGCGTGTAAGATGATAAGTATTTTCGAAATCGGAATGAATATCAGCCGGCAATAAATCATAAAGGAAATGAGTAAGAATTTTTTTTCCTAAATGCGCTCCACTACCCTCATCACCTAAGATATAGCCCATACCATAATTTCGTTCGTGTACTTTAACGCCATCGAACCAACAAGAATTCGATCCTGTTCCGGTGATACAAGAAATTCCTGCTTCATTGCCACAAGTAGCGAATGCGCAAGCTAATAAATCGTGATCAACTAAAACATCGGCTTTACTGAAGAACTTACGTAATCCAACTGCAATTTGCTCCTTTTTTGCTGCACTTGAACAACCTGCACCAAAGAATTTCACCTCCTTAACATCAGCCGCAAAAGCTGATAAATCGCTATTCTGAGTTAGTGTCTCATATACCAATTCTGAAGAATGGAAAAAAGGATTAAATCCCATAGTATGAAATGGGCCTTTAACTACTGAACCATCATACAATAACCAATCTGCCTTGGTAGAACCGGAATCACATACTAATAACATAGCGAAGAAGTTTATACAACAAATGACATTAAATTACCGGTCATAACCAATAAAATAGAGCAGTTATTTTATAAAGTTTTTAACCGAGAATGTTAGTTGAATTAATTGCTTATTTTCGGGCGTATGGCAACAACAGAACAACCACAACTTGAGCGTAAGCTTGGACTTTTCCAGAGCACGGTCATTAATATGATTGATATGGTAGGTATTGGTCCTTTTGTAGTTCTATCGATTGTAATACAACTCATGGGTGGACCATGGTTTCTCTATGCATGGCTTGCAGGAGCCTTATTATCAATAATAGATGCAATGATTTGGTCGGAATTAGGAGCAGCTTTCCCCTTGGCCGGAGGAAGCTTCAATTTCTTAAGAGCATCGTATGGCGAAAAATCGTGGGGCAAACTCTTTTCATTCTTATATGTATGGCAAACCATGCTTCAAGCTCCTTTGGTTGTTGCCAGTGGGGCTATTGGATTTGCTCACTACTTTGGATTTTTAGTACCATTAAATGATGTTACATCACGAATAGTATCAGGAACTATTGTGATAGTACTAACGTTACTGTTATACCGAAAAATAGAAACCATTGGAAAAATCAGTATTCTTTTATGGAGTGGAGTAATTTTTACAATGTTGTGGATTATTTACGGTGGGATCAGCAACGGACATTTCACTGAACCACTAAGGCATATTAACGATGGATTTACACTTAATGCTGCCTTTGCTGCAGCTTTAGGCGCGGCATCGGTTAAAACTATTTACAGCTATTTGGGATATTATAACGTTTGCCATTTAGGGGGAGAAATTAAAAATCCTTCGCGGAATATTCCTTTAAGTATGATCCTTTCTGTATTAGGAATTGCAGCACTTTATATTTCAATGAACATGAGTGTGGTAAGTGTTATTCCTTGGCAAGAAGCAGCGAAATCAGAATTTGTGGTGAGTACCTATTTCGAAACACTTTACGGACATAATGCAGCAATCATTGCAACCATTTTAATTCTGTGGGTAGCTTTTGCGAGTTTATTTGCCGTGATGCTGGGATATTCACGAGTACCTTATGCGGCGGCTAAAGAAGGAGAATTTTTTGAAGTATTTGCAAAGGTTCATCCTACCCGACATTTTCCTCATATTGCACTATTAGGATTAGGCATCACCGCATTTGTATTTAGTTTACTTTTTAAATTATCACAAGTCATAACTGCAATATTAGCTATGAGAATCGTAATACAATTTATTGGGCAAGCGATAGGATTAATAATACTAAGAAAGAAAAACAAAACTGTAATGCCATTTAAGATGCCTCTTTACCCTCTACCAATAATTTTAGCCATTTTAATTTGGGGCTTTATATTTATCTCCACAGGAAAAGAATTTATTTTGTCGGGAGGAATAGTAATAATTAGCGGGACGATAGTATATTTGATCAAATCGAAAAAGAGCCTTCAATGGCCATTCAACCAATAATAAAGCGCCCCGAAAATATCGGAGCGCTTTATTTATTTAGAATATCTATTTATCCTTTAATTGCTTCCTCAAGTTTTGCAATTCGAGACTATAGATACTTTCCGACATACTAGCGCTATTTTTAAAGTAGAAAACACCACCGTAACTATAAGTTACTTTCAAGTAAGTAGCCTGTATGTCTTTTGATTTGACAATAGTTCGAATTATTGTTCTGTTTGGTTCAGTTATAGTTTCATCTTTGATACCATCGGGAACAAACTGTTTATCGAAATCTATTCGATAAGCACTAATATCATTAGGATTCTTTTTGGGTTGTGCTTGTGTAGCGCCACCTGAAGCTAAAGCTTTCTTTTGATCTTCGATCTCTTTCATTTTCTTAGCTTCAACTGCATCTTCTTCCTTACGCTTTTGTTCTAAAGCAAGCTTAGCATTTTCTTCTTCTTGTTTCTTTCTAACTGTTTCGAGGGAATCTTTCATTGCTTTAATTCTCTCTTCACGAGCAAGCATTTCAATTCTGTTTTTCTCAGCAACTGTTGCCAATGAATCTTGACGAGATTTTTCGCGAACGCGAGCCAACGAATCGGCTGTAGCCTTAGCTTGTGCTTGTCGAGCTATTTCAGCTAAACGAGCTTGTTCCTTGGCGGTTGCTAATGAATCGGCAGTAGCTTTTGCTCTCGCAGCTTTCGCCAATTCATCCTGACGAGCTTTTTCCTTTGCTGCAGCTAAAGCATCTTGCTCTTCTTTCGCTTTCACTTTAGCAAGTGAATCAGCTGTAGCTTTTATTTGTGCTTGACGAGCTATTTCCGCTAAACGAGCTTGCTCTTTAGCAGTTGCAATTGAATCCGCTGCAGCTTTTTCTCTTTCCGCCTTTGCAATGGCATCTAATCTAGCTTTCTCCTTTGCAGCTTCTTTGGCTGCCAATTCTTCTTTAGCTTTTACAGTAGCAATAGAATCCGACACTGCCTTTTCGCGAGCTACACGAGCAATTTCTGCCAAACGAGCTTGTTCTTTAGCAGCAGCTATTGAATCTTGTTTTATTTTATCTTGAACTTTCGCTAATGAATCGGCCGTAGCTTTCTGTCGGGCAGCTAAGGCTAACTCCTCCTGACGAGCTCTTTCTTTCACTTGAGCTAAAGAATCGGATACTGCTTTTTCGCGAGCAGCTTTAGCCAATTGTTCTTGCTTTAATCGTGCATTAACTTGAGCAATGGAATCTTGAGCAGCTTTATCGCGAGCGGCTTGAGCTAACTGTTCTTTTTTAACATTATCGAGTGAATCCTGACGAGCTTTTGCTAAAGCAGCTTGCTCGATACGAAGACGTTCTTTAACTGCTAATAACGAATCCTGGCGCGATTTCTCCACCACCTTAGCTAATGAATCCTGCACAGCTTTTTCACGCGCTAAACGAGCCGCTTCTTCTGCTTTGGCTTTCTTTTCAACAGCTGCGATTGAATCACGCTCTGCATTTTGTTTTGCTACCATAGCGGCAGCTATTTGCTGTTGACGAGCATTCTCTTTTGATATTGAATCTTGTCGAACTTTTTCTTGTTCAGCTTGAATTTTTTGCAATGCTAGTTGCTTCGCACGAGCATCGGCAA
Organism: Bacteroidota bacterium; assembly: GCA_029547265.1. Classification (GTDB taxonomy): domain Bacteria; phylum Bacteroidota; class Bacteroidia; order AKYH767-A; family OLB10; genus CAINEC01. The sequence continues at coordinate 15,199 of JAKPPP010000426.1, forward strand.
TAGAATCTTGACGAGCTTTCTCTGCAATAGCTTTTTTGGCAGCATCTTGTTTTGCTGCTTCTGCTGCCAACTTCACTTTCACGCTTTCAAGTTCTGTTTTACGTGTTTTTGAATATTCGGCATCGTAATCAAAATCTTCGTACATATCACTGAACGAAAGCTTCGCTACTGGTTTTTCCGCTTCCTTAGGTTGTTCGGCACCTTCCGGAGCTTTAAACAAATCCATTTTGAACTTAAAGCTAAAAATTTGCTTTTTGTAATCATCAGGAACTTTAGTATCAATAATTACCGATTTAGTAAAGCTTCCGTTCTTAGAGAAAACGATGGTATAATCATGTCCCAATTCAAGATTGATGATAAATTTTCCACCGGCAGAAGAAAGTACATTATCGACATTTTCATTACCCTTGAAAATTTTAATATCGGCACCTTCAAGACCTTTACTGTCTTGTAATACCGACCCGACAACTTCGAGGTATCCCTCTTGCTGAGCGAATGCGGAATAAGACCCCATAAGCAGGCAAAAGACTACCATCAATTTAATTAAACGCATAGAGAAAGAAATATTCATAGTTTGGTATTAGCGAAAGTAATAATCTTAACTGAAACGCAAAGCATTTCAACATGTTGCATTTTAGGAGGCGAATACCGTGCCTGAAAACAACATTGCTTCAGAAAAAGCGGACATATCCAGATTAGTATTCACCTTATTTTCATTTAGATAGGAAATCAAATTTTCGGTTGCCAGGTTCCCAACTAGCTCATCCTCAGCCATCGGACAGCCACCAAAGCCTTTAATTGCGGCATCAAATCGACGGCATCCTGATTGGTATGCAGCATTAACTTTATGCTTCCAATTATCTGCCGTACAGTGCAAATGTGCCCCAAATTCAACATTTGGCAAAGCCGGAATCAAATGACTAAATATTGTTTTTATAGCTTCAGGAGAGGCAACGCCTACGGTATCTGACATCGCTACAATTTTAACCCCAAGTTGTTGAATGGTATTAACCCATTTAAATGCAATTTCTTCATTCCACAAATCACCATAAGGATTCCCGAAAGCCATCGAAATATAAACGACCAATTCTTTGCTGTTATTCACACAAATAGATTGTAATTGTTCAACAGTTTTTAAAGATTGATCGATAGAACTATTTGTATTTCGCTGTTGGAAGGTTTCAGAAATAGAAAACGGAAATCCAAGATATTTTATCTCCTCAAATTTTACTGCATCTTCTCCTCCTCTCACATTAGCAATAATGGCCAATAACTTAGAAGAAGTTTCGCTCAAATCGAGAGACGATAAAACATCAGCGGTATCTCTCAATTGCGGTATTGCCTTAGGAGAAACAAAACTACCGAAATCGATTGTATCATATCCCACTTTCAATAATCGGTTGATATAATTGGCTTTAACGGAAGTGGGAATAAAGTCATGAATTCCCTGCATTGCATCTCTAGGACATTCGATAATTTTCATTTTTATCGGCATTATTTATACAAAAAGAACCCGTTGATATCAACGGGCTCTCACAATATTCTTTTTAATAATTATTTGATGATTACACCGTCAGCTTCGAATGAAAGTTCCACTTTAGGCTCAGTGATTTTATTGATTTCCGCCTCTGATAAACCCTCGTCTTGTGCATAGTGACGAAGATCTTCTACAGAAGTAGTATCCATATAAGCCTTACCAGAAAACACTGCTGTTTTTCCACCTGATGATTTAGGAACGAAGAAACCATAATCTTTAAATGTAACTCGCATTCCGGTTCCGTCACCTTTATCGATATTCATCCAACATCCTTTTGTCTGGCAACATTCAGTTACTTTTCCTGTAACTTTCACTCCTGAAATTTCACCTTTTGCAGAACTCATCATTGCAACCAATGAATCCATTCCAATCGCTCCGGCTTCATCAATTTTAGCTCCGAAATTTCCTGTTTCAGTGGTAGCTGCAGCAGCTTCCTGATTACCTTCTTTAGTTTCTGATTTCTGTCCGCAAGAGGCTAACCCTAACATTGCGATAGCAAAAATGGCTGTTAATTTTTTCATGTGTTTTTATAATAATAAAGCCTGTTGAGGGGCTCTGTTAATTGCGATGCAAAGGTAGTTAAAAAGGCGATTTGAAGTGAAATTTACAGACCTTTAAGAATGCTTTTAATCATACCGGGACCTTCATAGATAAATCCTGTATACACTTGTAATAAATCGGCACCGGCATCCAGCTTTTCCTTGGCATCTTCTGATGTAAAGATTCCTCCTACTCCGATAATCACTAAATCTTTCCCCGCTAGTTGTCGTAAATAACGGATAACTTCTGTACTTCGACTTTTTACCGGAAGTCCACTTAACCCTCCTTGCTCCTTAACTACTTCAGTAGCTGTTGTTAAACCTTGACGTGAAATAGTAGTATTTGTGGCTATTATTCCAGTAAGCTTTACTTCCTTAACAATCTCTACGATCTCTGTTAATTGTTCGTTGGTTAAATCAGGAGCAATTTTCAATAAAACCGGCTTTGGCTTTTCATTGGCTGAGTTCAATTTCATTACGTGTTTCAACAAAGCTGTAAGTGGTTCTTTATCTTGCAATTCGCGTAAACCAGGGGTATTGGGTGAGCTTACGTTTACCACAAAATAATCTACATAAGGAAACAAGGCTTCAAAGCAAATATCGTAGTCTCGTAAAGCCACTTCGTTCGGTGTAATTTTATTCTTGCCTATATTTCCACCAATAATCACTTTTCCCGACTGCTTTTTCAATCTTTCAACTGCCTTTTCTACTCCTTCATTGTTGAAGCCCATGCGATTAATCAATCCTTTGTCGGCAGGAAGCCTAAACATTCGAGGCAAATCATTTCCGGGTTGTGCTTTGGGCGTTAATGTCCCGATTTCAATAAATCCAAAGCCTAAACAGCTCAATTCTTCAAACAACATGGCATTTTTATCGAACCCGGCAGCCAATCCAATTGGATTAGGAAAAGTTATCCCCATCACCATTTTCGACAAATCGCGGCCCTTATATCCGTAAATACCTTTAACTAAAACAGCAACTCCCGGAATCTTAAATATTACCTTTAACAAATTGAATACCAAGTGATGAGCTGTTTCAGGATCGAACAGAAACAAGAACGGACGAATGAGCCTTTTGTACATGACTGCAAGATTAATAAATTATCGCATTTAAGATATCAAATTTTATTTTTAGATTTGTCTAAAATAATATTTTAAGTCGTCTCATGCAGCAACATACTGAAACGGAAGAAAACTACTTAAAGGCCATTTATCACCTTTCTAACGTGACTATCAGTTCCGTCAATACTTCATCGATTGCTACTTCTATGTCGACTACATCGGCATCGGTAACCGATATGCTTAAAAAGTTGGCGGATAAGGAATTGATTAATTACGAAAAATACAAAGGCGTTAAAATCACTCGTAAGGGTGAAAAAGTAGCTTTAAATATTATTCGTAAGCATCGATTATGGGAGGTGTTTTTAACGAAGGTTTTGAAGTTTGAATGGGACGAAGTGCATACTATGGCCGAAGAATTAGAACATGTGAGCAGCGACGAACTTATAAAGCGACTTGAAGCTTATCTCGACTTTCCAAAATTTGATCCACATGGCGATCCTATTCCTGATCAAACAGGTAAACTTGAAATAAATGATCAGATGTCGCTTTCGAGTGGAGATGCCGGTGTAAAATATACTATCACAGGAGTTGGAGAACATAGCTCTGCGTTTCTAAAGCATCTAGCTAAATACGGATTAAAGCCGGGTATAACGGTAAGCATAGCCGAAATAATGGAATTTGACAAAAGCATGCTAGTGAAAGTAAATAAAGAAAAATTCCATCTCAGTCTTGAAGTTTCTAAAAACATATTGGTAAAGAAATATGGAATCATTTAACAGTTCATCATTATCGGAAGTTCATGGCACGGTACATATAAAGCCCGGAATGAGCTTCAAGAAAAAACTTTTGGCCTTTATTGGTCCCGCTTATATGGTTAGTGTTGGCTATATGGATCCGGGTAATTGGGCAACTGATATAGCAGGAGGAAGTCAATTTGGATATAAGCTCATTTGGGTATTATTAATGTCGAATTTAATGGCATTATTACTCCAAGGATTAAGTGCCCGTCTAGGCGTTGTTCGCGGAAGAGATCTTGCACAAGCGTCTAGAGAGTTATATCCTAAATATATTAATTACTATCTATATATTTTAGCTGAAATTGCGATTGCAGCTTGCGATTTAGCCGAAGTATTGGGAATGGCCATTGGATTAAAACTCCTCTTTAATATTCCGCTTTTATGGGGAGTAGTCATTTGTGCATTCGACACCTTCCTCCTATTATTTCTTTTACATTACGGAATTCGCAAAATGGAAGCATTTATCATTTCATTAGTTGCGATGATAGGATTAGCTTTCATTGCTCAAATGTTTATGGCGAATCCTTCAGTAACTGAAATTGCGGGAGGATTTATTCCTTCCCTACCGAATTCCGCAGCCTTATATATTGCAATCGGAATTATTGGTGCCACCGTAATGCCTCACAATTTGTATTTGCATTCGGCTTTAGTGCAGACGAGAAAATTCGAGAGAACACCTTCTGAAATAAGAACTGCATTACGATTCAATTTCATAGATAGCGGTATTGCGTTGAACATGGCATTTTTTGTGAATGCTGCAATTTTAATTCTAGCAGCATCCGTATTTCATAGTAATGGTAAATATGATGTAGCGGATATTATGGATGCACATCGACTTTTAGAACCATTATTAGGGAGTAAATTAGCTCCTGCGCTGTTTGCGATTGCGTTAATCTGCGCCGGACAAAGCTCAACCATCACCGGAACATTAGCGGGACAAATTGTAATGGAAGGATATTTAAACTTGAGAATAGCTCCTTGGATTAGAAGAATTATCACGCGATTTGTTGCCATTACCCCTGCCCTTATCACCATTCACTATATGGGAGAAGAAGGAACAGGAAAACTATTAATTCTTTCGCAGGTAATATTGAGTTTACAACTAGGATTTGCTGTAATTCCTTTGATTCACTTCGTAAGTGATCAAGAAAAAATGAAAGAATTTGTAATACCTCGATATGTGCAATTCGCGTCGTGGTTATGCGCAGCAATCATTGTTGGACTTAACATCAAACTTGTTGTTGATCAAATTAATGATTGGCTAACCGAATACCCCGGTAATTCAATGATACAGTTTGTAGTAATTCCACTTACTATATTAAGTGGAGTTATTCTTCTTTACATTACGTTTATGCCATTATTTGTTTCTTCTCCGGGACGAAAAATTGCAATTCCTCATGGCGACTTTTTATCGTTCGATGAAAATGCTGCTAAGGTTCCTTCACGAATAGCCATCGCATTAGATTTCACTAAAACCGACGAAGAAGTTCTTCCTCAAGCCTTACATCAAGGAGGTAAACAAGCCACTTATATGTTGATGCACATTTCAGAAACAGCTGCAGCCTTACTACTGGGACGAGAAACACGAGATTATGAAAGTCAATTAGACCGCGAAAATTTAAAGAAGTACAAAGAATACCTAGAAAAATTAGGATACACTTGTGAAGTAAAAATGGGATATGGAAGTCCACGAAAGGAAATTCCACGCCTCACCAAAGACTTTAACGCTGAATTATTAGTGATGGGTGCTCACGGACATAAAGCTTTAAAAGATATTATTCTAGGCTCCACTATTGATGCAGTGCGACATAAATTAAATATTCCCATTCTGGTAGTTCGTTGAAACACTATCTTTGCAAAGTATGTCAGCGCCACCGAACAGTAAAATCAATATTGTAAACAGAAGAGCTGCCTTCCACTACTTCATCACCGAAAGTTGGGAGGCGGGAGTTATGCTTACCGGTACTGAAGTAAAAGCTATACGCGACGGAAAAGCAAACTTATCTGATTCGTATTGTTATTTTCGTGATGAAGAACTGTGGATAAAAAATCTCCATATTTCGCCTTATGAGCACGGTTCATATTCAAACCATGATCCGAAACGCGACCGAAAACTTTTGCTTCACAGAAATCAACTACGCAAAATTTTTGCAAAGACGAAAGAGAAAGGTGTAACTATTATTCCCGTTAAAATTTACGAGAGTGAACGAGGATTGATAAAGCTCGAGATTGGATTAGCCAGAGGTAAGAAACTTTACGACAAACGAGAAAGTCTTAAACAAGCCGACGCGAAAAGAGAAATCGGTCGTGCAATGAAAGATTTCAACTAAATATTATTTTAGGAAGTCGCCGAAGTTAGTACTGATAGTAAAGTGATTACTTCCATCGAATGGTACGTACACGCTTTTAGCGTACGAAAACTGAAACTTACTAATTTTAAATCCTACACCTGCAGTCACTCCCGCAAGGCCTTTCTTCTCCGACAAAGCCAATTCCTTACGGCGTAAGAAATTATATCCTAATCTAACATTAAAATTCTTAGTGAATAAAACTTCCACATTCAATATTGCATGACGGATTAATTTATCACCAAGAGTAATATTCTCTACTTTATTCTCTCCTGTCAATGGATCAATTCCATTTTGATTAGGGTCTTTGTAAGTAATATCGAATTTCTGCAACTGTTGACCGATTAACGAAAATCTGAAAGGTGCATTCAACAACTTCTTTGATATTCCTGCTTGAATTTCAAAAGGTAAATCTTCTTTCTCTGCTCCATCATATTTCTTTAATTGAGTACCGAAATTCTTCGCTACCAAAGTTGCACAGAATAACTTATCGGGATTATAATAAGTCAATGCAACATCTGCAGCCACTCCGTTAGAAGTATTTCCCTGACCCATATTAGAGAAAATTCCCTTTAAGGTAGTTCCGATATAAAGGTTGCTGTCGAGGGCTTTACTCCAAGTCACTCCTACTGCATTTTCACTTGCTTTAAAACTGCCGATTTCCATGCTGGTTTCATCGGTTTCTTTAAAGGTTCCATAATTCACGAAATGGAGAAACCCCGCAATGGTCCCAAATTTATTTAAGTTATGAGCGTAGATAACATCTCCAAACTTAATTCCTGCTACATGACCGACGTAGCTGATAGAAAGCTGACGATGCATGTACGGCTGTAACTGCGAAGGATTCTGCAGTACCAATGATACATCGTCAGCATGTGTTGCAATTGCATTACCGCCTAATCCTGCGGAACGCGCGGGACTAACGAGATTTAAAAACTCAAACGTATTATTCCCACCCGACTGCCCGTAAACGACAGCAGATGAAAAAACAAACAGAAGAATTGCGAAATATTTAAATCTCATAGGTTAGCGGTTAGTTTTAAGAAACGAAAATCTCTTAATAGTATTGTACCAAATTCTAGTACAAAGGATATTTCTCCATAAACTTATTGACCTCATCTCGAACTTTCATGATCACCTTTTCATTATCGTGATTCATTAGCACCTTATCGATCAATTTAACGATAGTTTTCATTTGGGCTTCTTTCATACCACGGCTGGTAATAGCAGCGGTACCGATACGAATTCCGCTAGTTACAAACGGGCTCTTATCATCGAAAGGAACCATGTTTTTATTGATGGTGATATCAGCAAGTACTAAAGCGTTTTCGGCTTGTTTACCTGATATATTTTTATTGCGAAGGTCGATAAGCATCATGTGATTATCGGTTCCTCCAGAAATAATTTGATACCCTTTCTCATTAAATGCTGCAGCCATAGCTTTAGCATTTCTAACCACCTGAATTGTATATTTCAAATATTCATCAGTCAATGCTTCACCAAAAGCAATTGCTTTTGCAGCAATTACGTGTTCAAGTGGACCACCTTGTGTTCCAGGGAAAACAGCAGCATCCAATAATGAACTCATCGATTTAATCTCGCCTTTCGGAGTAGTTAAGCCGAATGGATTAGGAAAATCTTTTCCCATCATGATTAGTCCGCCGCGAGGCCCACGTAAAGTTTTGTGAGTCGTGGTAGTTACAATATGACAATAAGGTAACGGATCATTTAAAATACCTTTAGCTATTAGTCCTGAAGGATGCGAAATATCACCAAGTAATAAAGCACCTACTTTATCAGCAATCTTTCTTAAGCGAGCATAATCCCAATCACGAGAATAAGCCGATGCACCACAAATTATTAATTGAGGTTTTTCTTTTTTAGCCGTTGCTTCTAACTTATCATAATTAATCAAGCCTGTTGCTTTCTCAACACCATAGAAGCATGTTTGGTAAAATTTACCACTGAAATTTACAGGAGAGCCATGAGTTAAATGTCCACCGTGTGATAAATCGAATCCCATGATTTTATCACCCGGCTTCAATACAGCCAACATAACTGCAGCATTAGCTTGAGCTCCTGAATGAGGTTGAACATTCGCCCAAACAGCACCAAATAATTCCTTTGCACGATCAATGGCAATTTGCTCAATTTGATCTACGATCTCACAACCACCGTAATAACGTTTTCCCGGTAATCCTTCAGCGTATTTATTGGTAAGGCAAGAACCCATAGCTTGCATAACTTGCTTCGATACAAAATTCTCGGAAGCAATTAATTCAATCCCGTGTCGTTGACGTTTCAATTCCTTATTGATCAGGCTGAAAATGCGGGTATCTTTCGTAATCATAATTATATATATTCTGTATTTATTTTTTTAACTGAAATCAATTTCGGTACTGTCACCGATATTCAAGCTTTGGCTTAATCCTTTCAAGTATGCATCGCTGCCGATTACACTTTGATGCAAAATGGCTGTCTCCAATTGAGAATAAGATCCGATGATAGAATCACTCAAAATAGAATGTCGAATAATAGTATTCTCCCCTATCGAAACATTCGGACCAATAATAGAATCGCTAATATCACAATTTGGAGCTATACTCACCGGAGGAATAATAATAGTATTATTGTAATGATATCGTTGCTTATTCACATCTGCATTACGTTTCAGCAAGGTGGCATTTGTTTCGAGTAGATTTGCCTTACCACCGCAATCGAACCAGTTTCCAACTTGAAACGTTCCAATTTTTTCACCGTTCGTAATTAATCGCTGGATGCCCATCGTTAAATGAAACTCATCATTTTGGCGCATATCATTTCGAATGATATGATCCATAGCTTCCATCAATTTACCTCCATTTTTCAGTCGGTAAATCCCCACTAAGGCCAAGTTAGATTTAGGGATAGATGGTTTTTCATCAAGTTTAGTAATGAATCCTTTATCATCAACTTCAGCAACACCGAATTGGCGTGGGTCTTCAACTTTCTTCACTCCCAAAGCCGAATATTCCATCGACAAAAGCGTACGCAAATCGTAATCGATAATCGTATCACCCAAAACGATTAATAATTCATCGCCATCTTTAACAAGATCTCTCGCTAACCAAACCGCATGTCCGGTTCCCTCGCGCGGCTCTTGCACCACGAAAGAAGCTTTTAACGAAGGATATTTGGTCTTGACATAATCCTCGATTTTATCACCTAAATAACCGATAATAAAAATGAACTCTTTATTACCGCCTTCAATTAGGTAATCAACGATATGCGACAAAATTGGTTTACCGGCTACCGGAACCAGGGCTTTTGGTTGCGTATGAGTATGGGGCCTAAGCTTACTACCAATACCGGCTACAGGGATAATTATCTTCATAATGAGTGGGTAAAATTAACAAAATCATCAGAAGAAATCGCTCGATTTATCACTTCTTTTCAACTGTGTTGTAACGTTCTCGAAAAATTTACAGATATCACAGATAAAAATAATTAACAATGCCCTATTGAAATTAAAAATCAACCTCCCCTATTTGACCTGAATTAATGCTAACATTCAACTAATTTCGTAGCATGATATTGGTGAAATCAGCAATTACGCTGACGACTTTACTTTTGCTGATAATAGTGATTAACTATTTCAGTTTTGAGCAATGTGGCCGTAGTCACCTGATTAATGTAGATTCAGACATAAAACCGGGAACTTACGTCCTTGTTCCGGGTGCAGGAAGAGATTATCCCAACGGACGACGTCCCAATTATTTCTTTCTAGGTCGAATGAGCAAAACAGCGGAATTGCATAAAGCACAACCACAGTTAAAAATCATTCTTAGCGGAATAGCCGATGGACATCATTACAACGAAGCTATCGACATGCGGAAAGATTTGCTGCTCAGAGGAGTAGATTCAACAGCAATGATTTTGGACAATGGAAGTGCGGACACGTATGAGACTATTCGCATGTACGATGAACATTACAAGCATAATCCTGTAATAATTATCAGCCAAAAAGAGCATTTATTCAGGGCATTATGGTTAGCTGAAAAATCAGGATTAAAAGCGGAAGGAATCATTGCCGATGGCAATCCCTATGGTACTCCGCGTTGGTTTATTGTAAGAGAAATGCTTGCCCGAATGAAGGCACGTTACGATATATTAATGCAATAAAAATGCAAAGATGAAAAACAGAATTACTGAATTATTCAAAATCAAATATCCGATTATCCAAGCAGGAATGATTTGGTGCAGCGGATGGAAATTAGCATCGGCGGTAAGTAATGCCGGAGGACTCGGAATTATTGGTGCGGGATCGATGTATCCTGAAGTATTAAGAGAGCATATTCAGAAATGTAAAGCGGCCACAAATCATCATTTTGCAGTGAATTTGCCTTTGCTTTATCCGAATATCAACGAACATATTTCCATTATAATTGAAGAGAAAGTTCCAATTGTTTTCACCTCGGCCGGAAATCCAGCCACATGGACTAAGCACTTAAAAGACCAAGGTATAACTGTTGTTCATGTTATAGCGAATACAAAATTTGCACTTAAAGCAGAGGCAGCGGGTGTTGATGCAATTGTTGCTGAAGGATTTGAAGCCGGAGGACATAATGGTAGAGAAGAAACAACAACACTTTGTTTAATTCCTTTGATTAAAGACACAGTTAAAATTCCGGTAATTGCAGCAGGTGGAATTGGTGATGGAAGAGCAATGATGGCATGCTTTGCATTAGGAGCGGAAGCCGTACAAATAGGATCAAGATTTGTGACGAGTATAGAATCATCAGCACATGATAATTTCAAAAACATAATCGTCAATAGTAAAGAAGGAGATACATTGCTTACAATGAAAGAACTTACTCCTGTACGATTAATTAAAAACAAGTTCTATAAAGAAATTGAAGCAGCAGAAGAACGAGGTGCGAGTCTTGAAGAAATCAAAGAAATACTAGGTCGCGCTCGAGCGAAAAAAGGCATGTTCGAAGGAGATCTTGATGAAGGAGAATTAGAAATCGGACAAGTATCAGCCAACATCAATGAAGTAAAACCAGCAGGAGAAATTGTTCGAGAAATTTGGAATGATTTTATTAAAACACAACAACAAATTGCTGCAATTAATGCAGACTAGATAATATGTTACACTACGAAAAATTCACTCTTGAAAATGGACTAACTGTCATTGTTCACGAGGATAAAAGCACACCATTGGTTGCTTTAAATATACTCTATAAAGTAGGTGCAAGAGATGAAGACCCAGACAAAACCGGATTTGCACATTTATTCGAGCACTTAATGTTTGGAGGTTCTATCAATATTCCGAATTACGACGAGCCGTTGCAACTTGCGGGAGGAGAAAACAACGCATTTACAAACAACGATATTACCAACTATTACCTAACAATTCCTGCTACTAATTTAGAGACCGCTTTTTGGTTAGAATCAGACAGAATGTTAAGCCTTGCATTTACCGAGAAGAGTTTAGAAGTGCAACGAAATGTAGTAATTGAAGAATTCAAACAACGCTATTTAAATCAACCATATGGTGACGTATGGCTAAAACTTCGTCCCTTAGCTTATAAAGTGCATCCCTACCAATGGGCTACCATCGGAAAAGTCACTGAACATATTGAAGAAGCCACTTTGGATTATGTTAAAGCCTTCTTTAAAAAATGGTATGCACCCAACAATGCAGTGATGACGATTGCAGGAAATTGCAGTCTGGAAAGAGCTAAAGAATTGTGCAACAAATGGTTTACACCTATTCCGGCGGTTAATGTCCCGGTAAGGGATCTACCTAAAGAGCCTGTGCAGACCGAAATGAGAGAATTAAATGTCAGCAATGACGTTCCAACCGATCATATTTATTTAGCATTTCATTGCTGTTCGAGATACGATTCCGATTTTTACGCAACTGACTTATTATCAGATGTTTTATCGAGAGGAAAATCATCGAGGATGTACCAAAAATTGGTAAAAGAACAGAAATTATTTACTGATATCGGTGCCTATATGATGGGGGAACTCGACGAAAGCTTATTTGTAGTAGAAGGCAAATTAGTCAACGGAATTTCCATTGAATCTGCAGAAAATGCAATTTTCGACATATTAGAAACAGCAAAAACGGATGTTTCAGAAACCGAATTATTGAAGGTTAAAAACAAAGCTCTAGCATCTTTAGTATTTTCAGAAATGAGTATTGGCAACAAAGCACTCAACCTCGCCTACTTTGAAATGCTTGGAAATGCAGACATGGCAAACCAACAAGAAAATCTATATAATTCAGTTAGTAGTGACCAAATTAAGGCCATTGCTAAAAGAATACTAGTAAAATCAAATTGTTCAATTTTAAGATATCAGGCTAAACAACATGCTTAACAGAACCATATCACCAGAAATCCCTAAACCGGAAAAAATCAGTATTCCCGAGCCTGAAATCACCACCTTGGAGAATGGCATCCCATTATTCAAAGTTAATTTAGGAACCCAAGATGTTATAAAAGTTGAACTTGTTTTTGATGCGGGAATCAATTATTCAACTGCACCATTAATAGCTAATGCCACGAACGATATGTTAGATGAAGGAAGTGGCATCTATTCTTCAGCGCAAATAGCAGAAATGCTTGACATGTATGGTGCTTATTTCCAAACTGACTGCGGCAACGATTTTGCTTCAGTTACACTCTACTCGCTAAGTAAATTCATCGATCAAACGCTTCCAATTTTCAATACAATCGTAAGTGAACCGAATTTCGATAAAAACGAAATTTCAACATTCGCCATACAAGGAAAGCAAAGGTTGGCAGTTAGTTTAAACAAAGTTGATTTTCTGGCAAGAAGAAACTTCTTAAATTCTATTTATGGGGAAAACACAATTGTAGGAAAAATGGTAAAAGCTGAACATTATGATGCTTTAAACCATGATACATTATCAAATTTTTACAATGATCGATATAAGAAAGGATTAAAAGCAGTTGTAGTAGCCGGGAAGTTTACCAATGAAAATATTGAGTCAATTAAATCTCTTATTAAGAGCCTTGGTTTCAGTAAAAACGACTCGACAAATATCAATTCAGAAATTATATTAAATCCTGAAAAAATATATATAACTAAAAAAGACAGTGTTCAATCTGCAATAAGAATCGGTAAAAAGATGTTTAATCGAAAACACCCCGATTACTTCAGTTTTTCGATATTAAACACTGTCTTAGGTGGATATTTCGGATCGAGGTTGATGTCGAACATTCGGGAAGATAAAGGATATACTTATGGCATAGGATCGGGGCTCGCAACCAACCTAAAAGATGGCTACTTTTTCATATCAACGGAAGTCGGATCTGACGTTTGTAAAGACGCTATCAAAGAAATTTACTTTGAAACCGAGCGTTTGAGAAACGAAAAAATACCAACAGATGAACTCCGCTTAGTTAAGAACTATTTGTTCGGTGCCTTCCAAAGAAGTATTGATGGACCATTTGCGCTAGCCGATAGACAGAAATCACTTTACCTCAACTCACTAACAAACAGTCACTTAGAGCAATATTTGACTATATTAGCGGAAATTACCCCTGAAAAGCTGTTAGAATGCGCCCAAAAGCACCTTGACCAATCCTTGTTTACAGAGGTAGTTGTCGGACCATAATTTTTTTTGCACATTTAATAATTTCTTCATAAGTTTGGCCTACACGCTTGACCAAAACAACTATGAAAAAATTATTAACGCTTTTACTCCTATTCTTTACAATAGGGGTAGTTGACAGCTATGGATCTCACCTGATGGGAGGTGAAATCACATGGATATGCCAACGCACCGGGCCTAATACGGGTCGGTTTAAATTTACGGTAAAGCTTTACCGTGACTGTAACGGAATCTCAGCGCCTCCGTCTGTATCCTTATCATCAAATGCGCCAGGCTTGGGGGGTGGCGTGTTTTGTAATCAGGTTTCGGTATTAGACTTATCTCCTGTTGGGCCGGGTTGTCCAACATGTGCAGTTCCCGGAGGAAAACCCAATGCCGTGCTCGAATGTATTTACGAGTCATCGTTTATTAATATCACCGGAGTACCACCTGCAACAGGTTGGTATTTTTCATATTCAGATTGTTGTAGAAATGGAGTAACAAATCTGGCAAATACTGGATCAGGATATTTTACTTTAAGAGCATTGATGTTTCCATATAATGCTACAAACACTAATCCATGTTACGATAATTCACCACGTTTCGCTGAGCGTCCTCAATTGGCGACAATGATTGGTAATCTTACCACTTATTCTGCCAACGCAGTTGATGAAGATGGTGATTCATTACACTATGATTGGGGACAACCATTAGACGGGTCATCATTTGCATCAAGTACAAATTATCCGTTTGCTGCTAATTATACTTATCAAACACCTTTACCAAATCCTATACAAAATCCATTAAACCAATCAGCAACATTAGATCCCAATTCAGGTACTGTTACTTTCACTCCGTTCACAGTTGGATCATTTGTAACTGTTACTAAAGTTAGCTCATTTCGTTGCGGGATAAAAATTGCAGAAGTATATCGAGAAATTCAAATTTCGTTATTACCGAGTGTAATTGTTGCTAATAACACCGGTTTAACTATTGGTAATACCCCTCCGGATATTAATGCAGTTGTACTACCACCCTCTTTTCAATCTTATGGAGTAAATCAATTTGTGGATACCGTATTTGCGGGGGATACGGTAAAACTGCCAATAACTGCCTATGATTTTGAGCATGTCACAACAAATCCCACTTCTGCATTTCAATCTGTTTCATTCGACGTAACGGGAATAGAATTAGATGCAACGGAGACAGCGAATACAGGCGCATGCCCATTTGCACCTTGTGCATATGTTGATAAAGCCGTACCAACTCCTTACACAATTGCTGCCGCCTCGATTCAATTTAATTGGGTTACTGACTGTAATCACTTAGCAAAAACTGTAGGATGTATTAGTTTAAAGAATACTTATAATTTCGTTGTAAAAGCACTTGACAATTTCTGTCCTTCGCCATCGGTAAACTTCTACACCTTCTCCATAGTTGTAGTTGCCCCTCCGGAAATGGATCCGTCGCTAATTTATTGTGCAGATGTTCAATCCAATGGAAATGTTACTTTAACATGGGATATTCCATCTGATACGGGAGTAGTTGATACAAATAAATATTTCCATAAACATTACATCTATCGTTCTGTTGCAAATGGTCCGTTTGCACTACTCGATAGCGATAGCGTAATAACTAATTTATCGTATACTGATTTAACGGCTAATGCAAATACAGGTTCAATCCGTTATTATTTGGAAACAAAATCAGGATGTGATTTAAGAGCACGTCAACAATCGGATACCATATCAACAATGTTTTTGCAAGTTTCTCAAGTAGGAACTAATGCAAGTTTAACGTGGAATCCACTAGATGTTCCAAATCCAATAGGATCTCATAGTAAATATTATATCTATAAAGAAACTCCTGTAGGATCAGGGACATTTGTATTGCTTGATTCAACATCAGCAACAACATATTTAGATCCTGTAACCGTATGTAATGACTCAATCAATTACTATATTCGTTTACATAACGACATTAGAAATTGTGATTCAAAATCAAATATTGAAGGTGCACAATTACAAGCTGCAGCACCGGTAATAAATCCTCCATCACTAAGATGTGTTAGTGTATTGCCAAATGAAGATATTCAAATCAGCTGGGTAGGAACTACCGATACCGCATCATATTTTAGTAGCTACGAAGTATATCATTCATTAAGTTTAGGAGGACCTTATACATTAGTGGGATCAGTAACTAACTATGCGGCCAATACTTTCACTCATGTTGGAGCACAGGGAAATTCACAACCTCATTACTATCATGTAACTACAAAAGCAGGATGTGATGCTACAACAGTTACTGAATCAACTACAACATCAGCCAACCTTTGTTCAATGAAATTAAACTTGAACAATGCAAATGTCGGATTTGCAGATTTAACTTGGAATGCTATTAGTACTCCTCTTCCTGCTACTTCAGTTGGATTGTATTCTGTTTACAGACGAGTAACGCCAACGGTTGCATGGACTTTAAGAGGTACTACTGCTAACTTAACCTTTAGAGATACAGTAACTCTTTGCGATACTATTATTGAATATAAAGTTACTATTGATGATGCATCAGGATGCATTTCCACATCATCAGATTCAGCAGCTCGATTCACTTCACAAGGAGATATTATTGCGAATCCATCTTTAAGATGTTTAGCGGTTCAAGCAAATGGTGATGTACAATTATCTTGGTTAGCGCCAAGTGATCCTGATAATTTCTTCTCTAAATATGAAGTGTATTCATCATCAAATGCCGCAGGCCCTTTTACCTTAGTAGGTACAGTTAATACTTACAATGCAGGTGGATTTCTTCATACCGGAGCCGGCGCAAATTCAGGAAGTAAATATTATTATGTAAAAACCTATTCAGGATGTACAGGTTTAGCGGACAATGGTAGTACTAGCGATACATTAAAAACAATGTATCTAACAGTAAATAACGCTACATTAGGATCTGCTATTCTTACTTGGAATGCTATGCACAATCCTGCATTGCCTAGTGCTGCCGCAACTTATACTATTAAGAAACGAGCAACGGGAGTTGGAGGATATACTACAGTTGGCACTACTTCTAACCTGACTTATACCGACAATATTTCTGTATGTAATGATCCGTTAGAATATATTGTAGAATTAACTGATAACGCTCCGTGTACTTCAGTTTCTTCTGCTGCAAATGCAACCTTCACCTACTTAGGAAATGTTATCAATAATCCTGATTTAAGATGTCTTAGCGTTCAAAATAACGGACAAATACTATTATCGTTTATTCCTCCTGCAGGTGCTTCAACCAACTTCAACGAATATGAAATTTGGAGAGATGACGGAACTGGATTTGTGAAATATGATTCCGTTTCAACATTTGGTGCGTTAAATTATACTGACATTAATGCAAACGGTAATAACCAATCATATAGCTATTACATGTTATCTCAGTCGGGTTGTACCGGACAAGTTAACAGTTTAGCTAACTCACAAACTTTAAGTTCAATTTACTTAACTACCACTCCGGTTCTAGGACAAGCTAACTTAAATTGGACTGGTTTAGCAGCAACTATCCCTGTAACTAGTACAACAGGACAATATGATATCTATTCTTCTTATAATGCAGGAGGTTCATTGCAATTGTATGGAGATACAAATAAGTTAGTTTACTCTCAGCCGATTGTAAATTGCGATACTACATTACGTTACCAAATCAAATTAGTAGATAATAGCGGATGCGTATCAACTTCAAATGTTGATACAAACGACTACACGTATATTGGTAACATCATTAACAATCCTGATTTACGATGCGTAAGTGTTCAAAACAACGGACAAATCGTACTGAATTATCTTGCTCCATCGGGTTCATCGGCCGATTTCAATGAATATGAAATCTGGAGAGATAACGGAACAGGTTATGTGAAATACGATTCAATTTCAACGTTTGGAAACGGATCTTATACAGATATCTCGGCGAATGGAAATAATCAGTCGTACGGTTATTACATGTTGACCCAATCGGGTTGTACCGGACAAGTTAACAGTGCTTCGAATTCGCAAACGTTAAATTCAATTTACTTAACAACTACACCTGTACTTGGTCAAGCAAATCTAAATTGGACTGCGCTAACCACACCTATTCCAGTAACGAGTACAACTGGTCAGTATGATATATTCTCATCATATAATGCAGGAGGAAGTTTACAATTATATGGAGACACAAACAAATTGGTGTATTCTCAACCGATTTCTAACTGTGATACAACATTACGCTACCAAATCAAATTGGTAGATAATAGTGGATGTATTTCAACATCAAATGTTGACACTAACGATTATACATACATAGGTAATGTCATTAATAATCCTGATTTACGATGTGTAAGTGTTCAGAATAACGGACAAATCGTATTAAATTATCTTGCTCCATCAGGCTCATCAGCCGATTTCAATGAATTTGAAATATGGAGAGATAATGGAGCAGGTTATGTGAAATACGATTCAGTTTCAACATTTGGAAACGGAACCTATACAGATATCAATGCGAACGGTAATAACCAATCCTATGGTTATTACATGTTGACACAATCAGGTTGTACAGGACAAGTAAACAGCACATCGAACTCACAAACATTAAATTCGATTTATTTGACAACTTCTCCTGTTCTAGGGCAAGCGAATTTAAATTGGACTGCATTATCGACCCCTATTCCTGCAACTAGTACTACGGGACAGTATGACATTTATTCATCATACAATTCAGGTGGTAGTTTGCAATTATATGGCGACACTAACAAATTGGTGTATTCCCAACCTATATCAAACTGTGATACAACATTACGCTACCAAATTAAATTAGTCGATAATAGCGGGTGTATTTCAACATCGAATGTTGACACCAACGATTATACATACATTGGAAATGTAATTAACAATCCGGATTTACGATGCGTGAGTGTTCAGAACAACGGACAAATCTTGTTGAACTTTATTCCTCCTGCAGGCTCATCGGCCGATTTCAATGAATTTGAAATTTGGAGAGATAACGGTGCGGGATATGTGAAATATGATTCTATTTCAAGTTACACTGCTACTACTTACACAGATATCAATGCGAATGGAAATACCCAAACGTATGGATACTATATGTTAACGCAATCGGGTTGTACAGGACAAGTAAACAGTGCCTCAAATTCGCAATCATTAAATTCTATTTATTTAACGACTACTCCTGTACTAGGGCAAGCGAATTTAAATTGGACGGCCTTATCTACTCCTATTCCTGCTACAAGTACTACGGGACAGTATGATATTTATTCATCATACAATTCAGGTGGTAGTTTACAATTATTTGGTGACACTAACCAATTGTTATATTTCCAGCCGGTTTCTAACTGTGATACTACACTACGCTACCAAATTAAATTAGTAGATAATAGCGGATGTATTTCAACATCAAATGTTGATACAAACGACTATACCTATATAGGTAATGTAATTAATAATCCGGATTTACGATGCGTGAGTGTTCAGAATAATGGCCAAATTCTATTGAACTTTATTCCTCCGGTAGGATCATCAACTGATTTCAACGAATTTGAAATTTGGAGAGATAATGGAACGGGATATGTGAAATATGATTCTATCTCAAACTACTCAGCTACAACATACACAGATATTAATGCGAATGGAAATAACCAATCGTATGGATATTACATGTTAACGCAGTCAGGATGTACAGGACAAGTAAATAGTGCATCGAATTCGCAATCATTAAATTCGATTTACCTGACTTCAACACCGGTACTTGGACAAGCGAATTTAAATTGGACGGCGTTATCGAGCCCATTACCGGGGACAAGTGTTACCGGTCAATATGACATTTTTACGTCTTACAATGCTTCAGGAAACCTTCAAATTTTAGGCGACACGAATCAATTAGTGTACTTTGAAGGAATCAATAACTGCGACACAACATTACGTCATCAAGTTAAAGTGACAGACAATAGCGGTTGCGTATCTGTATCGAATGTCGACACTAATTTATTTACGTATATCGGAAATGTAATTAACAATCCTGATTTACGTTGCGTAAGTGTACAAAGCAACGGTCAAATTGAATTGAGTTTCATTCCTCCTAGTGGATCCAATATAAACTTCAATGAATATGAAATTTGGAGAGATAATGGTACCGGATATGTGAAATACGACTCTGTATCGACATTTGGAGCTGTAAATTATACGGATATAAATGCCAACGGAAACAATCAATCATACGGATATTATATGTTAACACAATCGGGTTGTACCGGGCAAGTTAACAGTACGTTGAATTCGCAATCATTAAATTCGATTTACTTAACCACAACACCTGTATTAGGAACTGCGAATTTAAATTGGACAGCATTATCATCTCCATTACCGGGAAGCAGTACAACAGGTCAATACGATGTATACTCATCTTATAATTCTGCAGGCACGCTTCAATTCTTCGGTGACACGACTCAATTAGTATATTCACAACCTATTCAAAATTGTGATACTACTTTAAGATATCAAATTAAAGTAGTTGACAACAGTGGGTGTATTTCAACTTCAAATGTTGACACTAACCTATATACATATATCGGAAATGTGATTGACAATCCAGAGATGAGATGTGTAACTGTAAATTCACCTAGCGGAC
Organism: Bacteroidota bacterium; assembly: GCA_029547265.1. Taxonomy (GTDB): domain Bacteria; phylum Bacteroidota; class Bacteroidia; order AKYH767-A; family OLB10; genus CAINEC01. The sequence goes on from JAKPPP010000426.1 coordinate 35,759, forward strand.
AAACACAATTAACTTGGGTTAACCCAACTCCAACAAGTTGGATTAACTTCAACCAATACGACTTATACCGAAACACCGGATCTGGATTTACATTGATTGACTCAGTTCAATCGAATGGTATTACTAGCTATACTGATGTAAATGCAAACGGATATAACGGTTCAGTAAGTTACTACTTGGTTACAAAATCGGGTTGTACCGGTAAAGTAGACAATGGAACGTTAGGTAACGCAATTAGTTCACTCTACCTAAAAGTAACCGGAGGAAATACAACAACGGCAACTTTAAATTGGAATGCACCATCAAACCCATTATTACCTACCTCATCGGGTAGTTATTTAGTGGAACGCCAACAACCTGCCGGAACAGGAACATGGACGACAGCTGCTAACGTAACCACAACATCATTTACTGAGCCATTAACATTATGTATCGATTCAGTAAACTATAGAGTTAGTATAAATGATAATATTGGATGTACATCAATGTCGAATTATGATGGAGAAACATTTGTAGATCATACAATACCGGTTTCGCCTTCATTAAGATGTGCATCGGTTCAAACTAACGGAGATGTAGTATTAAATTGGGTTGCACCTGTAGATACCGGAATGAAGTTCGGCAGCTATTTGATTTACTCATCGAATAATGTGAATGGGCCATTCAATGCAATTCAAAACATCACAAATTACAATACAACAACCTACACACATGTTGGTGCTAATGCTCAAAATCAAAGTGTATATTATTACATTTTAACAAAAACAGCATGCGGAGGTGAAGTATCACCTGTATCTGACACATTAAAAACAATGAAAGTTAATGTGATTAATAATAACGGAGTCGCAGTTATCAGATGGAATCCATTACATGACCCTGAATTAAGCACAGCTACTCAGTCATATAATGTACACAAAGAATACCCAACCGGAGTATGGAATGTAATTGGAACTACAACTGCTCCTGATTATATTTGGTATGATACGATTAACGTTTGTTCGGCAATAATTAATTACTTTGTTTCAACCGGAGATGCTTTAGGATGCGGATCAAATTCATCAACTGATGGGGACTTATTCAAAGACATCACTAAACCGACAGTTTCGTTACTTGATACCGTTAGTATTGATACTGCAACACAAAGTATAGTATCTATAAGCTGGTTGCCTAGCCCTAGCGGTGATGTTGAAGGATATATCTTATATCATTTCAATGGAGCTTCATGGGATTCAATCGGATCTGTTTATGGAATAAACACTAATAGCTTCCAAATTACTGACCCTTCAGTTCAATCGGGGCCACAACTTTATAGCATTACTGCTTATGATAGCTGCTTAAACAGAAGTAATATTGGATCTGCACATTCTACTCTATTCCTCAAAGCGAAATTGGATGTATGTAAATATGCCATCGACTTACAATGGAATCCGTATATTAATATGGTTGGAGGTATATCTCAATACAATATATATGCTTCAGAAAATGGAGGACCATTTACACTTTTGGCAAGCGTTCCTTCAAACAATATTACTTATAGCCATAATACGTTAAACAATCATTCTTATTATTGTTACTATGTACAAGCTGTAGGAAATGTAGCCGGAAGAACATCAACATCAACTAGAGCATGTGCTACCGCAGATCTATTAACTTTGCCAACTTACGGATATGTTAGAAAGGCTACAGTAATAGACGATCGACGAGTACTTGTTACAGCTTATGTAGACACAACAGATCAACCTGATGTAAGTAAATACAAATTGCAGCGCGCTTTCGATAAAGGAGGTCCGTTTACAACTGTAGGAGTTCAATCATACACTGGAAATCCGGATTTAACATTTGCTGATTTCACTGCCAGAACTGATCAGTATAGCTACTACTACCGACTAGTTACAGTTGATTCATGTGGGAATGAAGTACTGAAAAGTAACATGGCTAGAACGATCTTATTGAGCGGTCAGGCACGATACAACCTAACCAATGAATTGAAATTCAATGATTACAGTGAATGGTTAGGAGGAGTAAACAACTATGCATTGTTTAGAAAAGTTGATGATGTTTGGCAAACAGCTCCTGCAGCTATTCTGCCTTTTGGACAACAAACGTATATGGATGATGTGTCATCAATTTACCAAACATCAGGTAAATTCTGTTATCGAGTTGAAGCTTATGAAGGTGCCGGAAATATGTATGGGTACACAGATACAAGCTCATCGAATGAATTCTGTTTAATTCAAGAACCTCATTTGTTTGTGCCAACTGCATTTACTCCCGGAGGTAAAAACACCATATTTAAGCCTGAATATATCTTCATTGATGCTAAAAACTACTTCTTTGTAGTATTTAATAGATGGGGACAAAAAGTATATGAATCACGAGTTCCGGGCGAAGGCTGGAACGGTGAATTTGATGGTAAAATCGCTCCTGAAGGGACGTATGTGTACACAGTTCGAATTTTTGGTACCAACGGTCAGGAGATTGAAAAGAGCGGATCCGTAACTCTGTTGCGGTAATTTTCCGGTCAACGCGTGAAAGGTCACCTCCCCAAGGTGGCCTTTTTTTATTATCTTTGACCGCCAATAATAGGAAGCATTCCCTTATGAAAAAGAACATGCCTAAATTTATTGGCGAAGGCCTGACGTACGATGACGTATTATTGGTTCCCGCCTACTCTGAAGTCATGCCCAGAGACACGGATACAACGAGCCTTTTCACTCGTAAAATCCCCATTAACATTCCAATTCTTTCAGCTGCAATGGACACCGTCACGGGTTCCGCCATGGCTATTGCTATGGCCCAAGAAGGCGGAATCGGAGTTCTACATAAGAACATGTCGATCGAGCAACAAGCAGCAGAAGTACGAAAAGTGAAGCGAAGTGAAAGCGGAATGATTCAAGATCCGGTAACTCTTCATGAAGACGCTACAATTGGTGATGCACTTAAGATAATGAAGGAAAACAGAATTGGAGGTATTCCTATCGTTAATGCAAAGAACATATTGATGGGTATTTTAACCAACCGCGACCTTCGCTTCGAAAAAGATGCCAGAAAAAAAGTGAGTCAAGTTATGACTCGCGACGGACTAATAGTAGCAAAAGGGGTTACGTCGCTTCAGAAAGCTGAACTAATCTTACAACAGCACAAAATCGAAAAACTACCCGTAGTTGATAAAGTAGGGAAATTAGTCGGTTTAATAACCTACAAAGACATTATTAAATTTAAGTCACGTCCTAATTCCTGTAAAGACGAATTCGGACGTTTACGTGTAGCAGCGGCTGTAGGTGTTACTGCAGATACTTTGGATCGCGTAAAAGCACTGAAAGATGCCGGTGTTGATGCCATTGTAATTGATACAGCCCATGGACATTCAAAGGGAGTTTTAGAGACTTTAAAAAGAGTAAAAAAGGCCTATCCCGCTCTACAATGTGTAGTTGGTAATATTGCCACAGGAGCAGCAGCAATAGCGTTGGTTAAAGCCGGTGCGGATGCAGTAAAAGTGGGAATTGGGCCAGGTTCAATTTGTACAACCAGAGTGATTGCCGGTGTTGGAGTACCACAACTTTGGGCTGTTTTAGAAGTATCGAATGCCATAAAAGGAACCGGAGTTCCGGTAATTGCAGATGGTGGAATTCGCTTTACGGGTGATGTTCCAAAGGCATTAGCAGCAGGAGCCTCTACTGTTATGGTAGGATCAATTTTGGCAGGAACAGAAGAATCACCGGGAGAAACAATGATTTATGAAGGTCGGAAGTTTAAAGTTTATCGAGGAATGGGTTCTATTGAAGCCATGAAAGAAGGATCGAAAGACCGTTATTTCCAAGATGCTGAAGACGATATTAAAAAACTAGTTCCGGAAGGAATTGTGGGTCGAGTACCTTACAAAGGGACTGTCGCAGAAGAAATATATCAATTAGTTGGTGGATTAAAAGCATCTATGGGATACTGTGGAGCAAAAAAAGTAAAAGAACTTCAACAAGCCCAATTTATAAGAATTACCTCTAGCGGAATCAAAGAAAGCCATCCTCACGATGTTTCTATCATTCGCGAAGCACCGAACTACAGTCGATAATTTTAATAAAATATTAATAGTAAAAAAAGCACATCATTTTGTCGGAAATTGACTAAATCTAATAGTTGTTTCCGGCAATTTTAACTAATGTTTAACAGTCCTTACTCCCATTCACCATTTTTTCATCAAAATGCGAGGGAATGAGGGACATACTTTATTACATTTGCGATCTTGCAAAAACAGCATAACACTATGAAAAAAGCCATAATTCTTCCTTTACTGGCTAGTATTATTATCTCAGTTAATAACCCGGTAGAAGGTCAAACCAAGCCAAAAGCTCCTGTTAAACCGGCAAAACCTGCAGTTGCAGCAGTATCTACTCCTGCACCGATAACCGATCCTATTTTGATGACTATTGGCGGTGAGTCAATACCAAAGTCGGAATTTGAGCGTGTTTATCGCAAGAACAACAAAGACAGCGTATACACTGAATCTGCGATTCGTGAGTACCTTGACTTGTATGTTAACTACAAATTGAAAGTGAAAGAAGCTGAAGCCATGAAATTGGATACCAGCGAATCATTTCAAACAGAGTTAGCAGGATATAGGAAGCAGCTTGCGCAACCTTATTTAACTGATAAAAATGTTAGTGAGAAATTAGTTCGCGAAGCATATGATCGTCTTAACAAAGATGTACGAGCAAGTCATATACTTATTAAATTAAATCCTGATGCTCTACCTAAGGATACAATTGCGGTGTATAATCGTATGTTAAAAATCAGAGAGCAAATCCTTAAAGGAACTGATTTCGCAAAAGTTGCTCGCGATTCAAGTGAAGATCCTTCAGCTAAAGATAATGGTGGCGATTTAGGCTATTTTACAGGAATGCAAATGGTTTACCCATTTGAAACAGTTGCATATACAACAAAACCGGGACAGATTTCCATGCCAGTTCGTACTCGCTTCGGATTCCACATTATCAAAACTATTGATATTCGTCCGGCGCAAGGAGAAGTTCATGCAGCACACATTATGGTTCGTTTACCAAAAGATGGGAACGATAGCGTAATTGCAGATGCAGAAGGCAAAATCAAAAAAGCTTTAGCAGAATTAAAAGCAGGACAACCTTGGGATTCAGTTGTAACAAAATACAGCGAAGACAAAGGATCTGCTAAGAAAGGCGGAGAATTGCCTTGGTTCGGAACTGGCAGAATGGTCCCTGAATTTGAAAAAGCAGCATTTGCGCTAAAAGCTGATGGAGAATATTCTGATATCATAAAAACGTCATATGGATGGCATATCATAAAACGTCTTGAAAAACGTGGAGTAGCATCATTCGATGAGAAGAAAGGTGAACTTCGCCAAATGATTTCACGGGATAGTCGCAATGAGTCGAGTAGAACATCAATGGTTAACAAAATTAAAGCTGAATACAAATTCAAAGAGCTTCCAAAAGCTAAAGATGAGCTAATTGCGATTCTTGATACCACACTTTCAAACGGTGATTGGGATTTAACAAAAGCAGATAAGTTTAGCAAGAATTTATTCTCGTTAACGGATTCAAAAGGTGTTGTAACTAATTATACTCAACAAAACTTTGCAACTTACATCTCAACACATCAAACAAAACGTGCGGGAAGTAATCCTCAAGTTATCGGATACAGCATGTACGATCAATGGAATCAAGATGAGTGTTTAGCATATGAAGAAGCACGTTTAGACGGAAAATATATTGATTTCAAAAACTTGATGAAAGAATACCGCGATGGAATTTTATTATTCGACCTTACAGATAAAATGGTATGGAGTAAAGCGGTAAAAGATACTGACGGATTACAGACGTACTACGACAACAATAAGAACAATTACTTATGGGGAGAAAGGTGTGAGGCAACTACCTACTCTTTCCCTAACGATGAGGTGGCAAATAATTTCCGAAAACAATTGAAGAAAGGAAAGAAAAGTGTTGATGAAATCATGACCGAAATTAATAAAACCAACACTAATGGAGTTACAAAACGTGATGGCAAATACGCTCATGGAGAGAATGAAGTAATTGAAAAAACCGGATGGAAAACCGGATTAAGTGAAAACATTAAATTCTTGAGTCAAACCTACATCGTAGATATGTACAAGATTCTTCCTGTTACACCTAAATCATTAGAAGAAACTAAAGGTGCAATTACTGCCGATTTCCAAACGTATCTTGAAAAAGAATGGATCAGCAGCCTACGCAATAAATATCCTGTACAGATCAATAACGACATCCTTCAGTCGATCTGGAAGAAATAATGATTAAAAAAAAATATCAAAAACAGGCAGATTGTTTGATATCCCCGATATTCGCGGGTATCGCAGTTTGCCTGTTTTTATTTTCTTCGTGCAATAAATTCAAGAGTAACGAACCTGTAGCGTCCGACAAAGTAATCGCGAGAGCTTTCGATAAGTATCTTAAACTCGAAGACATCAGGAATATTGTTCCGAAAGGAACATCGAAAAACGATAGTATTACCATCATTCGAAATTTTGTTGAAAATTGGGTACAACAACAAGTGGTACTTAAGAAGGCCAACGACAACCTCGATGATGAAAAGAAAAATGTAGAGCAAAAACTCGAAGAATACAGGAACTCTTTAATTACGTATATTTACGAAAGAGAACTGATCCGTCAAAAGCTCGATACTTCAATATCTGAAAGTGATATTGAAAAGTATTACAATGAAAATCCGAATAATTTTCAATTAAAAGACAATATCATCAAAGTAATCTACTTTAAGATTCCAAAGAATGCTCCGAAAATCGATAAAGTAAAAAGCTGGTATCGCTCTGAAAATCCTAAGGAACGCAAACAACTAGAAGAGTACTGTTATCAGTTTGCCTCCGACTATTATTTCAATGAAGAAGAATGGTTGTTATTTGATGATCTTTTGAAGAAAGTCCCTATTGAGACTTACGACAAAGAGCAGTTCTTAAAGAACAATCGGTACATTGAAATTCCCGACTCGAACGCTGTTTATTTTGTAAATATCAAAGGATTTAAAATAAAAGAAAGTCAATCTCCGTTAAGTTTCGAGAAAGAAAATATCCGTAATCTTATTATTAACAAACGTAAGTTGGATTTAATTAATGAAATGCAAAAAGCAGCTTACGAAAATGCACTTAAAGACAATGAAGTGGAGATCTGGCTCCCCAAAAAATAAAATTCTGGTAATTCTTATTTTAATTACCTCAATTGTTAAAGCACAACCATCAGCAAATATTGTTGATCAAGTTGCTGCAGTGGTGGGAAATAATATCATTCTGAAATCAGAAATCGAATCGCAATACCAACAGTTCCTTCAACAAGGAAACTACAGTAATGTCGATTTAAAATGCAAAATCCTTGATCAAATGTTGCTGAATAAGCTTTTGGTACATCAAGCGAATGTCGACAGCGTAACAGTTGACGAATCGCAAGTTATGCAGAAGATAGAAAGCAATATGGCTTACTTCATTCAGCAAATAGGATCGGCAGAAAAACTCGAACAATTTTATGGTAAATCAATTCCTGAGCTAAAGGAAGAGTTTAAACCTATAGTACGAGATCAGTTATTAGCTCAACAAATGCAAAGTAAGGTTACAAAGCCGGTATCGGCCTCCCCTGCCGATGTAAAAGCCTTCTTCAATGATATTCCGAAAGACAGTTTACCTTTGATCAACGCTGAAGTAGAATACGCTCAAATCGTGCATAATATTCCTATAAGCGATGAGCAAAAAAATGCAGCAAAAGAACAGCTGAAAGATATTCGTGATCGTATTTTAAAAGGAGAAGAATTCAGCACCCTAGCAATTCTCTATTCTCAAGATATTGAAAGTGCAAAGCAAGGCGGTGAATTAGGATTCGTTAATCGTGGAGATTTGGTTCCTGAATTCGAAGCAGCAGCTTTCAGAATGAAAAACACAACTGATATCTCTGATATCATCGAAACACAATTCGGTTATCATATTCTTCAATTAATTGAAAGAAGAGGAGAAAAAATCAACTGCCGCCATATCCTTATCAAGCCAAAAACTACTCCTGAAGATTTAGTAGCTGCTCAACAACTTACCGATTCAGTAGCCAACTCAATCAGAATGGGAAAAACTACATTTTCTGCTGCAGCAGAGAAATTCTCTGACGATAAAGACTCAAAACTTAGTGGCGGAAATGTTGTTAATACGAATAACGGAGCTATTCGATTTGAAGCCGATCAAGTAGATCCTACAGTCTTATTCCAACTCGATAAACTTAGTCCGGGTGAAATATCATCAGCAATGCTTACCACTACGCGTGACGGGAAACAAGCATTTCGTATTTTGATGCTGAAGACACGAGTTGAACCGCATCAAATGAATATGACCGACGATTATCAGAAGCTACAAGAACTTGCGCTGAATGATAAACAAAACAAAGTGCTAGAAGCGTGGCGGAACAAAAAGAAAGCAGTTACGTATATAAAAATCGCTGATGAATATGCCGGTTGTACCGGATTAACCGATTGGAATTCGAATCCGGCAAAATAATTTACGATTAAACCTACCCTATGAACAATACATTTTCTTCTGATGTTGAAGCAGTTGATGCTCTCAGAGAAGCTTATAAAGAACTCCGCTCCGAAATCGGTAAGGTAATTATTGGCCAAGATCAGGTAGTGAAAGACTCCCTGATATCTATCTTCAGCAACGGACACTGTTTGTTGGTTGGAGTACCGGGACTTGCTAAAACATTACTAGTGAACACAATAGCCAGAGTTTTAGGCTTAAGTTATAACCGTATTCAGTTTACGCCGGATTTAATGCCGAGTGATATCATCGGAACAGAAATTCTCGATGAAAGCCGACATTTTAAATTCGTTAAAGGGCCGTTATTCTCGAATATCATCTTAGCCGATGAGATTAACCGTACCCCTCCTAAAACGCAAGCAGCTTTGCTTGAGGCGATGCAGGAAAGAGCGGTGACAGCCGCGGGACACCGTTATGAATTGCCGGGACCATTTTTCGTATTAGCTACGCAAAACCCGATAGAGCAAGAAGGAACTTATCCCCTACCTGAAGCTCAACTCGATCGTTTCATGTTTAACGTGACACTCGACTACCCTTCTTTCGAAGAAGAAATGATGGTCGTAAAGAACACAACAGGAAACTATAATCCGGAATTAAAAAAGGTACTTACCGGAGAGCAAATTTTGTTTTTCCAACAGTTAATTCGTCGTATTCCTGTGCCTGACAATGTGCTCGAATATGCAGTTCGATTAACCTCAAAAACTCGTCCGAATACACCTGCAGCACCACAAATCACAAATGATTATTTAAGTTGGGGAGCAGGTCCTCGTGCCTCACAGTTTTTAGTAGTTGGTGCTAAGTGCCATGCAGTGTTAAATGGCAAGTATTCACCTGATATTGAAGATGTTAAAGCTATCGCACCGGCAATTCTACGTCATCGTGTAGTTAAAAACTTCAAAGCGGAAGCTGAAGGAATCTCTGTTGAAGACATCATTGCCAAACTATTGAACTAAGAAAATTAAATTATAGTTAAAGGAGCCTCAAAAAGGCTCCTTTTTGCGTTATTATCTCTTTGCAAACGCCTTTCTAATCATAAATGAAATAACTTTGCAGTCTTAAATTTCGAAACGATTATGTCTCAAACTACCGAACGCGTAAAATTGCTGATCATCGGATCAGGCCCCGCTGGATATACCGCTGCAATCTATGCAGCACGTGCTGACCTTAAACCTGTATTGTATCAAGGATTACAACCGGGCGGACAACTTACAATAACCACAGAAGTAGAAAACTATCCCGGATATCCTGAAGGAATTCAAGGTCCGGAGATGATGATGGACTTCGAAAAACAAGCGAAGCGATTCGGAACAGATATTCGTTTTGGATATGCAACCTCTGTTGACTTCTCATCAGCAGTAAAAAAAGTTGTAATCGACGAAAAACATACTATTGAAGCTGATGCAGTAATCATAGCTACGGGAGCAAGTGCGAAGTGGCTAGGATTAGACTCTGAAAAACGACTAAACGGATTCGGAGTAAGTGCATGTGCAGTATGCGATGGATTCTTTTTCCGTGGACAAGAAGTTGCGATTGTTGGTGCAGGAGATACGGCAGCAGAAGAAGCATCTTACTTAGCGAAGCTTTGTAAAAAAGTAACAATGTTGGTACGCAAGAGTGAAATGCGTGCATCAAAAGCAATGCAACATCGTGTATTAAACACTCCAAATATCGAAGTGTTATTCAACCACGAAACAGTAGAAGTAATCGGAGAGAAAACTGTTGATGCAATCAAAGTTAGAAATACAGTTACCGGTGAAGAAAATACTATTCCTGTAACAGGATTCTTTGTAGCTATCGGACACGAACCGAACACGCAAATATTCAAAGGTCAATTGAACCTCGACGAATCAGGATATATCATTACCAAAGCAGGAAGTACTTATACAAGTGCACCGGGAGTATTTGCGGCAGGCGACGTTCAAGATCATATCTATCGTCAAGCAGTAACAGCTGCTGGATCGGGATGTATGGCTGCGCTAGATGCAGAACGTTGGTTAGCATCTCAAGGTATTCACTAAGAGCGAAAATGAGAATATTTTGTCTGTTAGTAACCTTGATTTTAGCAGCCTCACTTCAAAGTAAGGCTCAAAGTCCTGTTGACTCAACAGCAAGAATTCACTCAGTAAAAAAAGCTACTTGGCTCTCAACGGCATTGCCCGGAGCGGGACAAGTTTATAATCACAAAGTTTGGAAAGTGCCAATTGTATATGGAGGATTAGCAGTGATGGGATATTTCATCAAGACTAATGGTGACAAATACAAAAAATACAATGATGCGCTAATCAAACGCTACGACACTGATCCCAATAACGAAGAACTCACGAATATCACTAGCGAAAACTTGCGATTGCTGAGTGATAATTACCATCGAAATAGAGATTTATCGATTGCCGGAGCTGTATTTGTTTACTTGTTAAACATCATTGATGCACATGTTGATGCACATCTATACACTTTCAATGTCGACGATAATTTATCGATGAAAATTACTCCATCTATAGAGAGTAATCCATATAGCTCAATAGCTTTTCAACCTGGAGTACGATTAGCAGTATCCTTTAAATAACATCCGCATGAAGATCGCAATAATCGGCACAGGCAAAATGGGACAAGCTATTGAAAAAATGGCGTTGACTCAAGGGCATGAAATTGTGCTTCGCATCAATGAAGAAAATCGCGAATCATTAACAAACGGAGATTTAAAAAAAGCCGATGTGGCTATTGAGTTTACACAACCTGCTGCGGCTGTCGAAAATTTATATCATTGCTTAGAAGCAGGAATTCCTGTGGTTTGCGGAACAACAGGTTGGCATAACAGAATTGAAGAAGTAAGCAATAAGTTCAAAGAAAAAAATGGCACACTCCTCCACGCGAGCAATTTCAGCGTAGGCGTGAATATCATGTTTGAACTTAACAAAGTGCTCTCTAGATGGATGCAACAACATACCGATTATCACGTTTCAATAAGCGAAATACATCATACGCATAAACTTGATAAACCCAGTGGGACAGCGGTAACGTTGGCACAGGGAATCAACAGTGCAAATAAAGGCACCGAGGGATGGCACCTCAGTGAAGAAACCGATAAAAAACCAAATTCAATTGCCATAGAAGCGTTGCGAGAAGAAGGAGTTGTTGGCGATCATACGGTAGAATGGAAATCGTCCATCGATCGCATCACCATTCGTCATGAAGCATTTAGCAGAGACGGATTCGCTTCGGGAGCACTCTTAGCTGCCGGATGGATTAAAGATCGCAAAGGTGTATTTACCATGAACGATATACTGTTTCCTGAAAGCAGACGCTGATTATTTATATATTCGAAGCCCAAACACATAATATGAACTGGAAATTCTGGCAAAGCAGCGGTAGAAAAAGCAAAACCCGCGAATGGTTCGACGCTATTTTATTCGCCGTAGTAGCTGCCACCATCATAAGAACATTCTTCTTTGAAGCTTTTACCATCCCTACTCCATCAATGGAAAGGACCTTAATGGTTGGAGATTTCTTATTCGTAAGCAAAATGCATTACGGAGCCAGAACGCCAATGACACCATTGTCATTTCCGTTTGTTCATCAAGAATTACCTCTTATTGGAGGGAAATCATATTCAGAAGCATGGAAACTTCCATACTTCCGTTTCCCGGGATTTTCAGATGTTAAGCGAAACGATATTGTGGTCTTTAACTACCCCATGGAAGATGATCGGCCGATCGACAAACAGACCCACTACATCAAAAGATGTGTAGGGTTGCCGGGAGATACGATAAAAATTATCGACCGAACAGTTTATCTGAATAGTCAGATGAACTTAAAACCTAAGGGCAGTCAGTATGCCTACGGTGTTAAAACTCAAGGCTACGGAGTTAGAGCAGAGACATGGAAAGACATGGGAGTAAATGATATTCAACAAATCGGAATGGATGAATACCAGGCTATGTTAACCCAAGAAAACGTTAAAGAAATTACAAAAATTCAAGGAGTAGCGGGAGTAACGCCTTTCATTCAACAAAAAGGGCTTTATGAAAACTATATCTTCCCTTTTAATCCTCATTTACCTTGGAACCTCGATAACTTCGGTCCACTTTATATTCCAAAAGCAGGTGCTACGATTCAATTAACTCCTGACAATATGAGTATCTATCGTCGTGCAATTTCTGTTTATGAGAAGAACGATTTACAAGAACGCGATGGCAAAATATTCATCAATGGTAAAGAAACCACTACCTATACTTTCAAAATGAACTACTACTTTATGATGGGAGATAACCGTCATAATTCAGCCGATTCTCGTTTCTGGGGATTCGTGCCTGAAGATCATATTGTAGGAAAGGCGGTATTTATCTGGATGAGTTGGGATACTAATGGTACCTTCTTATCGAAAATCAGATGGAGTCGTTTGTTTAATATCATCCACTGGAATAACAACTAGTTAAACCATGAATGAATTTGGAGGAGGAAATGCAGTTTTTGCAACTGCGTATTTCCCTTCGGTAGAATACATGATGCTGGTTCAGAAAAATCCGGCATTCACTATCGATCCCGGCGATCGTTGGAAGCGACAAACATTACGAAACCGAACACATATCCTGTCACCCAATGGGATACAAATGCTTTCGGTACCCGTTGAAGCTAAATCGCATCCCGAAACTTTAACGAAAGACATTAAAATCAGCTACGGGCAACCATGGATAAGAGTCCACAAGGGTGCTCTCGAAGCCGCTTACAATACCACTGCCTTTTTCGAATACTTCAAAGACGATATTTGGGCTATTTTCGACCAAAAGCCTACCTATTTGATTGAACTCAACGAAATGGTATTGCAATTGATGCTCAAGAAGTTCAGGATAAAAAAGCTTGAATTAGGAGTTTCAGAGAATGCTGAAACTATCAGTTTTACAGAGATAAGCAATGGGTCCGATAATACTCCTCGGAAGCTTGATGATGCAGAATTCAGGAAGTACCCTCAAGTATTTTCCTACAAGCACGAATTCGGGCTAAATCTGGCAGCTATCGATCTTTTAGCCAATTGCGGCAACTTTTAAGTCGTGTAGACATTAACTATGGTTGGGCAACAACCATTTTTTCTTTAGCTTTGTCGATTCTCAAAAACAAACAGTAACCTACAATATCAAATCCAATACGGTATGTCATTTCAAAAAATAAAAGAATTACTTGGCGCAGACGCTGATTCTTTGTTGAACCACACCTGTAAAACAATTTCAAAAGACGTAATACATACACCGGGCCCTGACTTCGTGGATCGCATGTTTGCACCATCGAATAGAAGCAACCAAGTGTTAAGAAGTATTGAATCGATATATAACCACGGACGTTTGGCAGGAACTGGATATGTAAGCATCCTTCCGGTTGACCAAGGAATTGAACATTCGGCGGGAGCATCATTTGCTCCGAATCCAATGTTTTTCGATCCTGAAAACATTGTAAAGCTAGCCATTGAAGGTGGATGTAATGCAGTAGCATCGACATACGGAGTATTAGCATCTGTCTCTAGAAAATACGCACATAAAATTCCTTTTATCGTTAAAATTAATCATAACGAGTTCCTTACCTACCCTAACAAATTCGATCAAATCATGTTCGGATCGGTTGACGAAGCTTGGAATTTAGGAGCTACAGCTGTTGGTGCAACTATCTATTTCGGATCGGAAGAATCATCACGTCAAATCGTAGAAGTTGCACAAGCATTCGAAAGAGCACATGAATTAGGAATGGCAACAATTCTATGGTGCTACACTCGTAACAACGGATTCAAGAAAGACGGAGTTGACTACCACACGTCAGCTGACTTAACTGGACAAGCAAATCACCTTGGAGTAACCATTCAAGCGGATATTATCAAGCAAAAATTACCGACAAACAATGGCGGGTATACAGCTATCAACTTCGGTAAAACACATAAAAAAGTTTACGATGAATTAACTACCAACCACCCTATTGATTTAGCACGTTACCAAGTTGCTAATTGTTATATGGGCAGAATGGGACTAATTAATTCGGGCGGAGAAAGTAAAGGTGCTTCGGATATGGCTGAAGCAGTTACTACAGCGGTTATCAATAAAAGAGCGGGTGGTCAAGGACTAATTTCAGGTCGTAAAGCCTTCCAAAAGCCTTTCGCTGAAGGAATTACCATGCTGAATGCAATTCAGGATGTTTACCTAACGAAAGAAATTACCATAGCATAAAATTCCTATCTTAGAATTTCAATTCGTAATATTGTTATTGTTAACCCGAACGAAATCAGATAAATGAGTTGGTTTAAAAGGATAAAAGAAGGGATCACCACGTCCACTAGTGAGAAGAAAGAAACGCCGGAAGGGTTGTGGTACAAATGTCCCTCTTGTAAGTCGATTATTCCCTCACAGGAACATGAAGACAATATGTGGGTATGCGTGAAATGCGGATACCACGAGAGAATAGGTTCAGCAGAATATTTCGCCATCCTTTTTGATGATCAGAAGTTCGAAGAATTCAATATGAATCTCACCTCTGATGATCCGCTGGAATTTGTGGATACGAAGAAATACAGTGAGCGATTAATTGAATCACAAAAGAAAACCGGATTAAAAGATGCGGTAAGAACGGCATCAGGAATGTGTAACGGTTATCCATTAACGATCGCTTGTATGGACTTCCGATTTATCGGAGGATCGATGGGTGCTGTAATGGGAGAAAAAATAGCGAGAGCAATTGACTATTCCATTAAACACAAGACTCCTTTCTTGATGATTTCTAAGTCAGGCGGAGCCCGAATGATGGAAGCAGCATTCTCGTTGATGCAGATGGCAAAAACATCGGCTAAGTTGACACAGCTATCAGAAGCGAAATTACCATACATTTCATTCCTCACTGACCCTACAACAGGAGGAGTAACTGCGTCATTCGCGATGTTAGGAGATTTGAATATTGCTGAGCCGGGTGCATTAATCGGGTTTGCTGGACCAAGGGTTGTAAAAGAAACAATTGGGAAGGATCTTCCTAAAGGATTCCAAACATCAGAATTCGTACTCGATCATGGATTCCTTGACATTATTATAAACCGTACCGAACTAAGAACAAAAATGGGAGAAATATTAGGCTATTTCGCTCATTAATAATTAGATACATGACATTGAATCCCGCCCCACCAGGCGGGATTTTCATTTTTAAACGTTTGTAGTTGTTTACTACCGACTAAAAGAATAGACTGCCACTAGTTTCGCCAAAAACGGAATATGCAACCCAGTCAAGTAAAAAGAGAATTACTATTACCCAAGAATATTTTTACGGGGCAAACAGAAACGAGTCCTTTTTATCCCTTACCTGCCCGCAGACGGATGATGAAATATAAGCCCTCGTTGGCCGACGATTTCATTCGAAAATTCAAAACAGCCGAAGAAATCAGTTTACGAGAATACATTGGATTAGAAAATATTGGAAGGCATGATATCGATCAAGCTGAAGAGCTAAGAATCAACAACTTATTAAGGATTAACGCAATACATATCAACTATCGACATCAGTATCAAGCTTTTTACAGGCGAATGTTGCTTAGCGAAGTACTAACGAGTACCAAAGTCAAGAATATACGCTCAAGAGGCTACATATTACAATTTGAATTCGAAGACATAATTCCGGAAAGTGCCAGAGAGGTAATGAAAGCTGCTAACGAATTCATAACAATACTCTTTAATGATAATGGAAACAAAGCCTATAAATACCTGTCAGAGCAACTTCATATCAATGGAAATAGCGGAATGTTCAGTTCATTCGACTACTTTATGCTTCGATTCAAAGATTTATGGAGCCGATGCGAACTGCTTAGCACAAAACTAGAAGTCGAAAAGATCGACAAAGAAGTTGCAATTATAGGTTGCCGAAGTGCGATAAAGAGGAATAGCAAGTCGCCGAAAGAAGAAATCCACACACAACTTAAGCTATTAAAGCGAAAAGAATGGTGGACAATCTACTCGATAGAAAGCGACTCTTTTCCCGAAATAATTCCATAAATGATTAAACTATTAATTTCATATATCACTTTTAATCAATTTATTAATTAATCTTATCAAAATCATTACTTCAATTAAGAATTGAAAATTAAAACGCAAAAATAGGTATCTACAAAAGTGAAATCGAGCGTCCTCAAAATACGCATTAAACATAACGCGTATTCCGTAATACAAAAACATCTATCTTCATCCTCGAATTGTAAATGAAAATTAGGGGTTTGGCGATTTCAAACAACGAAAAGTAACATTTAACAATTGATTATTAAATAGTTACAGTATAATCATGGGCAAAACAGGGCTTATTAACGAATGATTGTTAAAATCCTTTAAAAAAGGGTTGTTGATTTAAGACTTTGTTACTATCTTTGCCGTCCTTATTAAAGAAAACTGTCTTTATTATCATGTTATTAACATCAGAACTCAAAAAAGAAATCTTCAAAAAACACGGTAAAAGTGAAACTAATACCGGCTCATCTGAAGCTCAAATCGCTTTGTTTACGCAGCGTATTAATCACCTTACTGAACACTTAAAAGTGTCTAAAAAAGATTTCTCTACTCAGCGTGCTCTGATTCGTTTGGTAGGAAAGCGTCGTGCTCTTCTTGATTATC
Source organism: Bacteroidota bacterium (assembly GCA_029547265.1). GTDB lineage: Bacteria > Bacteroidota > Bacteroidia > AKYH767-A > OLB10 > CAINEC01. The sequence goes on from JAKPPP010000426.1 coordinate 52,967, forward strand.
TTCAAAAGAAAGAAATCAATCGCTACCGCGCTATCATCGCTGAATTAGGCATCCGTAAATAAAATGTTGAAGCCAGCAGGCAAATAATATTAAAAGGCAATTCTATGTAATTGCCTTTTTTCATTTTATCCCAAGGCATTATTATCTATCTATAAACAAAGCTGTAAAACGCTGCAAAAAAAGCTGTCAAAATTATCATGTCACAAAAAGCTGTCATTAAATCTTTTCGTCTCGACGACGGGAGAGAAGTTACCATTGAAACAGGGAAATTAGCTAAACAAGCTGATGGATCTGTAGTATTACGTTTAGGAGATTGTATGCTCCTAGCAACTGTTGTATCGAGTCCTGATGCCAAACCGGGTGTCGACTTTATGCCATTAACTGTAGATTATCAAGAGAAATTTTCTTCTGCAGGACGTTTTCCGGGAGGATTTTTCCGTCGCGAAGCTCGTCCTAATGATAACGAAATCCTTATCTGTCGTTTGATCGACCGTGCTCTTCGTCCTTTATTCCCGGATGATTATCATGCCGACACACAGGTAGCGGTTACCCTTATCTCTGCCGATCCTGAAGTTGCACCGGATTGCCTTGCAGGTTTAGCTGCATCGGCTGCCATTGCGGTTTCTGATATTCCGTTTAACGGACCAATTTCTGAAGTACGTGTTGCACGTATCGACGGAAAATTAACTATCAACCCTCCTATCTCGGCTATGCCGAATGCCGACATCGATCTAATCGTTGCAGGTACTATCAAAGATATCTTGATGGTAGAAGGTGAAATGAAAGAAGTAAGTGAAAAGGAAATGGCTGAAGCAATTGCTTTTGGTCACGAGGCTATCAAATCGCAATGCCAAGCTCAAATTGAGTTAGCTGAGCAATTAGGTATCACAAAACGTACTTACTCTCATGAAACTCATGATGAAGAATTACGTGAAAAAGTTTGGAAAGAAACATTCGACAAAGCATACGCTGTAGCTCGTCAATGTAATCCCGATAAGCATGCTCGTAAAACTGCATTTAAAGCGGTTGTAGAAGAGTTCTGTGCTCAATTTACCCCAGAAGAGTTGGCTGAAAAAATCGGCTTTATCAAGACTTACTACCATGATGTAGAGAAAGAAGCTGTTCGCAGCATGATCTTGAAAGAGAAGATTCGTTTAGATGGCCGTGGTTTGACGGATATCCGTTCAATCTGGTCAGAAATCGACTACCTTCCTTCTGCTCATGGTTCTTCAATCTTCACACGTGGAGAAACTCAATCATTAACAACAGTAACCTTAGGTTCTAAACTTGACGAGCAAATTATCGACCAAGCGATGTTCCAAGGAACTAATAAATTCCTTTTACATTACAACTTCCCGGGATTCAGTACAGGTGAAGTGAAACCTAACCGCGGAACTAGTCGCCGTGAAATAGGTCACGGGAACCTTGCTATGCGTTCATTAAAGCAAATGATGCCCGGTGATGATGTAAACCCTTACACTATCCGTATCGTTTCCGATATCCTTGAATCAAATGGTTCGTCATCTATGGCTACTGTTTGTGCAGGTACTTTGGCTTTATTTGATGCAGGTGTTAAACTTAAAGCTGCCGTTTCAGGTATTGCGATGGGATTAATCACTGACGGAAAAGGAAACTTCGGTATCTTAAGTGATATCTTAGGAGACGAAGATCACTTAGGAGATATGGACTTTAAAGTAACAGGTACTTCAAAAGGTATTTGTGCTTGTCAGATGGATCTTAAAGTGGACGGACTTCCTTACGACATCCTTATCCAAGCCCTAGAGCAAGCTAAAGCAGGCCGTTTACACATCTTAGGAGAGATGAATAAGACGATTGCAGCACCACGTGAAGACTACAAAGCGCATGCGCCACGTATCGTTATTCTACGTATTGCGAAAGAATACATCGGCGCTGTTATCGGACCGGGTGGAAAAATTATTCAAGAAATCCAACGTACTACAGGAGCTACTATCTCTATTGAAGAGCAAAACAACGAAGGAGTTGTTGAAATTGCATCTCCAAATAAGCAATCAATTGATGCTGCTTTAAGCTGGATCAAAGGAATCGTTGCGGAGCCGGAAGTAGGTGAAGTATATGAAGGAAAAGTAAAAACTATTACTACTTACGGTGCATTCGTTGAGTTTATGCCGGGTAAAGATGGTTTATTACATATCAGCGAAATCTCTAACGAACGCATTCCATCAATGGAAGGTATTTTGAAAGAAGGAGAAAAGATTCAAGTGAAACTTGTTGAAATTGATAAGAAAACCGGTAAGTTCCGCTTATCACGTAAGGTTTTGCTATCTAATCGTCCGGAAAGAGTAACTCCTGACCAACAATAAGCGATTAAAAAAGTTACATTTTACCTCTGAAAGCCCCGATTTATTCGGGGCTTTCTTTTTTTAACATACAGGCATCCACCTAAAAAGATTGATGTAATAAAAAACGCCTTCAAATCACCAAATTCGTCCAAAAACATCGTTTATTGGTTTCTCGGCCTCATTACCTTACAATTCACCTTACAGTTCGTAATTGCCCTTTTGCAACCAATCGTTAGGGGATGCGTTAAGCACCTCAAATGACTTTTAAAAAATGAGACAGCTAAAAATTACGAAGCAGGTTACTAATCGTGAAACAGCATCACTTGATAAGTATCTACAAGAGATTGGGAAGGTAGAATTATTACGTCCGGAGGAAGAAGTTGATCTTGCTCGTCGTATTAAAGAAGGCGATCGTACAGCTCTTGAACGCTTAACTAAAGCAAATCTTCGATTTGTGGTATCGGTAGCAAAGCAATACCAAAATCAGGGACTTACTTTAGGTGACCTTATTAACGAAGGTAATCTGGGACTAATTAAAGCAGCACAACGCTTTGATGAAACTCGAGGATTTAAATTCATCTCCTATGCAGTATGGTGGATTCGTCAGAGTATTTTACAAGCCTTAGCAGAGCAAGCCCGTATAGTTCGATTACCGCTAAACAAAATAGGGTTTATCAATAAAATCAATAAAGCTTTCGCACAACTCGAACAAGAATTTGAGCGCGAGCCTACCAACGAAGAATTATCGACTATCCTCAATATTACTGTTGATGATGTGATGGATACAATGCGTTCGTCGGGACGACATGTATCGATGGATGCACCGCTGGTAAACGGCGAAGATGCTACGTTGATGGACTTAATGCCGGGTGAAGACTCTACTCCATCGCCGGAGAACAACCTCATCACAGAATCACTTCGCAGAGAAATTGAGCGCGCATTATTTACGCTCACACCTCGTGAGGCTGATGTTATCCGCTTGTATTTCGGACTAAACGACTCCCCTCTTACACTGGAGGAAATCGGAGAACGATTCGAACTTACTCGTGAACGCGTTCGTCAAATCAAAGAAAAAGCGATCCGTCGCTTAAAACATACTTCGAGAAGTAAAATTCTCCGCACTTATCTAGGGTAAGTATTAAAGATCATGGTTTTGGGTTTTAGGTAAAGAAGCTCCGGAGGTTAAATCTTCCGGGGCTTTCTTTTTTTCATAGTGGTTTGCCCGAATATTTGTAGTTTCGCAGTACAATTAACAAGCACTCCATTATGTCAGTATTGATTGCCCCTTCAATGTTATCGTCCGATTTTTCGAACCTCCAAAAAGATATTGCGATGGTGAATGAAAGTCGCGCCGATTGGTTTCATATCGATGTGATGGATGGTGTTTTTGTACCTAATATTTCCTTCGGTTTTCCTGTTATTAAAGCCATCAATAAATACGCACGCAAACCTCTTGATGTGCATTTGATGATTGTTGATCCCGATAAATATTTGGCTGCTTTCGCAGATGCCGGCGCTGCAGTGATTTCAGTTCATATTGAAGCTTGTACACACCTTCACCGTACTATCCAGTCGATGCGTCAACTAGGTGTTCTAGCAGGAGTTGCTATAAACCCACACACACCGGTTTCGCATTTATCAGAAGTAATTGCTAATATTGATGTGGTTTGTATGATGTCGGTAAATCCGGGATTCGGGGGACAAAAATTCATTAAGAATACCTACTCGAAAGTAGAAGAACTAAAGAATTTAATTATCCAGAAAAACTCAGGAGCACGCATCGAAATCGATGGTGGAGTAGATTTCAAAAATGCAGGTGAATTAGCAAAATGCGGTGCCGACATTTTAGTTGCCGGCAACACCGTATTTGCTCATGCTAATCCGAAGGAAGCAGTTTCTTTATTGAAAGATGCTGCAGCAATTACTGCTTAAGAAGCGTAATCGCTCAGGTAATTAAAGCGAGGCATTAAAGCTCCGTCCTTTGTAATTGAAGCACGTTCAATTAGTCCGCTATCTTCACCTACTAACGAAGGGATTACTCTCTCCATCAAATTTTTCCCGAATCCTTCAGAAGCATCTCTTGGTAGTTCACAAGGTAGATTATCTATTGCCATCACCGTAATAGTTGAAGGCGCGAATGGCGCTTCTAATGTTTCCGTAAACGGATTGTAACCGTAGAATTTATCGTCGATTGTTGATGGCTTCATTGTTGAAGGAATACTTCCGTTGATATCGCATGTCACATCGGCAATTACGCTGATATGAAAACGATGTCCGCGCATCTCTTCTTTCGTAAATAAGACAGGTGCTTTAGGATCCCAAAAAGTACAGTGAATTAATAAATCACATGCACTTGCATAAGAACCCGGCTCAGCAAACGTACAGTTGAACTTCTCAGGATGATTGTAAAACTCTTCTTGATTCCATAGTGAACCATCTTTCAATTCATGATAATCTTCGCTATGCAATTGAACATATACAGGTTCACGGAATGAATAATTCAAAAATTCGTAAACAGTAACTTTTCTGATTTCTAATGCACCCAATGTTTCCATTGCGCCATTCGCTACTCTTCCTCCTCCGGTAACCACAATTTTAAGGTTCGGTAAATTAACCTTTTCAAGTTCTTTAAAAAGTTCCTTTTTATCGTGACATAAGTGAGCGGCTTTCAACGTATATAATCCATACTTTAATCCGTAAGCCATAATACCATTATAAGCACCAACAATTCCCGCATATCGTCCGAAACCGATTACTCTATGATTGTTTTCATCAACCAACGTTTCATAATCGATCATTTGAATTTTCTTCTCGATTAAGGCCTGCATCAAGCCTTTGTTATGCGGTTGTTTTTTGATGGTATGAGAAAAGAAAAGATATTTTTTCCCGGGGATGAGATCTTGTTTAGGTACCTCTTTCACTCCCATTAATACGTCGCAATCTGACATATCTTCTTGTAATAATACACCTTGTTGCAAGTATTCCGCATCGGTATAACAACGATATGGGCTTGGCTGGACCGCCAATTTAAGGTTAGGATATTCTTCTAATAAATATTTACATTGAACGGGTGTAAAAGGTACACGCTTATCGTGCGGCACTTTTCCCTCTCTGATGACTCCAATTTTCATAGGGTCAAAGATACTGAGGAAAAAGAAAATGCCCTACTCAATAAGAGCGTATCTCTTACATAAAATGCCAATCTTTATCAGGATTTGATCCCTCTACGGTTCAATTCCTTCTGGAAACGGCGAGCATTTTGCATATGTAACTCGTAGCTTCGAGCAAAGGCATGATATCCGGAGAAGTCCTCTCGAGCACAGAAAAATAAGAAGTCGTGTTGTTTATAGTTCAAAACAGCATCAATCGACGATACCGAAGGCATGCATATTGGTCCCGGAGGTAATCCGGTATACATGTACGTATTATAAGGCGAATCAATTTCTTTGTACTCATTTAACACCCTACGAACGGTAAAATCGCCCAAAGCATAAACCAAAGTGGGATCAGCTTCAAGCTTCCATCCTTTTCTTAAACGATTAATATATACTCCGGCTACTGTTGGCTTTTCATCAACTTTGCGAGTCTCTTGTTCTACTATACTGGCGAGTGTACTTACATCAGTTAAGGACATTCCCTCAGCTTTTGCTTTTTGCATTCGTTCTTCGGTCCAGAACTTCTTGTATTCCTTTACAATTTTTTCGTAAAACTGCTCAGCGCTGCAATTCCAATAAAATTCATAGGTATTCGGAATCATAACCGCCAAACTATTCATTCCCGTAAAACCGTATTTGGCTTGATAAGCATCATCTTTAAATAAGAATAAGATCTCAGCAGAATCGGCTTCTATTTTACTACCTACAATTCCCGCTAACTGTTCAACGGTTCTTAAATTACTAAACGTTAATCGCACCGGAGTTTGTTTTCCCGAACGAAGCAAACTTACTATTTGCTTGTTACTCATCCCCGATTTAATTTGATACTTACCGGGTTTCACATTATTCTCATAATTCATTTGTTGAGCTACCCATTCAAAAGACGCTGAATTCTTCAACATACCGTCTTTATTCAACAAAGCAATTACATCATTTAATCGTGAACCTGTTCGGATATAAATAAATGTTGTTGACTTACCTTGAAGAACGATATTAGGAGAAAAGACCTTGGTATAAAAAGTATAAGCCGTTATTAATCCCACCAACAATACTACCCCAGCAAAGGCAATTAAAAACTTTCTTAAGCTTCCGCTTGATTTTTTACTTGAAGATTTTTTTTTCTTAGCCATATCTCCTACTTCATTTCATTTTACTCAGTTGAATCATTGCTGCTTTTGCTTGAGCATTATCGGGGTTTTTCTTCAAAACTCTTTTCAAATATTTTGTAGCCTCATCAAAGTTTTTTTGAACGGCTAACACTCCTGCCATATTTAATAATCCTTGTTCATAATCAGGATCTAGCGCCAATGCTTTGGTATACAACTCAAGAGCTTTAGGAATGTTGCCTTCCGACGACAAAATTAAATAGCCCAAATTTGAATAAGCAGGTGCGTATTCAGGATGTTCATTTACTGAAGCAAGAAAAATTCTTTTTGCCTCTTTAATATTTCCGGAGGATGCTAAAACATTTCCATATTTATTTGCAAATTCAGCAGACAATGGAGCTAACTGATTGGCTTGAGCATACCACTTCATAGCAGCACTAGGATTACCTAATTGCGAATACGACTCACCGATACGATAGCATGTCCATGCATAATAATTATCGTACTGTTTTTTATTTAACAATGCTTGTGCATTGGGCACCGATTCAACATATCGTATTACTGAAGGATAATCCTTTTTCAAGAAAAATACTTGAACTACTTTAGGTAAACTCTTGGTTTTATCATCGGCACTATTCACCGGAATATACTTTAGAGCAGAGTCGAGCATTTCTTTTCCCATTCCGAATTTCTCGAAATAGTTAATGTAGGCTTGTGCTATTGCTTCACGTGGAGGATTTGGATTATTGATCGCGTTGATACCAACAAATTTTTTAATTGCTTCTTTGTTTACTTCCTTAACCGGAATTGAAATTTTATGATCGTGAACTCCAACATGAGGAATATCAATTGCACCACTTAGCTGCATATGACAACTCACGCAATTATTATCCTCTTTAGCGAGCATATTTTTATCAGCACTGCAAACTTTTTGCTCATTTGACTTATGGCAATTCTCACATGCGGCATTGAAAATATTGCTATTCGTATTTCTAACACTTACGTGAGGATTATGGCAAGTGATACATGTAAGTGCATTCTTATAAGGCTTCAAAGGACGATTCTTATCAGTCATAGAAGCGTCCACCTTTTTCATAGTTTCAATATAGCATTTACTAAGCTTTAATCGCTCAGCATGGCTAGCCATAATATGCTCTTGAGAACGTCCTTCATACACAGGCATAAAAACATTCATCACATCAGATAAATGCATGCCCGGTTTAAAATCGAAGAATGATTTTCCTTCATTTAAAATTGCATTCCCTTGAATATGGCAACGCTGACAAACATCGAACTGTAAATCGATAGGGAGCTTAGCCGGGTTAACAATAGAGTAATCGATAAATTTTGAAGTATCGATAAGCATTCCCATTGATTTTTCTTTCACGTGAATACTTCCCGGCCCGTGACAACGTTCACAATCAATTCCGTTTTTCACAAGACTGAATTTATTCTCGGACCCTTCAACAAAAGTAGGATAACCGTTATGGCAGGACATACATTCTAGTCCGATGATTCGGTTAAAACGCGAATTATTCCCATTCTCAAATCCCGGAGGCAAATCCCATTTCCCTTTCTGCGTATAGAAAGTCATTGGAGCTTGAAAGAGATAACCATTCGACTCCCACATATGAGAATTAGTATGTTGTCCGGAGCCAACAATATATTTTACTGTTTGCACACGTTGGTAAACAGTATCGCGACCATCGAGACGAAATTCTTTAAACTTTAAGCTATCATGATCCCAATAAGGAGTATAATAAAAATCTTTGTACTTATCATACACTAAAGGATGATTAGAAAAATTCGCAGATGACTTTGTTTTAGAAGCATGATCAAAAGAAAGTCCCATGCCTGTATGTATAAAAGTCGAATGCACATTCGCATGGCAACCCGAACAAGTTTGCATCCCCACATACTCAGCCGAATCACTCAATCCGGCATAAGTTGTTCGCTCGGTATTAACGGGAGCAGACGATGGTTTACAATACCAATTCAAGCAGGCAATTAAAACAATAGCCGGCAAAAGGAGCAATCGTATTAAATTGCTATGCTTCATATTAATTTTGAAGGCCTGAGTAGCTGCATCATAGTAACATCATGCCAAGTTTCATTATAAATTATCCAATCGCGGATTACGCCGCAAGTTCGGAATCCCGCTTTAGAAAATAAGCGAAGACTTGCCTGATTAGAATTTTCGATATGACAAAATAGTTGGTGCATATTTAGAATATCGAAACTATAACGAGCCAATAACAATAGCGCCTCATAAGCATACCCCTTCATGCGTTCATCTTTATCGCCAATTAAAATTCCCACGCCTGCTTTACGATGCAATGGATCAAACTCAAACAAATCGATAAACCCGATTGTTTTCCCCGACTGTGGCAACTCAGTAATCAACTCAATAGCGAGTCTCAGCTGACGCGTAACAAAAATATCCTGTGTAGCACTTTGATAATACTGTTCGAGTGTATAACGAGAATACGGACTAAGCGTACCGCTAACCGGCCATACTTCGGTATCATTTTCATAGATCATCATCAAATCCACATCACGTGGTTCGAGAGCTCTTAATATCACTGAAGTTCCTCTAATCATAAATCTATGTAACCTTCAAATACTTTAACGGCAGGACCTTCGAGTCGGACGTCAACATATTTATCTGAATTCTTTTTAAAACTAACTTTCAATTCGCCACCCATTGCAATCACATCTACACTCTGCAAATCACTATTCACTTTATTTGAAAAATGAGCAGCAATAACGGAAGCAGTAATCCCTGTTCCGCAACTTAACGTCTCCTCCTCTACTCCACGCTCATACGTACGAATATGGAGTGTATTATTTTCGACACTAACAAAATTCACATTAATACCTTTCTCTTTAAAAGGTTGGCTATTACGAATTGCGCGACCTTCATTAAAAACATCTAACGACTTCACATCACTACGAAAAGAAACATAATGAGGAGAGCCGGTATCGAGAATAAAATCACCCGACTCATTTTGAGAAGGGAACAAGACATCATTCATTTTGAGCGACACCCAACCGTTCGGTAAGAAGTAAGCCTCATGCAAACCATCGGGAGCGAGGAAATCGGCTTTACTTGAAATCAAATTCAAATCAGAAGCAAACCTCATCATACATCTTCCTCCATTTCCACACATAGAACCGGGACGTCCATCAGAATTAAAATACAACATCTCGAAATCGGCATTAGCAGTTGGTTTAAGAATCATTAATCCATCGCCCCCAATTCCGAATCTGCGGTCGCATAAAAATCGAACCTGCTCCACAGAAAGAGAGGGCAAATCAACACGACCATCAAGGATAACGAAATCGTTACCGGCGCCATGATATTTAAAGAATTTCAATTGCATCGCTGTAAAGGTAAATAAAACATAAAAACGAGAGATGTGATAAGGAAACAACCTAAAAAAAAGTAAAAATGTTAAACCATTGTTAAATTCATACATGATTCACCAAACAGCGAATATTTTTGCCCCTGTTAAACGTTATAACAATAAAAAAATCTGAATAAACACATACGCATCATTTAAAACTAAAAATTGCATTATGAAACCAATGATTAAGTATGCAGGAGTGTTCCTGATAGCAGCAGCCGGAAGTTTAGCCGGTTCAAGTATTTACAATCATTATTTAAGCGACAGTCATTTTTTCAGCAACCGAAAGGAAGTACAGATTCCTATTGCTCGAGTAAATTTTGGGAATCCGGCAGCAGGATCGACCGACTTCACGGTAGCAGCAGAGAACACGATACCTACGGTAGTGCACGTAAAAACCAGCTATGCCAAAAAGACGGTATCGAATCCGTTTATGGATCCATTTCAATTCTTTTGGGGACAACCGGCACCGCAAATTCAGCAACAGCAACCACAATCAACCGGATCGGGCGTTATTATTAGCGACGACGGGTATATTGTCACCAATAACCATGTTGTAGACGATGCTGAATCGGTAGAAGTGACGCTCGACGACAAACGCACCTACAACGCAAAAATAATCGGAACCGATCCTTCAACCGACTTAGCACTATTAAAGATTGAGGAGAAAGGATTACCGTTTGCGGCTTATGGAAATTCAGATGCGGTGAAAGTCGGAGAATGGGTATTAGCAGTAGGAAATCCGTTTAATCTAACAAGCACGGTAACTGCGGGTATAGTAAGTGCAAAAGCTAGAAATATCCACATCCTACCCGACCAAAAATTCCCGATAGAATCATTCATACAAACAGACGCTGCCGTAAATCCAGGAAATAGCGGAGGAGCATTAGTGAATACCAACGGAGAATTGGTAGGAATTAATGCAGCGATTGCGTCGAATACGGGAAGTTATTCGGGATATTCATTTGCAATACCGGTTAACATGGTAAAAAAAGTTGTGAATGATTTAATGGAATTCGGAAATGTACAACGAGGATTTATTGGAGTAAGTATTCGCGATATTGATGCAGAATTTGCGAAAGAGAAAAAGATCACGAAGCTTGACGGAGTTTATGTAAGCGGATTAACCGATGGAGGATCTGCAGAAGAGGCTGGAATAAAAGAAGGAGATGTAATTACAAAAATCAACGACATCAACATAAAGAGTTCACCTGAACTTCAAGAACAAGTAGGAAGATATCGTCCTGGAGATAAAATTAACGTAACTGTTTTAAGAAACGCTTCTGAGAAAATGTTGGCGGTAACACTTAAAAACAAAGAAGGAAATACCAAGATCGGTAAAACGGAAATAGTAAACGTACTGGGTGCGCGACTTGAAGCAGTGCAAGACGGTGAGTTAGGTAAACTAGGAATTGAAGGCGGTGTAAAAGTAAAAGATCTTCAAAACGGAAAACTTAAAAATGCCGGAATCAGAGAAGGATTTATCATTACCTCAATTGACAACAAGCCTGTAAATGATGCGGAAGACGTATCCAATTACCTCGACAAAAAGCAAGGCGGAGTACTCATTGAAGGAGTATATGCCAATGGAATGAGAGCGTATTACGGATTTGGAATGTAAAAGGTAATACATAAAAAATTCAAGGCGGAGATGAAGAAATTCAACTCCGCCTTTTTTTATTTTTCAAAATACTTTGTCAAACATTTGGTCAGTTCGTTGAATCTTTTAAATTTGTGACAGTGCTGGCCCTTTACACTGTCAACACACAGAATAAAATACCAAATCAGTTTTCAGCAATGACCAATAAACTATCATCCGATGCGTCAACTGAAAATTACGAAGTCGATTACCAATCGTGAAAGTGCTTCCTTAGAGAAGTACCTATCAGAGATTGGGAAAGAAGGAATGATTAACTCCGAAGAAGAAGTGCGACTGGCACAACTCATCAGAGAAGGAGATCAAATTGCCCTTGACAAATTGACGAGGGCCAACTTGAGGTTTGTAGTTTCTGTTGCAAAGCAATATCAAAACCAAGGATTAAGTTTGCCTGATTTAATTAACGAAGGGAACCTTGGATTGATAAAAGCGGCGAAACGTTTTGACGAAACCAGAGGGTTTAAATTTATTTCTTATGCTGTTTGGTGGATACGTCAGAGTATCCTTCAAGCGATAGCTGAGCAATCGAGAATTGTGCGACTTCCATTAAACCAAGTTGGATCATTAACTCGCATCAGCAAAGCATTTAGTAAGCTGGAGCAAGAATTTGAACGCGAACCATCTTACGAAGAAATTGCAAAGCTTACCGATCTTCCCATCGATAAAATCACAGATGCTTTAAGAATTTCGGGCAAGCATGTAAGTATGGATGCACCATTTGCTAACGGAGAAGAAAGTACTTTATTAGATGTAATGGAAAACAATGAATCACCACGAGCGGATACGCATTTAATGTCGGATTCATTAAAGAAAGAAATTGAGCGATCATTGAGTACATTAAACGAAAGAGAACGTGAAGTAATAATTTTATTTTTCGGAATCGGTACTACCCACGGACATACACTTGAAGAGATAGGAGCCAAATTCGATTTAACACGAGAAAGAGTACGTCAGATAAAAGAAAAAGCGATAAGAAGGTTAAGACATAAAAACAGATCAAAACTTCTTAAATCGTATTTAGGAGAGGAATAAAAAAAAAGAGCCGGTCATTTATAGAATAGCCGGCTCTTTCATTTACATTCTTAATATTTTAATAGTAAGTAAGGCGAATTACGTCTGATAAATATTTCGCGAAGCGGATTACCTGACGGCTATATCCGTATTCGTTATCATACCAGATATAAAGAACCATTCCTCGTTTATCTTTCGAAACGATGGTTGCTGGGCTATCAACTATAGAAGCGCAAGGATTTCCGATAAGATCGCTTGATACTAACTCATTACTTTGACTGTATTGGATTTGCTCAACCAAAGAACCTCTTAAAGCAGCATCTTTCAAGATTTCATTTACTTCATCCTTAGAAACTTGCTTATTTACCGTTAAGTTTAAGATAGCTAATGAAACATCAGGGGTTGGTACACGCACAGAGTTACCTGTTAATTTACCTTCTAACTGAGGGATTACTTTCGTCACCGCTTTATCTGCACCGGTTTCGGTAATTACCATGTTCATGGCAGCAGAGCGACCTCTTCTATATTTACTGTGATAGTTATCAAGTAAGTTTTGGTCGTTTGTGTAAGAGTGAATAGTTTCAATATGTCCTCTTTCGATTCCTAAAGTTTTTTCGATTACCTCTAAAACAGGAACGATAGCGTTTGTTGTACACGATGCAGCAGAGAAGATTTTCTCATCAGCAGCATGATTCTTTTCATTAACACCATAAACTACGTTTGGAATATCACCTTTACCCGGAGCAGTTAATAAAACTTTATCAACTCCTTTAGCAGTTAAGTGACGAGAAAGTCCTGCGCGATCGCGAGAAACACCAGTATTATCAATCAATAAAGCATTGCTGATACCGTAAGCAGAATAATCGATATCCTCAGGGTTTTTAGCATCGATAACATAAATCGTATGACCATTAACCACTAAGGCATTCTTTTCTTTATCTTCAATTACTGTACCCGGGAAAGGACCATGAACTGAGTCATTTCTCAATAATTCGGCACGTTTCGACAAATCGTCTTCTGAGCGACCACGAACCACTATAGCACGAAGGCGTAATTGTTCACCTTTACCTGCTTGTCCAACTAACTCACGAGCAAGGATACGACCTATACGACCAAATCCGTATAAAATCACATCGCGAGGGATTAATCCGCGTTTTTCTTTACCGATTAGTCCCGTTAATTTACCTGTTACAAACTTCTTAATATCGTTACCATACTCAGCGCTTTCGCTAATCCATTCTGCGCCCAATTTTCCGATATCGATACGAGAAGGAGCTAAATCGAGATCACGGATAGCGGCTGCAATAGCTACAGTATCCATAATAGAAATAGGTTTTTTAACGAAATCCTTAGCATATTGGTGCAGATTTAAAATCTGGCTCGCGCTGCGATCAACCAATTGATTTCTAAAGATGATAAGTTCAACGGAACGGTTAAACCATAAGTCGCCGATGATGTGGATTAATTCAATCGCAGCCTTTTCAAGCTCGATCCAATCGCCTAATTGACGATCGTAAGAATTTAACACATCAGCATTTTTTGAAGAAGTTGACATATACGTTTTAATTATAAGGTGCGCAAAGATACTACTTGAAAACCCCTTTGTAAAGGGAAACCCAATTAAAAAGCTAACAAACAGAGGGTTAAAAGTCCAAAATAGTTAATAAAAAGGTATAAAAAACAAAAAGACCCCGATTAACGGGGTCTTTTAGGGTGAATGAAGGGTCTCGAACCCTCGACCTCCTGAACCACAATCAGGCGCTCTAACCAACTGAGCTACAATCACCGTTTCAGGGCTGCAAAAATAGTGTTTCCAATCAACATAACAAATTTAGTGCAAATAATTTTAAACAATCGGATAACCATGTCGTTGGCAAAGGATTAGTACTTTTGTGCTATGTCAGCGAAAACTGTTTTATCGGTAAAAGGGATGACTTGTGCAAGTTGCGCTCAAGGAATTACTCGTCATCTCAACAAAAAAGGGTACTCGGATGTCCATGTTTTTTATGAAACCGGACAAGTAGAAATAGAAAATATGCGGGAATCCTCGTTAAATGAGGTAATTTCTGAAATCAATAGTTTAGGGTACAAAGCAGCAACACCTGAAGAAACTCATCATGATCACGGCTCATGGTCGGCATTAAAAATTAAATTCGGGATATCGGTACTTTTCACCATCCCTTTGCTTTTACCGATGCTAATGCATATTCCTCAATTGCATCAACCAATAGTACAGCTTATATTAAGTACACCGGTAGTAATTATCGGCATAATGCATTTCGGCAAAAGTGCATGGGGATCATTAAAGCATGGTATACCCAATATGGATGTACTCATAGCGATAGGTTCATTAACAGCCTATATATATTCGATAGCCGGTTGGATGATGTCGGATAGTCATGAAGCATCGATGCAATATCTTTTTTTCGAGACATCGGCAACAATTATTACGCTTGTATTACTTGGGAATTTGATAGAAGAAAACAGTCTGAAAAAGACAAATTCTGCTCTCGAAATGCTTACTGCTTTACAACCACAAAAAGCGAATCGAATTGTAGATGCATTAACTGAAAAAGAGAGAACAGTAGAAATCGCGATCGACCTTTTAAATCCGAATGATTTAGTACTAATAAGAACCGGAGAAAGAATTCCTGCTGACGGTACAGTGTATGAAGGTTCGGCAGTAATAGATGAGGCATCGATGACCGGAGAATCATTACCTGTCGAAAAAAACATCAACGACAAAGTGATGGCGGGCACGATTGTAGAAGATGGAAGTATTAAAATTTTTGTTGAAAAAACGGGAGCGAAAACAATATTATCGTCGATGATAGAGTTAGTAAAGCGCTCGGCACTTCATAAACCATCGATACAAAGATTGGGAGATAAAATCAGTGCGATATTTGTTCCTGCAGTAATTCTAATATCGATAATCACCTTCCTCCTATCCTATTTCGTATTCGACATAATATTACCTCAGGCAATCATGCATTCGATTGCTGTATTAGTTATATCATGTCCTTGTGCCATGGGATTAGCAACACCAACAGCAGTATCAGTAGGCATTGGAAGAGCTGCTAAAAGCGGGATATTAATCAAAGGTGGAGATACATTAGAAAGATTATCGGAAACTGAAACAATTGTATTCGACAAAACAGGAACACTTACAACAGGGAAATTTGCAATAAAATCGGTTAACTACCATACAGAAAAGGAAACAGCAGATTACCTACTCTATACCTTAGAGCAATACAGCAATCACCCAATAGCAAATTCAATCAATGAGCACTATAGTGAATACTCATTCCTAAAGCCTGCGGTGATACTTAGCGACATAAAAGAAGAAAAAGGAAAAGGTATAACTGCAATTGATAAAGAAGGAATTAAATATACGTTAGGATCCTATAAAAGCATTAACAGAGCGGATATAGAATCGGGGCATCAAGTATATTTAATAAGAGGAACAGAATTATTGGCAACGGTAGACATAGAAGATGAAATTCGCGAAGACGCAAAAGAACTCATAGAGTGGTTTAAAGAAAGAAAAATTAAACCAATAATGTTAAGTGGCGACAGTACGGCTCGATGCAAAGAAGTAGCATTAGCGATTGGTATCGAAGAATACTATGGAGAACAATTGCCAACAGACAAAACCTCATTTATAGAAAAACTAAGTAAAGGTTCAAAAGTAACAATGGTTGGAGACGGAATTAACGATGCAGCGGCGCTATCATTATCAAATGTTGGGATAGCAATGGGAACAGGAGCTATAATAGCAATGGAAACATCGGACATAGTATTGATAAACGAGCGACATTTAAGTTCATTGAAAGAGGCCTTCAGGATATCGGCATTAACGATCACAACTATAAAACAAAACCTGTTTTGGGCCTTCTTTTACAATGTAATTGCAATACCTGTTGCGGGAATTGGGTTATTGAGTCCAATGATAGCATCACTATCAATGGCATTCTCTGACGTAATAGTTATCGGGAACTCACTACGACTTAAGATCAAACGCTGAGAGAGTGCTTCAAAAAATCAAAAAATTCATAGGGAGCTTCAACAACACAGTACGAAGCCTTCAAATATTCCAACTTTTCCGCTTTGCGGGGATGTTATTAATTGGGGTTTTGTTAGCTAAGATGGAAGTACCGTTAGCTACAATCGGCATTTACGAAAGCACTTTATTTTTATCAGGAATTTGCACTTTCTTTTGGGTAAGTGGGATACTTAACAGTACGCTATCGGTATATCCGAACAAAAGTGAAAAAGAGAAAAAAAGTTTTCTGTTTAATATAGGAATCATATTAACAATTTTATCAATTATCACAACAGTTGCTGCAGGAGCATATTTATTCCTTACAAAGCAGAATATGGTAGCCGATGAATCGATAAAATTTGCGATAATAATATATATATTAATCAACACACCAACCTATTTTAACGAATACTACCTATTATTAACAGAACAAAAAAACCGACTAATAACTTACGGGGTAATAGGCTTTCTGATTAATGTCGCAGTAGTAATAGTCCCGATATATTTAACAGGAAAAATCCTCTACTCTATTTATGGGTTAATCCTATTTTCCGCGTTGAAGTTAATACTATTTGCAGGTATAATAGCAAGGAATACCATTCATCAAATTGACAAGCCACAAATTATATTATTTTTAAAGTCGGCAAGTCCATTAATCATTAGCATACTAATCAGCGGCTCGGCCGATTACATCGACAGTTGGTTGGTCGTTACCTATTTCGGCCAAGAAAAATTTGCTTTATTCAGGTATGGTGCCAAAGAGTTGCCATTATCGTTAATACTGGCAAATTCGATGAGCACGGCAATGATACCTATTTTAAGCTCGGGACGAAATATAAAGGACAACTTCGGGCAGTTAATAAAAGAAAGCAAGTTATTGATGAATTGGTTATTTCCGGCAACAATAATCCTATTAGTCAGCAGCAAACTACTATATCCACTAATATTCAGTGAATCTTTTAGTGAAAGTTCAAGAATTTTCAACATTTACTTATTGCTTATCATAAGTAGGATGATATTTCCGCAATCAATAATGATGGCATTAAATGCCAAGCAAGAAATATTTCATACTGCAATTCTAGAAATAATAATTAACATTACTGCGAGTTACTTACTAATGTTAAAGTTTGGAATTCAAGGCATTGCATACGGAACTGTAATTGCATTTTTCACTGAAAAGCTAATATTGGCATTTCTTTTAAAATCAAAAGGAATTGATATTCAGGAGTATACACCTTTTCGTTTATGGGCTGGATATTCTACATTAATGGTTATTACATACATTCTTGTTGAAAACTTTCTATAATTTTCTACCCTGTACCTACCCCTTAAAATTGTTAAAAGTGATTAGCTTTGTCACTTGCAGGTAAAATTCATGTTAAAGTCCATGTAGAATATGAAACAGCTTTCTTATATTTACCCCCCAGAACAAAACAAATAGTCTAATAATCCATAAAAAACAAAAACCATTAAACATGAAAAAACTACTACTTTGCGGTGTCGCACTATCGGTAGCTCTTTCTGTTTCGGCTCAAAATCGTGTAGGCAATAAAGTGCCTCTTGCAAATGCAAGCCGTTACAACAAAGTAGCAAAAGCAGAAAAGCAAACGACAGGAATCGACAACTACACACCATTACGTGCTGTTACAGCTCCTTCGTCTCATGCAACTGCAGGATACAAAACGAGTGCAACATTATCTGAGTACGTAATCGGAAATACGTTATACGATTTACAATCGAACCGTGGACCGGCTCGTCGTGTCGTAAATAACGGTGACGGAACTATTTCCGCAGTTTGGACATTCTCAGCTAATCAGTCGGGATATCCTGATCGTGGAACAGGTTACAACTATTTTGACGGAACAGCATGGGGAGCAATTCCAACAACTCGAGTAGAAGGAGTTAAAACAGGATTTGCTAACGTTTCTGTTGTAGGAGGTAATGAATTTACTTTAGCTCACAACGGAACTGGTTCAGGAGTACTTATGACAAGACCAAAAGGTAACGGAACTTGGACAACTTATTCTCCGGTTGGTGGAACACCTCCAAGCACTGACGTTTGGTTCAGAATGGCTGCCGGTGGAGCTAACAACAATACAATTCATGCAATTGTAAATTCTCAAGGATCTGGAACAACTCCGGTATTAGGACAAAGTGGTCCGTTAACTTACTCTCGTTCAACTGACGGTGGAGCAACTTGGGATATTCAACACGTATTACTCCCTGGTGGTGATTCAGCGTTCTACGCAGGATTCAGTGCTGAAAACTACAGTATTGATTGTAGAGGTGACGTAGTTGCTATCGTTGCTGCTGACCTTATGTGTGACGTTGTTATGTGGAAATCTACAGACAATGGTACAACATGGACAAAAACAGTTATCGAGGCTGCTCCAATCCCTGCATATAACACTGCAGCTGATTACGCACCGCTTATCTCTGATGCTGATGGTGATGGTATTGCAGATACTATCTTATCAAATGCAGGAGATCCTAACGTAACACTTGACAACAACAACATGGCTCACGTAACATGGAGCTCAATGAGTTGTTTAGATGATGATACAACTGCTGGAACTTCTTTAGGAATTTTCTTAACTACATCAGGAATTAACTATTGGAATGAAAACATGTCTGCACCTGCTGAAGTTGCTGGTTTAGTTGACCAAAACAACGATGGTGTTTATACACTTCCAGCTGGTAATGGTACTGATTTACCTTTCGGTCGTTACGGAAACGGTGGTTTAACAATTCACCCACAAATTGGTTTTGATAGCTATAACAATGTATTCTTAGTTTACTCTGCAACTTCTGAGTTAACAGATTCATCAGCTTACAATGCATCATTACGTCACATCTTCATTACTTATTCTTCTGATATGGGTGCAACTTGGTCAACTCCAGAAGACTTAGTTCCATCAGGAGCTCAAGGTGGAGACGGTGAATACCAAGAAGGTGTTTGGCCATCAATCGCAAGAGACAATGGATCAAATATTTATGTAGTTTACCAACGTGATCCGGTTCCGGAATATTTCGTTAACAACACAACTACAGTTTATGGTCCACAAAACCAAGGTGTAACTAATGATATCATTTGCGTTACTTGGTCTAACCCGGTAGGTGTTAGTGAAATAACTAAATCATCTTCATTCTCAATGAGTCAAAACTTCCCTAATCCTTTCAACGGATCAACACGTTTTGAACTTAACTTGAAAAACAATGCTGATGTAACTGTTGAAGTATACAATGTTTTAGGTAAATTAGTTAAATCAATGAATTTAACAGATTTAACTGCTGGTATCAATACAGTAACACTTGACTTAGCTGGATTAAACTCTGGATTATATACTTATTCTGTAACTGTAGGTTCTGAAAAACTTACTCGTACATTAATGGTTAAATAATTCGGTTTAAATACCCAATAAAAAAGGGTGTCTTGATTAATTCAAGACACCCTTTTTTATTGAGTTAATTAAAAGAAATTATTCGTTCGTTCTTATTTGATATCAAGCAATGAATCAACTCCAATAAAACGTTCAACAACAAATCCTTCTCCCGCTGAAGCATTTATTTGTCGACCCATTTCATTACATCTCGCATATAGAAAATTCATAAAGTCTTTCGATGAAATTGCAGTAGCAGGTTCATTTGAATTGGGATTAAAAAACTGGCTTTTAAAAGCTTTTACACATTGCATTTTAACATTTAGGTAATCTGATATATCAACCACAAAATCAGGTTTAACATATCGGTCTTGTATATAGTGGTAAACAGCTTTAGGGCGCCAAGCAAGCTGAATTTCTTCATCCCATTTGGTAATAACCTTTGTTAATCCCGATAAAAAGCAGGCATGGCTAACTAAACTACTTGCCCTTCCATGATCAGGGTGTCGATCCTCAACAGCATTACAGATTACAATTTCTGGTTGGTATCGACGAATCCACTTTACTAATTCCAATTGGTGCGCTTCATCATCCACAAAAAAACCATCTCGAAATCCCATATTAACGCGCATATCGATTCCAAGAATTTGAGAGCTTTCGATAGCCTCTTCGTCACGTAACTCAGCAGTACCACGAGTGCCAAGTTCTCCTCTTGTAAGGTCAATTATCCCTACTTTTCTACCCATTGCCACCTCTTTTGCTACAGTCCCGCCAGCTCCCAATTCAACATCATCGGGATGAGCTCCAAAAGCAAGAATATCCAATTTCATAATTCAGGTTTTTTTTTACAAAAGTATCAATCTATTATAATCCGCGCTCAGCAATCAAATAATAGTATTCAAAGCCATTTGTTTCCGAAATAGGGATAATAAGTGCATTTTTGCAAAATGAATTTCGGGAAACAAGTATTTACCCTTATTAGGTTAGAAGCCAAGCTGGAATGGAAAAATCGTCAAGCTGTTACCAGTCTGCTCGTATATTCCCTTGCCAGCATCTACATTTCCTATTTGAGCTTTCGTCAAGTTCTCGATCCGGTGACTTGGAATGCACTATTTTGGATTATAATGCTATTTGCCGGTACCAATGCTATTGCTAAAAGTTTCATCCAAGAAAGCAAGGGGCTACAATTCTTTTATTACAGCATGTTACCGCCTCAAGCTGTTATCCTTTCAAAGATATTTTACAACATACTATTACTTGGGGTACTTGGAGGAATCAATTTCTTCATTTATTCAATGATATTTCAATCGCCGGTACAGAACAACGAACAGTACCTTCTTGGATTACTGCTAGGATCCATTGGATTATCGAGCACTTTGACCTTGGTAGCCGGAATTGTCTCAAAAGCAAACAACAATGCGGCCTTAGTAGCTATTTTAGGATTTCCGTTATTGTTTCCTTTATTACTAATGATCATCAGATTTACAGGTAATGCAATTAATGGCTATAGTTGGGCATTAAACCAAAGTTGGTGTGGATTGTTATTGCTACTTAACAGTATAATCATCATCCTTTCTTACCTACTGTTTCCTTATCTTTGGCGAGAATAATTATGACAACAAAAAGCAACTCAATATCACGCTCTTGGTGGTGGAAAATACTAGCAATAGTAATGTTAGTATACACCTTCATAATGGGCTTTTTAGGGCCTGTGCCGGCGATGCCCATCATAAATGAATCGATTCGTAACTTATACTTCCACGTAACAATGTGGATGGCTATGATTACGTTAATGTTTGTGAATGTTGTTTATTCCCTAAAGTATCTAAGTTCAGGAAAGCTATACCACGATTTAGTTGGTGAAGAATCGGCGAGAATGGCAATGGTATTTGCAAGTGCGGGATTAATAACGGGAATGATTTGGGCCAATTTCACATGGGGAGCTCCTTGGGTAAACGATCCTCAATTAAATGGCACGGCTGCAACGATGTTGATATACGCGGCTTATTTCATACTTAGAAATGCAATAACTGACGAAATTAAAAGAGCCAGAATCGGTTCTGTTTACGGAATATTCGCTTTCGTGATGATGTTTGTATTCATCATGATTATTCCGAAGATGAACGACTCATTACATCCGGGAAAAGGTGGTAATCCCGGATTCAACAAATACGATCTCGATTCAAATATGAGAATGGTATTTTATCCAGCAGTAATAGGATGGACATTATTTGGGGTATGGATGATGAGTTTAAGAGTTAGATTAAGAAAAATTGAAGAAAAAATTCACAACGCATGAAAAATAAATCATTGATCTTTTCATTACTGTTTGTAATAATGAATCTTGCAGCTCAAGCGCAAAACGTAGAGATGGCGGATACAATGCGATCGAATGGAAAAATATTTGTAGTAGTAGTAGTTGCTGCAGTAGTTTCTATAGTGTTATCAATTTATATGATCAGCATTGATAAAAAAGTGAGTAAATTGGAAAAGAAAATCAACGAATCAAAATAACAAAGTACACTTTTCAAAAAAACAAAAATGAAAAAAATACATATCATTGGAATAGTACTAATTGCAGTTGCATTAGCAGTAATTGTTAGCACTGTAAGTGAGTCTAGCACCTATGTTACATTCGGTGAAGCACAAAAAAATGAAGGAAGCACATACCATGTAATTGGGAAAGTAAACCTTCAAAAAGACTTTATTTACAATCCCGAAACCAATGCTAATCTTTTTGGATTTTTCATGGCAGATACAACGGGCAATGAAGTTAAAGTAATGTACAATGGAAGTAAGCCGCAAGATTTTGAAAAGGCAGAAAAAATTGTTGTTGTAGGTAAAATGGAAGGACCAGAATTTCACGCATCACAAGTGCTAATGAAATGTCCTTCGAAATACAATGGCACAGAAGAAGAAAGAACGAAGAGCTTAACATCTTCCAATTAATTATTTTACACTTTACAAGGGCTTTACAAGCCTAAGATTTTAATATGGGAACTCAATTTATCGGAGAGCATTTACAATATGGGAAGCTAGGAAATGTTTTTATCATCCTCTCCTTCACTGCTGCTCTGGTATCAGCACTATCGTATGCATTTCAAGTTTTTCGTAAGAACGAAGATCCGTTATCATGGAACCGACTTGCACGCGTAACGTTTTTTATTCACGGATGTTCTGTAACAGGAATTGTAGCATTACTCTACTATCTTATTCACGATCATTACTTCGAGTATTATTATGTATGGCAACATTCAAGCACTACTCTACAAGTAAAGTATATGTGGGCATGTTTGTGGGAAGGACAAGAAGGAAGTTTTTTAGTCTGGACCTTCTGGCATGTAGTATTATCTACAGTTATAATCATACGTGGAAAAGACTGGGAAGCACCTGTGATGATGATAATGATGATGATTCAAGTGTTCTTAGCTTCGATGCTATTAGGACTTGAATTCGGACATGTAAAAATCGGATCGAACCCTTTTATATTACTTAGAAACCAAGCCGACTTTGCAAACCTTCCATTTGTACAAATGCCGGATTATCTTTCGAAGTTAAAAGACGGAAGAGGATTAAATCCTTTGTTACAAAACTATTGGATGGTAATTCACCCTCCTACTCTATTCTTAGGGTTTGCAGCAACGGCAATTCCGTTTGCCTTTGCTATGGGCGGACTATTAACAAACAGAGTAAGAGAATGGGTTAAACCTGCATTACCATGGGCGTTCTTTGGAGTTGCAATCTTAGGAATCGGAATTTTGATGGGTGGAGCTTGGGCTTATGAAGCATTAAGTTTCGGAGGCTTTTGGGCATGGGATCCGGTAGAAAATGCAAGTTTAGTACCTTGGTTAACATTAGTAGGTGGAGCACATGTTATGCTCATCAACAAGAAAAACGGGACATCGTTGTATAGCAGCATCATACTTACAACAGTTTCTTTTATTCTTGTTCTATATTCTACATTCTTAACACGAAGTGGAATTTTAGGAGAAACATCGGTACATGCTTTTACAGATTTAGGAATGACCGGACAATTGATTTTGTATATGGCCTACTTTACGCTAATGGCGATTGTTCTTATTGTTGTAAAAAGAAAACAATTAAGAGATCCAAATGAAGATGAACATGCAAGTAGTCGTGAATTTTGGATGTTTATGGGAATGTTGGTATTAGTAATATCAGCAGTTCAAGTAACAATAACTACATCGATACCGGTAATAAATAAAATGTTCGGCACTAAAATGGCACCACCGGCGGATGCGGTAGACTTTTACAATTCATGGCAACTTCCATTAGCAGTAATCATTGCGTTGCTAATTGCAGTAGCTCAGTTCTTCAAATGGAAAAAATCTAACGGTAGTGAAGTAACGAAGAAACTTGCATTGTCATTTATATCAGCATTAGTAATTGCAGGAATTTTTGAATACTACTTCCGCTTCCCTAGAGTACAACATGTATTGTTGTTATTTACTTCAATCTGGGCATTTACTGCTAACCTCGACTATTTAGTTAGAATACTAAAAGGAAATATAAAGCATTCGGGTTCCAGCATAGCGCATATGGGAATTGCACTAATTCTTTTGGGTGCATTAATATCAAACGTTGAAAAGCAAGTTATCAGCAGAAATATGCTGAACGTTGATTTAGGAAAAGACTTCCCGAATAATGAAAACATATTATTATACCAAGGCGACACATTAGCGATGGGAGAATACTATGTTTCATATAAAGGAAAAGAAAAAGAAGGAGTAAATTTATTCTACGAAATCGAATACTTCAAAGCGAATCATGGTTCCGGCACAATGGAAAAACAATTTTCATTGAAACCGATTGTACAATTAAATAATCGAATGGGAAATGTTAGCGAACCTGCTACACATCGCTTCATAGCGAGAGATATTTATACACATATCACCTACGCCGAACTTGACGAAGACAAGGCTAAAGCTGACGAAGAAGGATATAAAGAAGCGAAAGAACACATGATGAAAGTTGGCGACACAATAGTAGCCAGCAACAGTATGTATACATTTTATGAGCTCGATAAAAATATCGACAAAAAAGCATATGAATTAAATGAAGATGACTTAGCTGTTGGTGCAAAAATCAAAGTTACCGATGTAAATCGTAAAGAGTATTTTGTAGAACCGGTGTTCGTATTACGAGGATCTACTCCATTCACATTATTTGCTGAAGTTAAAGAACTGGGACTAAAATTCGGATTCACAAAAATTGATCCTGAGACAGGAAAAATGGAAATCCGTGTTGCAGAGAAACTTACCAACAGTCGCGATTTCGTAATCATGAAAGCAATCATTTTCCCGCAAATAAATTTATTGTGGACAGGATGTATTTTAATGTTTATCGGTACTTGGGTTGCAATTAGGAAGCGTATAATTGATTCTAAAAAAGCATAATATAGATGCTTAAAGCTGCTATCATCGGTTCAGGAAATGTTGCAGAACATTTAGCGCCTGCACTAAAAAAAGGCGGCTATGATATCACGCAAGTTTATACAAGGAATCGAAATAGCGGAAAAGAATTAGCAAAGAAATCAGGTGCTGATTTAATTCATTCGTTTGAAGAAATTAGTCCTGAAAATCAAATTATTTTCATTTGCGTGAGCGATCATTCAATTGCTGAAGTCGCATCGAGCATCCCCAAAGGGGAATACATAGTTATTCATACTTCCGGTAGCACGAGCTTAGCTATTCTAAAGCAAGCTCACAAAAATTGTGGAGTTTTTTACCCTTTGCAAACTTTTACAAAAGGAATAAAAACCGATTGGAAAAAGATCCCGATTTGTATTGAAGGAAGCAACAAATCGATTACTGAAAAATTAGAAGAAATTGCCAAAAAGATTGGAGGTCCAATTCATAAAATCAATAGTAAAAAGCGACAACAAATACATCTGGCGGCTGTATTTGCCAATAATTTCTCAAATGCTTGTTATAACATGGCTGCAACACTTTTATCTAAAAACAAGATAGATTTTAAAATTCTTCAGCCATTAATCGACCAAACCGCCCTTAAAACGCATTTTTCGACCCCACAGCAACTCCAAACTGGTCCCGCGAGACGTAACGACCAAAAAGTAATCAAAGAGCACCTAGCCCTTTTAAACGAAGATAAGGAGTTGGCAAACGTATACAAACAAATCAGTAAGTATATAGGCCATCATCATTCAAACGACTAATGGTTTCCGCCGTACGGAAAGACTCTTTTTAGGTAATCGAGACGAGAGGAATTATTTTTTCCGGGAAAAACTCCATGGCTAACATTTCTGATATCCTCAACAGAATAAAAAGAATGAGGATTTGTTTCTTCGATAAGATTTTTCACCAAGGCAATATCTTTTCTTTTAACAACAACTAATAAAATTTTAACAGGACCTTTAGAACCTTGTCCATCCATAGTAGTTACTCCAAAATTATTTTGCACCAACGCTGAAATTAATTTATCGGGATTTGCAGCTGTAATAACTCTCATAATCTGCAATCCAAGTGCTAAGCGCTCTTCTATTTTAATACCGACAAAAATTCCCATCGAATAACCTGAAGCATAAGCAATGAAGCAAGCGGGATTATGCAAATTCTTCATGATTTGAGAAATGGCTATTAACCAAATCATCACCTCTCCAAATCCGATAAACGGAACAATATAACGAATAGATTTCGACAAAAAGATATTTCGCAGTGTTGCTAAAGTCACATCGCTCATTCGAGCAAGGAATATCAACAATGGCAAAATCACCCAGTTAAAAACATCGGTTTGCATAAATGCATCACTAAACATAATCGTCAATTAATTTTTTAAACAACTCATTTACACCTGCGACAGCAGTATTCTTTATCACTCTAAAATCAGTTACGTCATAAGGCAATACAGCACTCGGGTCAATCAAATATTTTTCATTCGCTTTAATCGCATATTGCAATAAACTAGCAGCAGGATAAACAGCTAATGAAGTGCCAATGACAATAAAAATATCGGCTGTTTGAGTAATCATCATGGCTTTCTCCATAGCCGGTACCGCCTCACCAAACCAAACTATATGCGGACGTAATTGACTACCTTTTTCACAGGTGTCACCGTCTTTCAATTCCCATCCTTCGATTGAATAAACTAGCGAAGGATCTATGGTGCTTCTAACTTTTCTGAGTTCACCATGTAAATGTAAGACATTAGTAGAACCACCACGCTCATGCAAGTCATCAACATTTTGGGTAATCACATCAACCTTAAAATACTTTTCGAGACTTGCGATAGCTTTATGCGCATCATTTGGTTCAACTTCCAGCAATTGTTTTCGACGTTGGTTATAAAATTCAAGAACCAGTTTCCGATCGGCAATCCAAGCATGAGGCGTTGCTACATCTTCTATTCGATGGTTTTCCCATAGTCCATCGCCTCCTCTAAAAGTTTTAATTCCACTTTCGGCACTTATCCCGGCACCGGTAAATACAACTACTTTTTTCATTCGCGAAACTATAAAACAGTCCAGTCGTCTTGAAATTTAAATCCACGTAATAATTCATCAGCCTTCATCCGTTTCTTTCCGGGAATTTGAACTTCTAGAAGATGTAAAAATCCGTCAGCAACACTTAATTTCAATGACGACTTCCCATCCGAAATTAACTCGTGCGTTAGAACAGTACCTGCAGGCTCCGGAAGAGATTTATAAATCTTTAAAGGGAATACAGATCCATCTTCCTTTTCAATATCAACAAATGCGCCAGGGAAAGGACTTAATCCGCGCACCTGATTATGTAAATCTGCTACTGAACGACTGCAATTTAGTTTGCAATCATCTTTAAATATTTTAGGAGCTGATTTTAACATTTCACCTTCCTCAACAAACTCTGATTGAACATGAGAAATTATATTCCCTTCTTCTAAAGCTTTAACGGTTTTCAAGACTAAATCGGCGCCAACTATCATCATTTTATCATGCAATTCTCCTGCCGATTCATTCTCTCCTATTGGGATTTCTTGTCGAAAAACAATATTTCCCGTATCTATTTCGTGACGAAGAAAGAAAGTTGTAACACCGGTTTTTCTTTCACCATTCATCACAGCACGATTTATGGGAGCAGCTCCGCGATATTGGGGTAATAAAGAACCATGTAGATTAAACGTTCCATATTTTGGCATCGACCATAAAACTTCAGGCATCATTCTAAAAGCTACCACAATCTGCAAATCGGCATTTAAGGAACGTACCTCATTTAAAAAATCGGGATCACTTAGTTTAACAGGTTGAAATACCTTCAAATTATGATCGAGAGCATAATGTTTAACAGCTGAGATATTCAGTTTTTGTCCGCGACCTGCAGGTTTATCAGGTGCAGTAATCACACCAACAACCTCATACCCGCTTTTAATTAAAATATCGAGTGAAGGAACCGCGAAATCAGGAGTTCCAAGAAATATTATTTTCATTTTTTGAGCACTTTAATATCAGTAATTCGAATTAATTTACCTCCCATGCAAGTTGTCATCTTATTTTTTTCATCAACAAATAGAACATAAATTTTCTTTCCATCAATTAAAACTGAGTCCGGCAGATTAACCGGCTGATAACGAACTGTACTTTTATCTTCTAATAGGAAGCCGCAACCATCCAATGACCTAGCATCAACCACTCTCATTTCGGAATATATTGAAAGATCGAAAGGTAGTTGCTGCGGACTATTTTTTGAGCTACATCCCTGAAGAATAAAAAGTAAAATAAGACAATGATAAAATCTATACATGATCAGCAGATATATTTTCAATATTCAACTTCCATTTACCAGAGTTAAGATATCCGGCGCTAAAGATACCCATTAATAGCCAATATACTATTTCAGAACACCATATTAGTTCAACAGAAGCATTAAAAACAAATGAGCAAGAGAAAATATAAATCAAGTAAATACTGATATTCGATATTTCAATAAA
>JAKPPP010000411.1 GCA_029547265.1 Bacteroidota bacterium
AACAAGAATGGTGGTCATAGTGGTTATCCAGCAAATAAAAAATTGCGAGATAATCAATCCATACAGTTTCAAGGTGAAGACGTGAACCTTGATAGCAGAACTGGATTGTTGTCTGTAACAAAAATCAAGAACATTGAAATTAGATTGCATAGAAGTTTTACTGGAAAGATAAAAACAACTACCATATCGAAAACCAAGAGTGGTAAGTATTATGTGTCTTTTCAGGTTGATGATGGGTTGGAATTGCCGTTAACGAAGCCAATTTCGATGTATAAAGTACTTGGCGTTGATGTGGGGCTGAATTCCTACATTGCTACATCAAACGGCGAAAAGATAGATGGACTAAAACCATTGCGAGAATCAGAAAAAAGATTGGTTGTTGTCCAGAAAAGGTTTAGTCGAAAGCAAAAAGGTTCTAAGAATAGTGGAAAGGCTAGAATACGTTTAGCAAGAATTCACGAAAAAATTGCTAACCAGAGATTAGACTTTCAGCACAAGTTATCGCATCAATTGATCAATGATAATGATGCGATTGTTCTGGAATCTTTGAACATCACTGGAATGCTTAAAAATCATTGTTTGGCTAAATCCATATCTGATGCTGCTTGGTCCGAGTTCATGAGGCAGCTTAAGTATAAGGCTGCGTGGGCAGGAAAGACCGTAGTTGAAATTGGGCAATGGGAACCATCATCAAAGACTTGTCATAGTTGTGGATACAAGTTAGATGAACTTCCGCTGGATGTCCGAGAATGGACTTGTCCAAGATGTAATACAAAACACGATAGGGATATTAATGCAGCTAAAAATATAAAGGCTTTTGGCATGCAAACCTTGTCATTATCACAATAATCTAAATGTAGTCAGGGGCGGGCAGCTCCGTAGGGCCTGTGGACTGGTGAACAAAAGTTCGGGGAATGAAGCAGGAAACATCAAATCTAATGGTAAATTGCAGCGAATTGCAAAGGGTGATACTCTTGCAATTTACATAAAGATTAAATGTAGATTGCCACAGAAGAAGCCCGCGAAGAACTGCAGAAAACGCTATCTGCTCTTGCAATTTACATAAAGATTAAATGTAGATTGCCACGGCTGGGCAAGCGGCTAGATCGTAGCGTAGCGACATCTTGCAATTTACATAAAGATTAAATGTAGATTGCCACAATACTAGAATACCAAAATGTATTTATATTAGAACAATGTAGTTGTAATTATTGTGTCAAATGACACATAATATTTGAACGCGAAAAAATATTGGAAAATAATGGAGAATTAAAAATATGAGTAATTCAGCATGGGACGAG
>JAKPPP010000412.1 GCA_029547265.1 Bacteroidota bacterium
ACGTTGATCGTTCCAATTGCGCCATTGCGGAATTTAATTATAGCCGAGCCGGTATCTTCGGTCTCGATTTTGCGTGCCATAGTAGCGGTTTCAGCCATAACGTGATCCGCTGGGCCTAACAGCCAGAGTAACGCATCTACATAATGACTAGCTTGATTCATAAATGAGCCGCCATCGAATTCCCAAGTGCCGCGCCATTTTGCCTGCGAATAATATTCCTGCGGTCTTTGCCAGAAAACATTCGTCTGCGCCATATAAATTTTGCCAAAACGACCTTTGTCAACGGCTCTTTTAAGTAGTTGGGAAGTAGTATTTAGCCGATTTTGTTTGACGACAAATAACTGAACTTTGTTGTCGTCACAGGCTTTGATTAGGGTATCAGCGCCTGCTAGTGAGATTGCCATCGGTTTTTCGGAAATGACATGAATGCCTTTCTGAGCGGCTTTAATGCCGTGTTCGGGATGCAGGCCGCTGGGCGTACAGATTGAAATAATATCAATGTCATCTCTTTCGAGCATTTTATCATAATCAGTGTACCAATCAACTCCGTATTTTTCACCGGCAGAGCGGGCGCGTTCCTCAATAATATCGCAGACTGCCACTAATTTCAGGTCATTAGACAACTGATTGATGGATTCAAAGTGATTTTTAGAAATTCGACCGCAACCGATAAGAGCAATATTATACATCATTACCTCGTTTATTTTCTCGCAAAGAACGCTAAGGTTTTTTTATTTATTACATTCTTCTCTTGGCGTCACTTGGCGTCCTTGGCGGTTTCATCTTTGTTTAACCACAAAGAACGCAAAGTATTTTATTAAACCTTTATAGTCTATTTCTCACCAAGGATGCAAAGTTTCAAACGGACACAAAGTATTTTTATATAGTTTTTAAATTATTAACTATGCGAGTAATACCATCTTTTAGATGGGCTTCATTAAAATTGATTAACAAACCAAGATGTCTCCCTGACAATCGCAAATAAGTTAAGAGCTGCTTCTTATGAACTGGTAAGACTGATTCTATTGATTAAATCTCAACTATTACAGCATCATCAACTAATAAATCAGTCCTAAAACCTGACTCGATCTTAAGATTTTCATAAAGTAGGGGAAGTATTTTTTACCGCTCAACCGGAAAACCTTTTTTCGGTAGCTCGTAAGCAAGTAATTCTTCATAAACTGACTCAAATAAACCTGGTCCAAATTTGGTGTGAATTTCAAAAGCCATATCGAGAAAATTTTTCGCAACTTCATTCTCATTCATTACTTAAGAACACCTTTGCGAACTCTTTATTCCTTTGCGTCTTTGGCGAGAAGTACCCCATTCTCAAGCAAGTATTCCAACCCACAGCGTGGACACTTGATCTCTTTATCAAATTTTGGTAGAATCTCGCCGCATTCGCAAGCCCAGCCGATCTGACGGGCAGGTACTCCGACCATTAAAGCATAATCGGGAACATCTTTCGTCACCACTGCTCCGGCTCCAATAAAAGCATG
>JAKPPP010000027.1 GCA_029547265.1 Bacteroidota bacterium
GGTTGGCAAATGGCTTTTGTAAATGCTAAAGGATTAAAAGGTAAAAATGCCGTTTTGAAATTGTTTAACCTCAATGGACAATTAATTACATCGCTTAAAGGTAATTCGTCCGGCGAGTATTTTACCGCCGATGTAAATATGCAAGGCCTAACAAACGGTATGTATATCTTCCAGCTGAGCACCGATAGGGAGGTATTGACGGGTAAGGTGATAAAGTGAAAACGATGAATTAAAAAAAAATCGGAAGACAAATTTTTACTTCGCCTTCCGCTTTTCGAACTTTTATTTTAATCGTTCTCTAATATCCAATCTATGTTTCCTTGCAGTGTCTTTTGCGATGTCGTAGCCGGCATCCATGTGACGAATTACTCCCATACCGGGATCATTATGTAATACGCGTTTTAATCGTACTGCTGCTTCATCGGTTCCATCTGCAACAATCACCATTCCCGAGTGAATAGAGTATCCCATTCCTACGCCACCGCCATGGTGTAAGCTAACCCATGATGCTCCGCCTGCGGTGTTGATTAATGCGTTTAATATCGGCCAGTCAGCAACTGCATCCGATCCGTCAAGCATCGCTTCTGTTTCACGATTCGGACTAGCTACCGATCCTGTGTCTAAGTGATCGCGACCAATAACAATCGGTGCTTTTACTTTTCCTGTTTTTACTAATTCGTTGAATAGTAATCCCGCTTTCTCACGATCTCCTTGTCCGATCCAACAAATACGTGCAGGCAATCCTTGAAAAGCAATACGCTCTTGCGCCATGCGAATCCAACGGTGTAACCCTACATTGTCTGGGAATAATTTTAGGATAGCCTCATCCGTTACTTTGATATCTTCAGGGTCGCCCGATAATGCTGCCCAACGGAATGGTCCTTTGCCTTCGCAGAACAAAGGACGAATATAGGCAGGTACAAATCCCGGAAAGTCGAATGCGTTCGTTACGCCGCGCTCTAAGGCTCTTCCACGTAAATTATTTCCGTAGTCGAAAGTAATAGCGCCCATCTTTTGTAAATCGAGCATCAGTAGCGTATGCTCAGCCATCGAGTCGTAACTCATCTCGATATATTTCTTCGGATTAGCTTCTCTTAAAACATTCGCTTCTTCATTCGTTAATCCTTCAGGTAAATATCCCACCAACGGATCATGCGCTGATGTTTGATCAGTTAATACATCAGGAATAATGCCGCGCTCTTTCATGCGCTTTAATAATTTCACTGCTGTACAAATAACTCCTATGGATTTATTTTCTCCTTTCGCTTTGAAGTCCATAGCCATGTCAATGGCTTTGTCGATATCATGCTCAATAAAATCGAGGTAACGTGTTTCTACACGCTTTTGCGCTCTCCATTCTTCTACTTCTGCAGCGAGACAAGTTCCTTCTGCCATTGTGATAGCAAGAGGTTGTGCTCCGCCCATACCGCCTAATCCCGCAGTTACGCATAAACGTCCTTTCAATGATCCACCGAAATGTTTTTCGGCAACAGCATTGAAGGTTTCGTAAGTTCCTTGAACGATACCTTGAGATCCGATATAAATCCATGATCCCGCAGTCATCTGTCCGTACATCATCAATCCTTTTTTCTCGAGCTCATCGAAATGTTCCCATGTAGCCCACTTCGGTACTAACTGAGAGTTGCTGATGATAACGCGAGGCGCATCTTTGTGAGTAGGTAAAATGGCCACAGGCTTTCCGCTCTGAACAACCAATGTCTCATCGTCGTTAAGGTCTTTCAATGCTTTAACGATCAAGTGAAACGACTCTACATTACGAGCTGCCTTTCCGCGACCGCCGTAAACAATTAAATCTTCGGGACGCTCAGCAACATCAGGATCCAAATTGTTATGCAACATTCGAAGTGCTGCCTCTTGAATCCATCCCTTGCAACTGATCGTTGTGCCCGTAGGAGTTTTTGTTTTACTTAAATCTAATTTCTCGTGAGAGAGATCTGTCGTGTTCATGCGCGAATTGATTTATATTTTCAAAAGTAATTTTTAATGAGTTAGGAGGTGCGAATATCCTTGTCTTTTCCTTTTTGTTGGTTCTCTTTGAATTTCCAAGGACAATGCTTGCATCCGCTTTGGCAGCAATAACCTCTTTTCAAGTGATACTTTTCGGTAAAGACGATATAGCCTTCGGGGGTAAGATAGTAATCTTCTTTTTCGAATTTATCGGTGAAAGCCATAGTGCAAATTTCGTAAAATTGGTTGATTTTTTGAATGATAATCGATTCATCTGCCCGCTCGTCTGCCGTTAGGCATGATCAATATTCTCGGAGTTTCTTTGAGAAGTACTATTGTGACGATATAAGATGCTGATCATTAGCTCCTTCGACTGTCGATGTAGATGTGGGCTAATAACAAATGGTTACGGAATAAAGTTTTCGGGGATATGATTTTTGTCGGAAAGTTTCCGATTCTCAGCCCGTAATTTCATCTTTGCAGAATGATTCCCCCTTTTTTACCGCCAGCCCCCATCGAGCCCTTAGTGCTGCCCGGATGGGAAAATTCCGGTGTTACCGTGGAGGTCTTGCGCCTCGATGCTTGGGATGTTTTTAGAGGGGGAAATAAGTATTTTAAGTTGTTGCACAATGTCGAGCATTTTTTATCGAACAATTACGACTCGCTGGTGACCTTCGGAGGGGCTTATTCTAATCACCTGGCTGCTTTTGCTTCGTTGAAGGCTGAAATGCCCGAAAAACGATTAATTGCTGTGGTGAGAGGCGATGAAGACCGTGACGAAAGCGTGACTTTAAAGCGTTTGAGAGCTACGGGAGTTGAAATTGTGTCGGTCGACCGAATGTTGTATCGTCAGCTGCGCGACGGATTAGTGCCCGGTTTTTTTAATCAGTTTGGCAAGTCATTTGTGATTCCCGAGGGTGGAAGTAATGCTGCCGGAGTTCAAGGTTGCGAGATGATAGCTGTGTACTGTACGGGAAATTATAACGAGATTATGCTTCCTATTGCCACGGGATCAACTATGGCGGGATTGATTTTAGGACTGAAAAGCGATGCTTGTGTTACCGGAGTGGCTGTGCTGAAGGGCGAGAAATACCTCGACGATCAACTCGAAAAAATGATTGCAATGCCGGAAGAAAAGAATAGCGATTTGCCGAAGTATAAAATTCTGCACGATTATCATTTTGGAGGATATGCCAAGACGACAAAAGAACTGGATGCTTTTGTGTCGATGATGCGCATAAAATCGTCGGTGCCCGTAGAGCCCATTTATACCGGTAAGATGTTTTACGCCTTGCACCATCGAATCATCAACGGTGAAATTCCATCCGGAAGCCATGTCTTGATGATCCACACCGGAGGAATGCAATATTTGCAGTCTTAACGTCTCTAATATCCCTTTATCATCTTGAAAAAATTAGATACCCGGAAGAATTTTACATCGAGTGCAGATGTAAAAGCGATTTAATAATTATAAGATCTCTAAATTCTCCGTTCTTATTACTTTAAATTCTGAATTACATTCCTTCGTAGTATTGACAAATTTTTGAAGCGGTATATCTGTATCTCTATTCGAAGCGAATCGTCCGCCTTAAATTTTTGCGGATAGAACGATGAGAACGGAAACGATAGAAAGAAACACTGCCCGAGACATGAAGCGTCGACGCAGGAGACGATTCAGGGCGAGTTTGTTTCTTTCCGTTGGAGTTGAAATCGTTCCCGCTAAAAAATTTACAGCGGCTAAATTCTTCCACTTCAGGAAAAAGCCAGCGCCGTCGCGCGGCTACAGCGCGTTGGAAGAGGACTTTGGTTACTCCAGTATTTCTATCATTGAAGGAGCCAAATGATGTTAAATAGGACAAAATAGCAGCACAACGATGAGAAAGAGCTTGTTTGCCCTTGGAACTGTAAAATAAATAGCCATTTTTCATAGTTAACAGAGTAATGTTGATTTCCTAGTGGGAATAGTTGAGAAGTGCTTGTTGACTAACCCTAATTTTACAGCTATGAAAAATTTGAGATTTCTTTTGTTGGCAGTACTATGCATTTTTACTTCGGTGAAGGCGCAGTCGGATACACGCATGACTCCCGAAGAATATATCGCGAAGTTTAAAGACGCTGCATTGCAGGATATGAAGAAAACCGGAGTTCCTGCTTCTATCACGATGGCTCAAGGGATGTATGAATCCGATTATGGTAATAGTCCGTTGGCGAAAGAAGCGAATAATCATTTCGGAGTGAAATGCCATAATGAGTGGAACGGACCAACCTATCATCAAGATGATGATGCTCCTAATGAATGTTTCAGAAAGTATAAATCTGTTTTAGAGTCGTACGACGATCATAGTAATTTTTTACGCAGCCGCGATCGTTATAAATCTTTGTTCGAATTAGATATTACCGATTACAAAGGTTGGGCACACGGATTGAAAAAAGCAGGTTATGCTACAAATCCTCAGTATGCTCATAAGCTAATCGATTTGATTGAACGTTATAATTTATCGGAACTCGATAAAGGCGGGAATCCGATGCCTGTTGCTAAGGAAACTACAGAAGAAAAACCTCGTCCTCATCGCACTCCTATAAAACAGGATAAAATTTCTCCGACGCGCCCTGCAGTGTTTAATAATTTTGAAGGGAAAGCAACTATCAACAAAGTTCCTTTTGTGAAAGTAGAGAAAGGCGATTCTTACTTGAAGATCTCTCGTCAGTATAATCTCGAATTATGGCAAATACTCGACTTCAACGAAGCCGATAAAAATGATTTGTTACACGAAGGTGATATCGTTTTTTTGAAAGCTAAAAAAGCACGAGCTGAAGTAACAACTTATACCGTGAAAGAAGGTGATACTATGCGTTCTATTGCTCAACAGTTTGGTGTGAAGCAAAAGAAAATATATCAGATGAATAAAATGGAGCCTGGGACTGCTTTGAAAACAGGACAAACACTTCAGTTACGCAAGACCGTTATATTCGGAATAGCACTTTAATTCTCAGCGAGCATCGCATGCATTATTATTTGCGTGTATTCTTTTATCTCATTACGCACCTTTCTGAATTCGGATTTAATTTCTTCTTCCGTGCCTGTAGCTTTGGCAGGGTCGGAGAATGAATAATGAATACGCTCAGCTTTCGAAGGAAAATACGGGCAACGCTCTTTAGCGTTATCGCATACCGTTAGGATTAAATCGAAAGGAATATCGATATATTCATCAACTAGATTCGAAGTGTGATGAGAGATGTCGATACCATCTTCGCGCATGATTTCAATGGCACGAGGATTCACTCCGTGAGTCTCAACTCCGGCGCTGTAAACTTTTACGGCATCAGCACCGAAGTGTTGTAAATATCCCTCTGCTATCTGACTGCGACAACTATTGCCGGTGCAAAGAACAAGAATGTTTTTCATAGGAAAAATAGAATTTAATTAACAACATCCTCCACCGGGGGTGCAGCATGCTTCTTTCGTAGATTGTAATTGGGCTAAAGGTACTTTTAGTTTCTCTACTGGAATTCCGCAATGATCTTTCGCTAAACAATCGGTTTGTTTGTTGAGTAATGAAAAATGTTTGTTCTCGAACATCACATCATAGCGACCAATAGTATTACCTTGATACTCGATTTCAATATCGAGGTCTTCGTTATTCCAAAGTGCGGCTGATTTTTGAATGATGCCTGCAAGCTTCGAAGGCGATAAACGATGATCGGTATCGTTGGCTACCCAAAGCTGAAAAGAAATGTTTTTCTCAGTGCGAATTACACCTCCGCAATCAACAAAATGTTTAGTTGTTAATCCCGCTTCGGTCACATGAAAATGAG
>JAKPPP010000038.1 GCA_029547265.1 Bacteroidota bacterium
TCGTCAGCTTGGTAAAAGTACGAAAGATAATTAAAGAACCAAACGATCGAAAAGCTACTTCGCCCGCATTGCGCTTAGGCAGTGTTGGCGGCTGAATGTGGACCGGAATCGTCATCGCGAGGACGATTCCAAAAAGCTTAATATCTTATTCTTCGCTCAATAATGAATCTGATAACAGCACAAATTCTAAAGCTAATAATTTTCCTGATCACCAAGTTCTGGATTAAATAGCTAATAAAATATGCGACTCTTTTCAATCTAGGCTCGCGCAATACTTTTCAAGCAAAGTTCACGTAACACGAAACAAGCTATATTACTAGACTATTCCTAATAAATTTTAAGCAATAGTTTTCAACTGCACTTACGCAAATAATTACAATAAGTCTTGCGAAACACTTTGCAACATCAATTACGAAATGCATTTCAACAAAGCTTGCGAAACTTATTTCAACCATACTTGCGAAATACATTACAACAAAACTTGCGTGACACATTCCAACAAAGCTTACGCAACACATTCAAACCGAACTTACGCAACACATTTCAGTAAAGATTGCGAAGCATTCAATGCTAAATTTATCAAATGTGAAATTGTTTTGGATTTCCTTGAGTTACGCAGGTGAATTCCTACACATTTATCCGCCAACGGGCCGCAAGCAGGCGGGGTTGGGGGAATTCAAAGTTACTTCGTATGGATTAAGAATCCAAAGCCGATGAAAGGAAAGAAGAAAGAAAAGCTAGACCGCCCCAATCCTGCCTTGCTTGCTGTTAGCTGCCGTTAGGAACAGTTCCCTTTGGAGTATATAAACTATTTGTCTTCCATTATCAACTTTAAAATTTGTAGCATGAAACCCAATTTCAGCAGCAAAGCAATTAATTGAATCTTCGGTGAGATAAGATGCATTTTGTATATGTTCTATAAAGTTAAGAAAAATCACCTCCCTATGAATATTTACTTGTATGTCATTCTCTGACCAGTAGAATTCCCAAACCAACAGTATTCCATCTTC
>JAKPPP010000051.1 GCA_029547265.1 Bacteroidota bacterium
TGCCTCCACTCGAAAAAATACCCTCAAAAATATAACTTTATTTTACCCCGTTTTATAATCTTTAACATAAAATAATTACATTTTATTTGGTTTAATCAGATTTGTTACTATTTTTGCCTTCTTAAACAGATAAGAAAATGAAAATTACTCCAAAAAAGTTCATTACGGTCAAGGAAGCTGAACGATTAACGGGCATAAAATACTACACTTTGCGTAATATGATTAAGCGAAAAGAGGTAGTTGGATTCCTTCGTGGTCAGCGTCCATACATGATCGGCATCGATGAAAACAACGAACTATGTTACATCATCAATAATTCCGAAGCCTAATGCTTCGATTTAGGCTTCACCAAGCCTTCGGAACGCTGTTTTTAGGCTTCGGAGAGATATTTCCAAATAACCTAAATTCTATCATTTTCTATTTTCGAAGGGTTACTGAAGGGTTACTGAAGCCTAATTCGAAGGGTTTAACTAATTGATAATCAGAGAGTCGAAGGGTTCGAAGCCTGATTTCTTTAATTTTAACAACAAAACTCTGTTTTTTATTAAAATAGGGTAAAATAAGGTATATAAGGGAATATAGGGGTTAAACTACCCTTCGAACCCTTCGAAATCAATAAATCAGTAAAATGATAAAAGAAGCATTAGCGTATTTAGGTCAAGGGGTATCAGTTATTCCTGTCAAGGACAAGATACCGACCATTGATTCGTGGGATCGTTACAAGAAAACGCTGATGACATCGGATGAGGTTGGCAGTAGCTTTAAGGAAGCGAACGGAATAGCAACAATAGGAGGAGTTGTTAGTGGTGGCAGGGAGATGATAGATATTGATTGTAAGTACGATTTGACGGGTAAGCTATGGGAAGAGTACTCCGAGATGATAAAAACGCACGACAAGGCTTTATTTGACGTTTTGGTAATCGTTAAGACACCAAGTAATGGGTATCATTTGATATATCGGGTGGACGGAGATGTGATAGGGAATACCAAGCTAGCGAGAAGATATGCTACTAAAGCAGAGTTGGATGCTCATCCGATGCAGAAGGTCAAGGTGCTTATTGAAACTAAGGCGGAAGGAGGGTACTGTGTAGCACCGCCTACGGCGGGTTATGCTTTTGTAAGCAAAGCAAGAGTACCTGTAGTTATTACGGCACAGCAGAAGGATTTGATTATAACCTTAGCTAAGAGTTTTAATGAGGTATTTGATGAGGTTGTGAACGTGCCTAAGCGGATACGGAACTTTGATGATAGTAAATTTGTGGAGAGCCCTTTTGAGGATTATAATAATAGGGGTGATGCTTTGACCGAGTTAGTTAAGCATGGATGGACAGTAGTAGGACAACGAGGACACAGGATTCAACTCAAGCGACCTGGCGATTCGCAGTCTAAGTCAAGCGGGAACTATTCGACCGAGTTTAAGACCTTCAAGTGTTTTAGTACGAGTACTTGCTTTTCGGAAGAAAAAGCGTATAGTCAGGTAGGGGTGTATTGTCAGTTGAACCATAACGGGGATTGGGCGAAGTGTGCGAAGGATTTGTTGGCGAACGGTTTTGGTAAAGAGCGTGTAGCTATCGACCCTAAGTATGTGAAGAAGATAGCTTCCATGAAGAGGCATGAGAGTGATGATGACAGTATTATCGATGCTATCAAGAAGGTCGGGCAGCTATCTACCGAGAAGGCATTACAAGTATTGAAGGATTATGAGGCGAACCAAGGCAAGAACGTAATGCAGTTTTGGACGATTACTCCGCCCGACAAGGAAGGTAAGAAGCCGATTATTAAGATTCACTTGAATAAGTTTACTGACTTTATAAGTAGTCAGTTGGATATTTACAGGTTTCGTATGGAGAACGGGTCGTTTACGTATGTTAGAGTTAGCGGTGGTATTATCGAAGAGGTTGAGATGACCGATATTAAAGATGAGATTAAGAAGTACATTGAGAGCTTGGATTTGGTATTTGATGGGATACAGCGTGACGACCTTATGGAGTTGATTCAGAAGCAGAGCAAGCAGTTATTCAGTGACGATCAGATGGAGTTCTTGGAATATACCGATGTGACTATATTGCAAAGTGATAAAGAAACAGCTTACTTTCCGTTTAAGAACAAGGTAGCAAGGGTATCAGTAGGAGCAGGAGTAGAACTTGTGCCGTATAGTGAGATTCGAGGAAACGTAGTTTGGAAGAAGAGTATCATTGACCATGACTTAGAATTAGACATTAACAACCTTGATGAGTTTAGCTTTAACGTTTTCTTAGAAGCAATTAACAATAAGCAAGAAGCTCGTTACGAGTACTGTTGTAGAATTATAGGGTACCTGCTACATGACTACAAAGACCCAACCGAACCGAGGTGTGTGATTTTCGGCGAGGAAACGAACGAAGCAAGTGCAGGTGGAGGTACAGGAAAAGGGTTATTAACGACCGCTATCGGTAAGATGGTTAAGTCAGTTAGCGTTGACGGAAAGAACTTTGATGCAAGCAAGACCTTTGCATTCCAACGGGTAGCACTTGGAGATAAGCTGATATTATTGCAAGATACCGCCAAGCAGTTTGATTTTGAGAAATTCTTTAGTAAATTAACGGACGGATTAGCAATCGAGAAAAAGAACCAAAACGAGATTTATATCCCGTACAAAGACAGTCCGAAGTTTCTTATAACCACCAACTATACAATCAACAACGAATCGGCAGCCGCAAAAAGAAGACAGTACCTATTAGAGTTTAGTTCGTTCTTTGGAGAAACAAGGACACCTGTTGATTATCTAAAAGAATATTTATTCGAAGGATGGACTTCAGAGAAGTGGAATAAGTTTTATACTTCGATGTTACATTTTTGTCATTTATATCTACGTGACGGAGTGCCTAATATGTTAGAAAGTGATAGCAGTATCGAGAAGCGTATCAGCACAAGTTATGGAGATGAGTTCTACGCTTGGTTCATTGGATATGTCATTAACGACTTCACCGATATGAGTACACTATACAACAGCTTCCTTGCCTTCTCGCAGATGAACCGAGAATCATACTCCGATAAGCGGTTTAACTTAGCGCTCAAGACAAGCACCAAATTAATTCATAAGACGTTAGAGAAACGTCAAGACCCTATAACACGACGAGTTCAATACAAATGGTAATGCCCCGACCCCGCCACTACCCACCCATCCGTAAGCGTACGGTGCACCACTTCGACTGCTTCGGTGATCGTATTACCTTCTGTAAGACCTACCGAGCACCGATTAGTCCTGTGCGTGAGCATATCGCTTATAGTATATTCTCGGATTATATTCTAACCATCATTCACTCATCTGAAACCGAGATCAGCGTGAGGAGTGAGCATAGTAGTAACTGAATAGTATGGAACTAGACAAGATATATAATGAGTGTTGCTTGGAAACGATGAAGCGCATGCCAAATAAGTTCATTGATTTGGTGGTAACCTCGCCACCGTACAATATGAGAACACGAGTAAGGAACGGCAAATATACTACTAGAGAAAAAAGCGAACATTTTAGTAAGAAATACGAACACTTCCCAGATGATTTTCCTATTGATTATTTTTATAGATTACATAGCGAAGTGTTACGCCAGCTACTAAGAGTTTCAAAAATTGTTTGTTATAACTTTCAAATTGTTACTGGTAGCAAAGAAGCGTTCTTTAAAATAATTGGCGACTTTAATTGTAATATCAAAGATATTATTATTTGGGATAAAGGTCATGGACAGCCAGCTATGCACGAACAAGTATTGAACAGTTGTTATGAGGTTATTCTTATACTAGAGGGCGATAAAAAAGCAGGAAGAGCAATTCAAAATGCTAAATTTAAACGAGGCGAAATGAATAATATTTTAAGGATAAAAAGAGAAAAACAGATAGCCAATAACCACAGCGCAGCGTTTCCCGAAAAATTAGTTGCAGAACTAATAACAGCATTTAGCAACGAAGGCGATTTGATTTATGATCCGTTTATGGGTATCGGAACCACAGCAGTAGTAAGTAAAAAACTTTCGAGAAGATTTGTTGGTAGCGAGATAGTTAAAGAATATTGCAGGCTGGCAAACTCAAGAGCACTAGAACTAACCTTATTCGCATGAAAGTCCTCATCTACTCTCCCACCCACCCGCACGGAGAACTCTATACCGCTATGGAGAAGGAACTCAAGAGCAAAGGATACAGCGTTTACAACCCATACCTCGAAGGCGACTCCGAGCGTACCGTACATGAGCGAGTACTCAACAGTTACAATAAGGTGAACATGGTGATGCTTATCAGCCCACAAGGTAAGAGTAA
>JAKPPP010000052.1 GCA_029547265.1 Bacteroidota bacterium
CTTTTATCGCCCGACATTATAATACTATGCTGGCTTTTTGATTCTAATAGAGGCATAATCAACTCTCGTATCCAAATCTGCTTCGTTTTTAATTTCAACACCATTTCTAAATGCTAATTCCACAAAACGCTCAAGTAGTTCATCTTCGATACATTGTCCTTCTAAGCTTATTGATTTATGGCTTACTAAGACAATGTACGGATTACCATCATAATCTAATTTCAGTAATAGTTTCATTTTCTCACCTCACACTCTCTGCAAATGCTATTGCCATTTCTTTTGCATCCGCCATTGTTTTAGCTTTGAATCCAATAGGCAAATAACCTGCTATGCAATCACCTTTTTTAACTACATCACCAATTCCAAACCCATATATAGCTCTATGACTCCAGCCATACCATTTGTTCTCTTTTGCAGAAAAACCAATTGAACATACATTATGCTGTGGCTTTGATTTTTCTGGAGTTATTCCTTTTTTTACAACAAGAAAATAAGCAGTTTTTGGGTCTCCAATATAATCACCATTTGGAGTATAAGCTGATTTCATTTTAATGTCTCCAGAACCATCAGCGTAATTACCAATCAGCTCTTCTCTAACGATATACCCTGCTTTA
Organism: Bacteroidota bacterium; assembly: GCA_029547265.1. Lineage (GTDB taxonomy): Bacteria > Bacteroidota > Bacteroidia > AKYH767-A > OLB10 > CAINEC01. The sequence goes on from JAKPPP010000052.1 coordinate 615, forward strand.
TACTTACGCTCACTTAGTACTTTATATTTGGACATTATTAACGTCTCCTTTTTTGTTTAAACGATTTTTGCTATCTAATAAACTACCCCGACGCAAGCATCGGGGTATCAACGATCAGGACAGCCCTTCGAACATTGTCAATTGTCCTCGATATATCCGATCATACTTTTTCCCTTGTTCCTTGACATACTGCTGTATCAAGAATTCATTCCCATATCTCCCAACCGTATTTGCATAATATCCACTTGTCCAAAAATTACCACCCCACAATTGCTGTCTTATCTCCGGTTGACGCTCAAATATCTCTCTAGCCGTTATACTCTTGATTGTCGTCACTATCTCTGTCACTGATAATTTCGGAACACTCTGCACCATATAATGCACATGATCTTCATCTGCTCCTATTTCAACAAAGTGAATCTCGTACCTCTCTGATATCTCCAAACCTATTGCCTTTATTGTTTCACCTAATTCTTCCTTGATCACACCACGGCGATATTTTACAGGAAATACAAGATGGTAAAGTAATAATGTTTTGTTGTGACCTTTTATTATATGTTCGCTCATGCATGAAAGTTATCCCTTCTCGTACCCCAACGCAAGCATCGGGGAATTCTTTTGATTAAAATATCCGGCATAAATATCAGCAGAGGGCAAGCCTACTCCAATTGCGCCCATACCATTTAAAGTCGGTGAATAGCCAAGATGCCCCTACTTGTGATCCTGCTAAAGAGGATAACCCAATCTCACGCAAGCCTAATAACAACAAGAATCCTACTATTAATTTCTTCATCGCTTCCCTCAAATTATTTCATCAGATAAAAAATAATCCTAAGTGTTTTGATCTATAAAATAACAGATTAATATTATTGCCAAAATCATCAGAAATCAAGACAATTAATCGTATTGGAATTTTAGGATTCTGCTTCTAATTTTCTCTTCGTGAACTCTAAACTATTGGAGGAACTAAATTCTAACCGATCGCTTCGCTTTCTCTCTCAATTAGAAAACGGTTCAAAATGCGAATAGAGAGCGACGATATATTAACAATCCTCTAAAGGACTTCAGCTTACAGCCTTTTAAGGACATAGAATTATTATTTAAACGCCTCAAATCGGCGAATGATTTTATCTATCAATCGGTCAAAATTTCCATCAACGGCTCTTCGGGATGGATCGGCATCATACCATTCTATAATTTCCTTTGCACCTTGCTTAAAAGGAATGATTGCCTTGAAGTCCGGCACAAAACGTTTGATTTTGGAATTATCGAAAATGACACTGTGCATCTTATCGCCCAGCAGGCTATCGCCCCATTCGGTGTCATATCTGGCAATGACTTCCGACGGTACGTGAACAATCTGCGCTGGCTTGCCAGCCGCTTCGGCAATTATCTCAAAAATTTGATTCCAAGTCAGCAATTCATCGGAGGTAATATTAAAACTTTCGCCGATTGTTTTTGGATTTCCTAATAAACCGAGAAATCCTCTGGCAAAATCACGATGATGCGTCAGAACCCAGAGCGAACTACCATCGCCATGGACGATTACTTTCTTCCCCTGACGTATGCGATTGACGAC
>JAKPPP010000091.1 GCA_029547265.1 Bacteroidota bacterium
GATTCATTAAAAGGATTCGGCGATATGGATATTGAACCGTTATCATTTAGAGAATTCAGTCCCGTAAAACAATTAACTCTAAAGGTAGATCTGCACGTATCACCATTATAAACTGATTCGAATATGTAGGTTCCTGCTTGACTCGGCAAAGTTTTTATCCAGTACCAATATGAAAAGGTATAGCTTCCCGTACAAGAGTGCGTCCAACTAGTAAAGGTATTGCCATTGGGACGGACAATTCTCATATTCACTGTAGTCCCAGGCGTTTCATTCCTCATAAAGATCACAAAATTTGCTGAAGCTCCTGATGAATAACAAGTATCTTGATTTGGAGTTTCAGTAGCGGGACAAGCAGGAATTACAGGAGCCGCTGAATTCACCGAAGCATGTATTACAGCAGGTTCTGTATAAGGCTTTTGATTAATCCACCATGAATTTGAATTGAGACTATTACAAGCACCTGCGTAGCTATCCTTCAAGGTAGAAACTGTTGATCCACTCCACACTTCAAAATGCAAATGCGGTGCAGTTGAATTTCCTGAACTACCTACAATTCCCAAGAATTCGCCGGTAACAACAGATTGTCCAACAGACTTAGTTGTCAACGAATTCTTCTTCATATGATAATAGTGTGCTACAGAGCCATCGGCATGCAGAATAGAAATATAATTGGGAGTTGATGAATTCGTGACACAATTCTTATCGAAATTACCATCCACTTTATTCAAAATCGTTCCCGGAGCTGCGGCAATTACTTCAACACTATTGCTATCCATTTTCAAAAAGGGATAAGGCCAAGTGCAGATATCAGTTCCTTTATGTCCGTTATAAGTTACAGCACCACAATTCCAATCGAGTAAGCCACTAGTATTATCCTGATCGAGGTAATTAGTTATTCCATAATAACTACAATCATCCATTCCTGCAGCCATCCTTAAAGGCCAACTAAATAACGTAACGGCTGTGCGATCATTCGAAATATTCAAATGATTTAAGTTCTCTTGAGTAGACCTTTCTAATTCATCATATTGATCGGATGTAATACAAGGAACGGATTCTGAATTCAGTTGTAAAGGATAAGCTCCACCGAATTCAGCAGAGTCCGGATTCTCGGATTGAGAAAAACCCAACTGTACCGACAATAAAAACAAAGAAATTATCAATATTCTCATAGAATAAAACAGAATAATTATAGTACTTAGTTGCAGGCATTAAAGTTACAAAAAATCACAACAATTTCAATTTTTTAATGCGGGCTTTCAAGGAAGGGATTTGTTCTGAAAGAATGGACGGCAACAACTTAATTAGCCTATTCTTTAACTTAGGGTTATCTTTCGACAACTCCGCAATTGATTGCAAGGCATTTACTCTAACGATTTTACTTTCATTTTTATTACTCAGCCATTCAAATAAAAACGATGAGGCTAAATCAGCTTCAGCGTTAGAAAGATGCAATCTTGCGATAAAAAGTGCCAAATGCCATTTCAACTCAATATGTGTAACGTCAGCCGACAATTGAAGAATTTCCTTTTTATGTGCAGTCAGGTATTCAGGATGATCTAATGAACACTTTTCAAGGGCATCGGCAGCACGCATAACTAGAAGACGGTTATTGTCAAATAAAAAAGCAAATACCGCATCAAAATCTTCCTGACATGTTATCAATCGAACAACCTCGTTACTTTGTCCGATCGACCTTAAATCACCTCCCGATAATAGCGACTTCCATTTATTCATTGAATCAATATAAGTCGTTAAAATTACTATTTCTTGTCGTAAAGCAGATAATTCAAGATTAAGTTCTTTTCATCATCAGAAATTCCTGCTCGTACTTGCATTAAATCTACTTGCTTCTTCCAAATTTCACTAGTGAATTCCTTTGGCAAATGCAGATTATGACAATTGCTGCAACGAGAGACGTAGATCTTCCTACCGGCAAGAAGCGATTCCTGAAGCTTAGCATCAGCCACATCGGGCTTATACAAGGATGGAGAACAACCAAATACCAATAGAGCAATAAAAACAGAGAGGAAATATTTCATTAGAAGCTATATCCTATGATTAAACGAGTTGATAGTTTTTGTCCGCCATCGAGATCCATATTACCCGGAGCAAAATCTGTTTTATGCAAATTCGACAATTGAGGCAATGCTGAAAGGTTCGCAAAGAAGCGTCCCGTTTGAGCATGCATCGATAAACCTCCATATAAAACAGAATTCATCCATCCATC
>JAKPPP010000097.1 GCA_029547265.1 Bacteroidota bacterium
GAGTATTGACGTATTTGTATTTCTACCTCGGTGTGTCGGTATATTATGCTGAGAGTATCGATAAAGTAGCAGATAATTTAAAAGAAGTGCAACCTGAAATTTTCGGTTGTGTGCCTCGCTTGTTTGAGAAGGTTTATGATAGAATTGTGAATAAGGGAAATGAACTGACAGGCATCAAAAAGAAATTATTCTTCTGGGCACTCGACCTCGGATTGAAATATGAAACTAATGGTGCTAACGGTTGGGTATATGAGAAAAAGTTAGCCATTGCTCGCAAGTTGATTTTCAGCAAGTGGCAAGAAGCTTTGGGTGGAAAGGTGAAAGCAGCAGTGTCAGGAGGAGCAGCATTACAACCACGCTTAGCTCGCGTATTTTGGGCAGCAGGAATCCCGATTTTAGAGGGCTACGGATTAACAGAAACTAGTCCGGTGGTATCGGTGAATACTTTAGAACCCGGCGGACTAAAATTCGGTACCGTAGGTAAGCTGCTCGATAAGGTAACGGTGCGCATAGCCGAAGATGGCGAGATCTTGTGTAAAGGTCCTAATTTGATGTTAGGATATTATAAGCGTCCCGATTTAACAGCCGAAGTAATCGACAGTGAAGGATGGTTTCACACCGGCGATATCGGAATATTTGAAGATGGCGTTTATCTGAAAATTACTGATCGCAAAAAAGAAATCTTCAAGACCTCGGGAGGGAAGTATATCATACCTCAACATATCGAAAATAAGTTGAAGGAATCACGTTTTATAGAGCAAGTGATGGTAGTAGGAGAGGGGAAAAATTTTGCTGCGGCTTTAGTAGTGCCGTCGTTTCCGTTTTTACTGGAATGGTGCACACGCAAGGGAATTCAAATTCCCGATTCGAATGCTGAGTTAATTAAAATTCCTCGAATCAAAGACCGCATCATGAAAGAAGTGGAGATAGTAAATCAAACATTAGGCAACTACGAAACCATCAAAAAAATAGAACTTCTTCCTCGCGAATGGACTGTCGACGCCGGCGAATTATCACCTAAATTGAGTTTGAAAAGGAGAGTGATAATGGAGAATAATAAAGAGGCGGTGGAGAGGATTTATAGTTGATAGTTCGAAGTTCAAGGTTCGAAGTTTCGCAATGCGTATTTCGATTGACGCGTTATTTTTCACAAGTCGTTCTTGTCGTCAGTATTTCTCCTAATTAGACTCCAAATATTAGAAGCACTCGCCATCGGCTTCGCCGAACCTCGAACTTTGAACCTCGAACTTTGAACCAAAAAAAAGCCCCGCTTCCGCGAGGCTTTTTTTTAAATATTCCCTTGTCCTAACAACACTATCGGATTTTCCAGCAATGCTTTTAGCGTATTGAGGAATTTAGATCCTACTACGCCATCGACAACTCGGTGATCGCAGCTTAGTGTTACCTTCATCACGTTGCCCGGTTGTACCATTCCGTTTTTAACAACAGGAACTTGTTTGATACCGCCTACGGCTAAGATACATGCATCAGGAGGATTGATAATTGCAGTAAATTCTTCGATATTATACATCCCTAAGTTAGAAATGGTGAAAGTGTTTCCTTCCCAATCTGCAGGTTGTAATTTCTTATCTTTTGCTTTCTGAGCGTATGCTTTTACTTCGGTAGCGATTTGCGTTAGTGTTTTGCTATCCGCATAGCGCACAACAGGAACTAATAGTCCGTCTTCAACAGCTACTGCAATACCGATATTGATGTGGTTGTTATAACGAATTCTGTCGCCTAACCATGATGAGTTAACTGCAGGATGCTGACGTAATGCACTTGCCACTGCTTTCACTACGAAATCGTTGAAAGAGATCTTTACAGATGCTACTTGGTTTACGCTTTCACGTGCATGAACAACGGCATCCATATCGATATCCATTGTCAAATAAAAATGCGGAGCAGTAAACATACTTTCGCTTAAGCGACGAGCAATAGTTTTTCTCATCTGCGATACCGTTACCTCTTCAAAACTTTCTGAAGTAACAGCATTAGGAGCGAAGGCAGCAGTTTGTACAAATGTTCCAGGTTTAAACCACTCGATATCGCGTTTAACGATACGCCCGTGATCTCCCGATCCTTTTAACATGCCAAGATCGATTCCTTTTTCTTCTGCTAAGCGTTTCGCTAAAGGCGATGCTTTCATGCGATCGTCGCTACTCGTTGAAGCAGTAGCAACGGGACGAGCAGGAGCAGCTGCTACAGGAGCAGGAGTCGCAACAGGAGCAGGTGCAGGTGCCGGAGCCGCAGGTTGTGCAGGCGCAGGAGCTGCCGGTGCAGCAGCCGCCGCATCTTTTGCTTGTTCTGACGCTAATAGTTCTTTATAATCTTCACCGGCTTTACCCATGATAGCTAGAATGCCATCAACAGGAGCAGCCTTGCCTTCTTCAACACCGATAAATAATAAAGTTCCGGTGCTATAACTTTCAAATTCCATTGTTGCTTTGTCGGTTTCGATTTCAGCAACTAATTCACCACTCTTCACTGCATCTCCAACTTTCTTATGCCATTTCACTACAACACCTTCTGTCATAGTATCACTCATCTTCGGCATTCTGACTATTTCCGCCATTTCTTCAGTTTAATTTGGGTAATATTCTTTTGCATTCCTGAATTCGGATATGCATCAACGTTAGTTATTATTCGATAATGTAAGGGTAATCGCTTTGGTCGTAAACATCTTTGTACAACTCTGATGCATCTGGATAAGGCGATTCTTCAGCAAACTTCACACTGTCTTCAACGATATCGTTGATCTTAGCGTTGATTGCTTCGATTTGCTCTTCTGTTGCGAATTTGTTTTCGATGATGGTAGCTTTTACCATTTCGATCGGGTCTTTCGCTTTGTATCCTTCAACTTCTTCTTTCGTTCTGTACTTCGCAGGGTCACTCATAGAGTGTCCGCGGTAGCGATATGTATTCATCTCTAAAAACATAGGACCTTTACCGGCGCGAGCATGATCAACAGCCATCGTCATTGCTTCGTGAACAGCTTCAACGCTCATTCCGTCAACAGGATAACTTGGCATGTCGTAAGCTAAGCCCAGTTTATAAAGCTCGTGTACGTTCGATGTTCTTTCAACAGAAGTTCCCATTGCATAAGCATTGTTCTCTACAATGAATACTACAGGTAATTCCCATAGCATCGCCATGTTGAACGCTTCGTGCAATGCTCCTTGACGAACAGCACCGTCGCCCATATAACAAACTGTTACTAATCCCGTGTTGTTGTATTTATCAGCAAAGGCTAATCCCGCTCCTAGAGGAATCTGACCTCCAACGATTCCGTGCCCGCCGAAGAATTTCTTCTCCTTGCTGAACATGTGCATCGATCCGCCTTTCCCTTTCGAGCAGCCTGTTATTTTACCGTATAATTCGGCCATTACTTCACGAGCTGTGATTCCTTTCCCTAGTGCATGCGCATGCTCACGGTAAGCAGTGATCATGTTGTCTTCGGGCTTAAGGACAGAAATAGCTCCTGCTACAACAGCTTCTTGTCCGATGTATAGATGGCAGAATCCTTTAATTTTCTGCATTCCGTATAGCTGTCCGGCTCTCTCTTCAAAACGACGCATTAACTGCATCTCTTCGTACCATTTCAGGTACATCTCACTGCTGAATTTCAGCTTGCTCTTTTTTGCTTTGGATGTAGTTGTTTCCATTGTTTCGCAAAAATAAGCGAAACGAGAATACAAAACTGAGAATTGTCAGTTTTTAGGAGGGCCTTTTGGGGATTAAAAACGGAGTCGAAAATCTAGTTGAATTGCATGGAAATCCACCCCGATTTATAGGAGATAAATCAACTAAGAAATTAGCTTATAACATACTGTCCGCACTAAACAAGAACGGCAATAGATTCTTAACGCTCTCAGAAACAATGTATTTGCCTTGACCGGCTTCCATGATCAGGCGAATATTTTGTCCGTAGCGTTGCTCATATTCAGCCATTACTTGACGACAGTCGCCACAAGGGCTCACGGGCACCGACGGCAACTTTTTTCCTTCGGGATAGGCAGTGATTGCGATAGCCTTAATTTTTTCACCGGGATGCTGGGCGCCGGTTGCGAAAAAGGCCACTCGCTCGGCACATAGTCCGGAAGGGTAAGCAGCATTTTCTTGGTTGTTACCACGAATCACTTTTCCGTTGTCGAGTAAAACTGCCGCGCCGACATGAAAATGAGAGTAGGGGGCATAGGCATCATCGGCAGCTTTTTTTGCTTCTTCTACCAATAGCTGATCCGCTTCAGGTAATTTTTCTAATGATTCGTATTCTTCAAAAGTACTATCGAGAGTTATTGTGCGCATAAAAGTTTATTGGGGAGGAAAGATAAAAAGAAATTTTGAATTTTGAATTTCGCCATTCGGCGAGGTGAACACGGATGAGAGGATTTTAAAAGGATTTAAAAGGATGCTAGCGCCGATGGTGGCTGACGCGTTTTTTGAATGGGTTTATGCCGGCATTTCGACGAATAAGAAATCGTAAGTACGCGGATGAAATGAATTTTGGATTTTGGATTTCGCCATTCGGCGAGGTGAACACCCCATTGGGACAAGCAGATGAGAGGATTTTAAAAGGATTTAAAAGGATGCTAGCGCCGATGGATGCTAGCGCCGATGGATGCTAGCGCCGATGGTGGCAGGCGCGTTTTTTGAATGGGTTTATGCTAATGTTTATCTTCAATCAATTCTGTTTGTCATTAAAAAGAACTTCATGTTTGATGTAAATCTTATTTTAAAACAAAACGCGTAACAAGATTCAATTTAAAATCTTATAACGCTTTTTGTGTTTTACATACATCGACTGAGGAGGTATTAACTAATCTATTTCAAAACAAATGAAGTTCAGAAAAAATTTCAAAGACGAGGCCAAAAAAATAAAACCGGAGTCCCTTCGTTGTGACTGGATGAGGATTTAAACTTTTTCATTTAACGATTTGTCCGATAATCTCTATCAGTACCAATGGGGTTCAAAAAAATATCGCAGACGAGGCCAAAGGAAAATTTAATACCAGATTCCCAATCGTTGTGACTGGATGAGGATTTAAACTTTTTCATTTAACAAAGTGTCCGATAATCTCTATCAGTACCAATGGGGTTCAAAAAAATATCGCAGACGAGGCCAAAAAAAATAAAACCGGAGTCCCGTCGTTGTGACTGGATGAGGGTTTAAACTTTTTCATTTAACGAAGTGTCCGATAATCTCTATCAGTACGAATGGGGTTCAAAAAAATATCGCAGACGAGGCCAAAAAAAAATAAAACCGGAGTCCCGTCGTTGTGACTGGATGAGGATTTAAACTTTTTCATTTAAGGAAGTGTCCGATAATCTCTATCAGTACGAATGGGGTTCAAAAAAATATCGCAGACGAGGCCAAAGGAAAATTTAAAACCGGAGTTTACAGAGCGTAAATGAGGATTTTAAATTTTCCGTCTAACGAAGTATCCGATATTTTTTTGAATCCCATATTAATGGAAATATTCTTTCATCCTCTCAAAGAAACTCTTATCCCCCTTCCCCGGCTTCGGCTTAAAGTTCTCCGAATCTCTTAATTTTTCTAAGGTTTTCTTTTCTTCCGAGCTGAGTTGTTGTGGTGTCCATACATTGATGTTAACCATTAAATCTCCTCTTGAGTAGCTATTAATTGCAGGGATTCCTTTTCCTTTCAGTCTTAATACTTTTCCTCCTTGTGTTCCGGCATCAATTTTAATTTTTGCCTTGCCTTCAAGTGTAGGAATTTCTACTGATGTTCCTAATGTTGCGTCGATAAAACTGATATATAAATCATACATCAAATGATCTCCGTCGCGTACTAAATTGTCGTGCGGAATTTCTTCAATCACGATTAATAAATCACCGGGAATTCCTCCGCGTTCAGCAGCATTTCCTTTGCCGCTTACCGTCAGTTGCATTCCTTCTCCAACACCTGCAGGGATGTTGATAGTGATTACTTCTTCGGCTTGTTGTGTACCGTTTCCGTGGCATGCTTTACACTTGCTTGCTATCGTTTGTCCTTCGCCGTTACAAGTCGGACAAGTAGTGATAGTTTGCATTTGTCCCAGGAAGCTATTCGTCACGCGACGAACTTGTCCTGAGCCCTTACAAGTACCGCAAGTATGAAAAGCACCTGATCCTGCTTGCGCACCTGATCCGCCGCAAGTATTACAAGCTACAGCTTTATTAACTTTTATTTTTTTCTCGACTCCATGTGCAATTTCATCGAGTGTAAGTTTTACTTTGATGCGAAGGTTGCTTCCGCGATTTACAGTTCTGCGTCCGCCGCCTTGTCGTCCGCCGCCACCACCGAAGAAACTCTCAAACGGATTACCGCCACCACCGAAGATATCACCGAACTGGCTGAAGATATCATCCATGTTCATATGCTGACCGCCATAGCCGCCACCTGCAGCGCCACCCATTCCGGCATGACCGAATTGATCGTAGCGAGCTTTCTTATCGGGATTGCTCAATACTTCGTAAGCCTCAGCGGCTTCCTTGAAATGCTCCTCAGCCTCTTTGTTACCCGGGTTTTTATCGGGGTGATACTTCAAAGCCATCTGACGATAAGCCTTCTTGATATCTGCCTCAGAAGAACCTTTTGTTACTCCTAAAATTTCGTAATAATCGCGTTTTGCCATGACTTATTAATTTCCGACTACCACCTTAGCGTAGCGGATCACCTTATCATTTAAATAATAACCTTTTTCGAGTACATCAACCACTTTACCCTTTTGGGCCTCATCGGCAACGGGGATATTGGTGATAGCCTCATGCATATCCACATTAAATTCCTCACCCATAGCGACCATCACTTTTAAGCCGCGTTGTTCGAGAGTTGAAATTAATTTATTGTGAATTAGCGTAACTCCCTCTTTAACAGGGCTATCGGCAGCTGTTTCCATAGCTTTCATAGCGCGATCGAAATCGTCGAGCACAGGAAGGAGGGCTGCTAAAGTATCAGCGCCGGCCGATTTGATAAGGTCGGAACGATCTTTTAGTGCACGTTTTTTATAATTCTCAAAATCGGCATAAAGACGGAGGTAATTATCCTTCTGTTCTGCCAAGTCGGCAGTCAGTTTGGCAATCGGGTCCTCCTCGATAGGCATTTGCTCTGAAGCCTCTACTTCAGACTGAAGTTTTAGCTCATCGGCTGGATTTTGATCAGTTTTTTGTTCTTCGGTTGGGTTTGTTTGATCCTGGTTCATGACACGTCTCTTGCCCGTAAAAGGGAATTTTATCTTCATTTTGTAGTGGGCGCCTAAGGCAAAAATGTTGCCATGTATGCCTTAGGCGACATTTTGGCAGGCGAAGATAGGGAATTCTCGGGTTTTACGTTCGAAGTTCGAGGTTCGAAGTTTCGCAAAGCGGGTTTGGTTAAAAGGTTACCATGAAGTGTGCTTTTTCAGCTCTACTTCATGGTTCGAGACTTGCGCTAAAGTGTGCTTTTTCAGCTCTACTTTAGGGTTTCGCGATGCGGGTTGTGCGACGAAGTCGAAAGGGGGCAGATTTTGCGGTACCCTGCAGTGTGTCGAACGGAAATTGTTTTTTGAAATGGACTATGTCGACTCTACTGCAGGGGGGGGGTAAAAGATAAACGTTTGAAAACGGGTAAAGAGGATAAGGATATAGAGATTTGTTTCGTTAACAATTTAACATGGAAGCAAAAAACAATCAAGAAAAATCATCTTTAATAATTGAATTTGAAAAGAAGATGCAATCCAGGCGATATAGTGAAAATACTTTAAAGGTTTATTCGGATGCGATACAAGTATTTTTCAAGCATTTTAATAATGTAAAAGAAGCGGATATTTCGATTCAACATATAGAGCAATTCAACCATGAGTATATATTTAAAAATGGGCATTCAATTTCGTATCAAAATCAAGTAATTAATGCGGTAAAACTATTTTACAAGTTAATGGGGAATACCAGTTTAAATATTGAGGGAATAAGTCGGCCAAGGAGAGAACATAAATTGCCATCGGTATTGAGCAAGCAAGAAGTGAAAATGATATTAGAATCACTGACAAATATTAAGCACAAATGCATGTTGTCGTTAATTTATAGTTGTGGGTTAAGGCGGGGAGAGTTATTGAGGTTGAAAATTGGAGATATAGATTCGAAACGAAATATCATAAATGTCAGGCAATCAAAAGGAAAGAAAGACCGGATAGTGCCATTGAGTTTAAAATTACTTGAAATGTTAAGAGAATATTATCGAGGATATAAACCGGAATTATGGCTATTTGAGGGACAGGAAAAAGGGATGCAATATGATGAGAGGAGTTTACAATTAGTATTGAAGAAGGCAGTAAGAAAAGCAGGAATTAAGAAGGAAGTCTCGTTACATTGGTTGAGGCACAGTTACGCAACACATTTATTAGAAGCTGGGACAGACTTACGCTACATTCAAGAATTATTGGGACATTCGAGCAGTAGGACTACAGAAATTTACACACATGTAAGCACCAGAATGATACAAAACATAGTATCGCCCTTCGACCAATTATAAAAATCAATATATTTGTATAGACGCTATATTTTATCCTCAAGCCGGCGGTTTTTGTTGTATAAGAGAGAAAAAGTAGCTTCTATAAGAGAGTTAGCAGAAATTTTATGAGACGACAACAAATAATATTGCACATTACAACCTTGACAATTGGCAGTTTGATTTACATTTGCTTTCGGACTGACACGTTGTTAATGTTCAATTGGTTTGACAAACTAATGTTGACTGACGTAATAGCTAACATAAGAGATTTTACTATGCCTCATAAAAACAAACTTCCTTCATGGTTTTTATATTCACTACCAGACGGACTTTGGATTTTTTCATACGTTTGTTTGATACTCTCTATTTGGGGGCGGACAATTAATATGAATAACCTGTTTTGGTTCA
>JAKPPP010000111.1 GCA_029547265.1 Bacteroidota bacterium
TAATTCACAATCAAAAGCAACTTTTTCTAATAAAAAAGGTAAAACATTTTGAAATTACGGTAATTGTTGTAATTTTGCACTCCCAAAGTAAAAGTCATCATGATCATTGTACCTATCAAGGAAAACGAAACTATCGACAAGGCGTTAAAGAAATTCAAGAAGAAATTCGAGAAAACAGGCGTAATCAAACAATTACGTGCACGTCAGGCATTTGAAAAGCCATCGGTTAGTCGTCGTACTGAAATTAAGAAAGCAGTATACCGTACGCAATTGCAAGCTCAATTCCAGGCTTAAGCAGTTCGTATTTACGATATTCATCCTGATCCCTTTTAGGGGTCAGGATTTTGTTTTTTCTAATATTTCCGAAAATCGCATCAGAATTCGGTAATATTTTTCGATTTGGGCCGTTCACATTTAAATATTTGTATTTTTACGGTATATCAAAAATGCGCTGGTGAACGATATTGAACGTTTCATTTCCTATCTGCAAGTTGAAAAGCGTTTTTCGAAGCATACGGTGACGAGCTACGGCACCGATTTGCAGCAATATGCATCCTATTTACATTCTGAGTATCAAATTGAAGAGCCTAAAGAAGCTTCGCATCTCATTATTCGATCATGGATTGTTTCGATGATGGAAGCAGGGATGGATGCAAGATCGGTATCGAGAAAAGTCACAACCCTTCGTACATTCTATCGATATTTGATAAAAACGGGAGTGATTCAGCGTAGTCCGATGTTAAAAGTGCAAGCTCCGAAAGTCGCCAAAAAGTTGCCTGAATTTCTCGATGATCGCAAAATGGAGAAACTGTTGGAAGAAGATTTTTCGGAAGGGACATTTGAAGAATTCCGCGACTATGTAATGATCGATTTCTTTTATCGCACCGGAGTACGTTTATCGGAATTAATAGGATTAAAAGTAACCGATGTAAACCTCTTCAGTTTAACGGCAACGGTATTGGGAAAACGAAATAAAGTACGTCAGATACCGCTCACGCTGAATTTTAAAAATGAACTTATAAAGTATCTCGAAAAACGAAAGCAATTTATGCAGGAAAAAGGGACCGACCATCCTTATTTTTTTCCCGACAATAGTGGTAACCAAATGTACCCTGTCTTCGTTTACCGAATAGTAAAAGAAAAAATCAGGCAGGTCTCAACCGGAAAAAAGAAAAGTCCACATTTACTCAGGCATACCTTTGCCACATCTATGTTAAACAACGGCGCCGACATCAACTCCATAAAAGAAATACTGGGACACAGTAGTTTGGCCGCCACACAAGTGTACACTCACAACTCTATAGAAAAACTTAAGGAAGTATATAAGCAAGCCTTCCCGAAAGCATAAAATCACATTTTAAATCGTATAGCTATGAAACTTAAGGTGCAATCAATTCATTTCGACGCAGACCGCAAACTATTGGACTTTGTAGAAGAGAAAATTGACAAACTAAACCAGTTCTATGAAGACATAATCGATAGTGAAGTATTTCTTCGATTAGACAAGTCATCAGATAAAGAAAACAAGATAACAGAAATAAAAATCAACACACCGGGCAAAACGATGTTTGCCAGTGAGCAATGCAAATCGTTTGAAGAAGCCACCGACAATGCGGTAGAAGCCTTAAGAAAACAGATCACAAAGCACAAAGAAAAGTCGAGAGGCATGTGAAAAACGCCTAAAAAACATAAAAACGGGGGTTCAGCGGAGGCTGAATCCCCGTTTTTTTTACTGTCGGTGCCGCCTTACCGAAGAAAACATGAAAAAAAGATTTATTGAAAATGAATAAGTTATTAAAAATCCTGCCTAAAAACGCCACTTTTTTGCATTTTTTTTCGCTTACCGCTTGTTTCAGTCAAATCATTCACTACATTTGCAGTCCCTTTTTCGGGGTATCTATATAGTTCCTTGAATATCAAGCCGATGTAGCTCAGCTGGTCAGAGCTACTGATTTGTAATCAGTAGGTCGGGGGTTCGAATCCCTCCATCGGCTCTAAATAAATTTAGAGTTGGCTTAACAGGTTTCCGTAGCGGGAGTTTTCGGGTTTCTTGAATCCCGTTTCTGCTTTGGGGCCAAAAGGTTTACTGATTCTGAAAATGGCATAGGGGAGATACTCAAGCGGCCAACGAGGACAGACTGTAAATCTGTTGACATACGTCTTCACAGGTTCGAATCCTGTTCTCCCCACAAAAATCCCGAAGGTCGGGATAATTTATGACAGGCGCTTCGGCGCCAAAGTTCTTTGAATAAGGTTGTGTCGGAGGCGTAAGAGAGTGAAAATTAGTAAGTTGAGTGAAAGATTGACACACTTTAAATATAAGCGGAAGTAGCTCATTTGGTAGAGCATCAGCCTTCCAAGCTGAGGGTGGCCGGTTCGAGCCCGGTCTTCCGCTCCAAAGTAAAAATAAATTGTTGACCGGGTGGTGGAATTAGAGATAAATTCTTTAATTTTGCGACCCTTTCGGTCTGATTGACCTCAGCCGTTCAACGCAAATTCATGCCAATGTAGCTCAGTCGGTAGAGCACATCCATGGTAAGGATGAGGTCACCAGTTCGATCCTGGTCATTGGCTCGCAACTCGAATATTTAAATAAAACAAATACTAATAACACCTTTAATAAAATGGCAAAAGAGAAATTTGATCGCTCCAAACCGCACGTTAACATCGGAACGATTGGACACGTGGATCACGGTAAGACCACTCTGACCGCTGCAATTACCAACGTACTTGCTCAATCAGGTCTTGCAGAGAAGAGGGATTTCGCCTCTATCGATAACGCTCCTGAAGAAAAAGAGCGTGGTATTACAATTAACACGGCGCACGTAGAGTATCAAACGGGAAACCGTCACTACGCTCACGTTGACTGTCCAGGTCACGCCGATTACGTTAAGAACATGGTAACTGGTGCTGCTCAGATGGACGGTGCAATCCTTGTGGTTGCTGCGACAGATGGTCCGATGCCACAAACTCGTGAGCATATCCTATTAGCTCGTCAGGTTGGTGTTCCTAAAATCGTTGTGTTCATGAACAAAGTGGACATGGTTGACGATCCGGAATTACTTGACTTAGTTGAAATGGAAATCCGTGAGTTACTTTCATTCTATGAGTACGATGGTGATAACACACCAATCATCCGTGGATCTGCATTAGGTGGATTAAACCTTGATGCAACTTGGATGCCGAAAATCCTTGAATTAATGGAAGCGGTTGATACTTATATTCCAATCCCTCCTCGTCAAGTTGATCTACCTTTCCTTATGCCGGTTGAAGACGTGTTCTCAATTACAGGTCGTGGAACAGTAGCTACAGGTCGTATCGAGCGTGGAGTAATCAACTCAAATGATCCTGTTGAAATTATCGGAATGCAACCTGAGAAGTTAACTTCTACTTGTACAGGTGTTGAGATGTTCCGTAAGATCCTAGATCGTGGAGAAGCTGGAGACAACGTAGGTTTATTGTTACGTGGTATTGAGAAAACTGATATCCGTCGTGGTATGGTAATCGCAAAACCTGGTTCAATCACTCCTCACATGAAGTTCAAAGCTGAGATCTATGTATTGAAGAAAGAAGAAGGTGGTCGTCACACTCCTTTCCACCAAAAATATCGTCCACAGTTCTACTTACGTACAACTGACGTAACAGGTGAAATTACATTACCTGAAGGACGTGAAATGGTTATGCCTGGTGATAACGTAACTATCACAGTTGAATTAATTCAACCGGTAGCTATGGATAAAGGTCTACGTTTCGCTATCCGCGAAGGTGGCCGTACAGTAGGTGCTGGTCAGGTTACTGAGATCATTTCTTAATAACATACTAATTACTCTGGTGTGTCCCGATCTAATGGTCGGGACGCACCTATTTAAAAAGTGAGCTTAATTTGAGCAAAAAAGAGAGGATAAACCTTCTCCTAATTGAAGAATTAAGTAGTTCATTGAATTAATAAAACAGCAAAAATTCCGATAGCGATTCGAAATAAGCTATTCGGGATTTATCATGAAAATGAGCTGTTGAAATGAGTGAGTTACAAACTCGTAATTAGGGCATGAGTTCTAGTAGGGTAGGAGTAACAATAAACAACTACGGGTGTAGCTCAATTGGTAGAGTAGCGGTCTCCAAAACCGTTGGCTGGGAGTTCGAGTCTCTCCACCCGTGCTAACATTAGATTACCAGAATCTTTAAAACCGGTATAGCTATGCAAAG
>JAKPPP010000130.1 GCA_029547265.1 Bacteroidota bacterium
TGCAGCTTCTTCTTTAGGCATGTTTGTGCCTGTGCTGAATGTTAAAGGTACATTACTTCCTGCGGGACTAACTCTTAAATACCCTTGCATCTCTTGATGTAATGCACTGCAGAAGTCGGTGCAATACATTGGGAACATTCCTACACGATCAGGAGTCCATTTTAATGTTTGCGTTTCTCCCGGCATAATCAACAATTCTGCATTCACTGCACCTTTAACTGCGAAGCCATGCGGAACATCCCAATCTTGCTCGAGGTTAGTTACGTGGAAGTAAACTTCATCACCTAACCTTACTCCTTCAATATTATCAGGAGAGAAGTGAGAACGAATTGCCGTCATATAGATATGTACTTTATTCCCTTCACGAACTACTTTCGTTGTTCCTTCTCCTTTCGATACATATTTATTAGCGTTCTCATCAATTTTGAAAAACTTCACTGAATTATTTTTGATAACATCGGCAGCAACTGCTTGCGCATAATGCGGTTCACCGATTGTTGGGAAGTCAAGTATAAGTTGCATCTTATCTCCACTGATATCATATAGCTGGGCACTTTGAGCTAATTCAGGACCGGTAGGTAAGTATCTATCTTTTGTTATTTTGTTGTATGCAATCAAATATTTCGGAGAAGGTTTTCTGCTGTCTCCACCAGGGATACATAAGTGACCAACTGAATAAAATGTTGGCACACGATCAAGAACTTTAAGATCTTTGATATTCCATTTTACTACTTCACTAGAAACAAAGAATGAAGTATATGCATTTCCTTTACCATCGAATTCAGTGTGAAGAGGTCCTAAGCCGGGTTTTTTAACTTCACCATATAAAGCAGCGTCGTATTTAATTACAGGGATTCCATCGTAATCACCTTCATAAGCTTTATCAGCAATTGCTTTCTGAATTTTGTCGAAGCTGAATACCGGAATTAGTGCAGCTAATTTACCGCTACCAACGATGTATTCACCCGTAGGATCTACGTCGCAACCATGAGGAGACTTAGGACAAGGGATAAAGTAACAAATGTCTTTTAGTTCTTTAGTGTCAAGAATAGTTACTTCATTTCTAATTTCAGAAACTGCAGTATGTGTTGTTTCATTATAGTAATTATGAGCATACTTAACTGCTTGTTTTCTTTCTTTACCGGCTTTTAAATATTCTTCAGCTTTTTTCCAGTTAACTGCCATGATGAAATCTTTATCACGTTGTGAGGCATTTACCTCTAATAAAGTATTAGCTTGTTCTGTATTGTAGCAACTAAAGAAGAACCAACCATGTGATTTTCCTTTTCCTGCATGACTTAAATCGAAATTAATTCCGGGACATTGAAGTTGAAAAGCGATATCCATTTTACCATCTTCTTTACCAACACTGATAAAGCTGATATAACCTTTGAAATTTTTCTTATAAGTGCTAATAGGTACATCACCATTTGCATCATCACCCGGTACGCTAAAGCGAGTTCCTGCAATAACATATTCTGTGTTCTCTGTAATAAATGGTGAAGAGTGATTTCCTGCGCTGTTTGGTAACTCAATAATTTCCGAAGTGCGGAATGTTTTTAAATCGATACGAGCAACGCGCGGAGTATTATTCGCGTTACCAAATATCCAACGACCATCGATCTCACCATTTGTTTGAGAAAGTTCAGGGTGATGTAAATCGTCCCAAGGAACAATACCATGAGAAGTATTTAACATTGGTTTTGTTTCCTCACTGTAGCCGTATCCTTTTTCAGGGTCTACACTAAATACAGGAATTACTCGAAGTAAACGTCCCGATGGCAATCCGTAGACACTCATTTGTCCACTGAATCCACCTGATACGAAGTTATAGTACTCATCGTATTTACCGGGCGCAACATAAGCTTTAGCTGCAGCATCACCGCTAACCGCATTGTTGAGGTTTTTTGGCTTGCAAGCAGATAAGAAGGTTACTGTGATTATGGAGATAATCAGCAATAGGTTAGTTAATTTTTTCATATTACTAGGT